>NZ_JBHXLU010000153.1:0-16161 GCF_042720695.1 Streptomyces sp. NPDC058457 | reverse complement strand
CCCCGGTGTCTACCGGAGCGCCCCAACGGCGTTGCCGTACAAGGGGACTACCAGGCGGTGGCCTTCTCCTCCGAGGGGAGGAGGATCCATAGCGCGATGTAGAGCAGGAACTGCGGGCCCGGCAGCAGGCAGGACAGCAGGAAGATCACCCGCATCGTCGTCGCGGAGGTGCCGAAGCGCCGGGCCAGCGCGGCGCACACTCCGCCGATCATGCGGCCATGGGTGGGGCGGGCGAGGCTGGACATCTGCGGCTCCTTCGCGAGCGTCCGGTGCGAGGCGGCCCGTACGGCCCCTCGTCTGACCTCCACGCTACGGAGACGAACCGGGTCGAAGCGTCGCTCTACGGGGCGATCCCGACCCTGGGAATCGTCGGGGTACGACCCTGAGCCGCTTCCTCCTGGGGGAGGGCGGCGGGCCGCCGCCGGGCACGCTGCCGACGGAGCAGGGAGCGGGCCGCCGGAACCACCGCCAGATGCGCGATGACCACGCCGGCCGTGTTGAGCAGTATCGAGTCGACGTCCACCACGCGGCCGGGCACCCCGGTCTGCAGCAGGGCTATGCCCACCGAGATCATGGCGCCCGCGGCGGCCGAACTGGTCAGGGAGGCGAGCGGGGAGACCCGGAGTTTCCCGTGGGTCATCGGAAGCAGCACACCCAGCGGGGCGAGCAGCGCGAGGCCCTCACCGATCCGGTGCGCCGCCTCGCGCCGGCCCAGCGCCAGGTCGGCACGGATACCGGCGAAGGGGTGCAGGTTGGCGGGCATCACCCAGGGCACGTCCAGCGGCCGCAGCATCAGCCAGGCGACGAACACGAGGTGTGCGACAAGGAGGACACCCCCTGCCACACGGACGCGGATCGCGGCGCTGCCGCCGATGGAGCCTTGACGCTGCACGCCCCCCAAGACGCCCCCGCGCACACGATCGGTTCCGGATGCGGGGGTGAGGCCTCAAACACACGCCCCTGACGAGGCACCCCTGACGAGGCGCCCCTGACGAGGCACCCCAGGGGACGCGTCCCGTAGGGGCGCGGGGAACTGCGCGACCAGCCCCCACCGGGCCCGCACCCGCCTTACGGCCTGCCCCGACACCCCCTGAGGCGCCCAAACGCCCCTCAGCCAGAAGTCACCTCAGTGGACGGCGGCCGATCCCCACCCGGCGCGTTCCGTACGGAGTCCGTGCACTCGTACCGCCGCAACGCCTCCGTCCCCGGCCCGCCCAGGATCACCGACCCGTCCCCCTCCGCGGCCGCCGAGTCGGACAGCGTGCACACGATCTGGGCGAGCGCGTACGACGTCAGCTGCGGCGGCGACGTACTCAGCCGCAGCGTGTCGTCGGGATCCCCGGCCCGAGGTCCCCAGACGCTCATCCCGCCCCGCACGTACGTCGTGTAGCCGGCCTCCTTCTCGGCGGCCGACGGCGTCTCGGCGAGCTGGTCGAGCAGCCCCTGGGCGACTGTCACCCGCCGCTTGGCGTCCGCCGAACCGTCGGGGACGCGCACCTCCCGGTCGACGGTCACCAGCGAGGAACCGCACAGCAGGAACACCTGCACCGGCACCCCGTGCTCGTCCTGCGCCGACAGATCCGGCTGGGTCATCGAGCACGGCACCCGCGAGGGCGCCCCGCCGAAGTCGGTCGGCACCTCGGTGGCCCGGATCCCGCACCCGGAGAGCGCGAGCGCGAGCCCGGCGACGGCCAGGAGTCTTCGTACGTGCATCAGGCGCCCTTCTCCCCGGCATCCCCGGCATCGCCGGTGTCCTTGCTCTCCTCCGCCAAGTGCGAGGCGTCCCGGGGCAACCGGAACGTGAACACCGCGCCGCCCTCCGGCGAGTTCGCGGCGGTGATCGAGCCGCCGTGGATGCGGGCGTTCTCCGTCGCGATGGACAGGCCCAGACCGCTGCCCTCGGAGCGCGGCCGGGAGGCGCTGGCCTTGTAGAACCGGTCGAAGACATGCGGGAGCACGTCCTCCGGGATACCCGGTCCGTGGTCCCGTACGGCGATCACCAGATCCCCGCCTTCCTTCTCGTCCATCCGCACCGACACCCGCACCGGCGAACCGCCGTGCTTGAGCGCGTTGCCGATCAGGTTGGCGAGGATGACGTCGAGGCGGCGCGGGTCGAGGCGGGCGTGGATGCCGCGCTCGGCGTCCAGATCCACCGCGTCCAGCCAGGCGCGGGCGTCGATGCAGGCGGTGATCTGGTCGGCGATGTCTACGTCGTCGAGGACCAGCCGGGCCGTGCCGGCGTCGAAGCGGGTGACCTCCATCAGGTTCTCGACGAGGTCGTTGAGGCGGCGCGTCTCGCTGACGACCAGCCGGACGGCGGGCTCGATCATCGGGTCCACCGACCCGGACTCCGCCTCCAGCTCCTCCTCCAGGATCTCCGTCACGGCGGTGATCGCGGTGAGCGGGGTGCGCAGTTCATGGCTCATGTCCGCGACGAACCGCCGCGACGCGTCGTCCCGCGCGGCCATGTCGTCGACCCGCTTCTCCAGCGCCTCGGCCGCGTCGTTGAACGTCCGCGAGAGATCGGCGAGTTCGTCCGTCCCCGACACCCGCAGCCGGGTGTCCAGCTTGCCCTCGCCGAGCCGCCGCGCGGCGACTCCCAGCCGGTGCACCGGCTTCAGCACGGTCGTGGCGGCGGCCTGCGCCAGCAGCGCCGAGCCGATCAGCGCCAGCCCGGTCGCGATCCCCAGCGACCACGCCAGCGAGTTGAGGTCCTTCGCCTCCGGCTCCAGGGACTTCATCATGTAGCCGGTCGGCCCGCCCCCGATCAGCCGCGTCCCGGCGACGAGATACGGCGTGCCGTGGTCGACGACCCGCTGCCAGTACAGGTGGTACGCCGCCTTGTTGCTGTCCGTCACCTTCTGCTGCTTGTCGACGGCCTTCCGCAGCGACGTCGGCACGTCGTCGAGCGCGAACGCGCTGAGCCCGTCCGAACTGCCGTACACCGTCTTGCCGTTGGCGTCGTCACCGACCAGCAGCACGCTGAACCGCTGACTGCTGTTGGCCATCTGCCCGGCCGTGCGCTGGAGTTCGTCCTGTGTCGGATGCACGGGCAGCGCACCGGCCCGGTTCTGCATCTCCTGCTGGAAGTCGCGCAGCACCGCGTCCTGGGTACGGGTGAGCACGGCCTCGCGGTTGAGCCAGTACGCGATGCCGGACGCGGACACGGCGGCGGTCAGCGCGACGAGCCCGAAGACGACGACGAGCCGCAGCCGAAGACTGGTGAAGCGCAGCCGGGACATGGCTCCCTTGCGATCCGCGGCCCAGCCGCGGAATCCCCCTTGCCGGTCCGTCACTGAGGGGTGTCCAGGCGGTAGCCCACACCACGCACGGTACGGATCAGGGTCGGGGACGAGGGCACGTCCTCCACCTTGGCGCGCAGCCGCTGCACACACGCGTCCACGAGCCGGGAGTCACCCAGGTAGTCGTGCTCCCAGACCAGCCGCAGCAACTGCTGCCGGGACAGCGCCTGCCCCGGCCGCCGGCTCAGCTCCAGGAGCAGCCGCAGCTCGGTCGGCGTCAGCTGGAGATCCTCGCCGTTCTTCGTCACGGTCATCGCGCTGCGGTCGATGATGACGTTGCCGAAGGTCGCCGAGTCGGTGGACTCCCGCTCCCCGCGCCGCAGCACGGCCCGGATCCGGGCGTCGAGCACCCGCCCCTGGACGGGTTTGACCACATAGTCGTCCGCACCGGACTCCAGGCCCACGACCACATCGATGTCGTCGCTGCGCGCGGTCAGCAGAATGATCGGCAACTGGTCCGTGCGCCGGATCCGCCGGCACACCTCGAACCCGTCGATGCCGGGCAGCATGACATCGAGGACGATCAGATCGGGCCGCTGCTCACGCAACAGCTTCAGACCGTCCTCACCGGTCGCAGCGGTGGCCACCCGGTGCCCCTGGCGCGTCAGAGAGAGCTCCAGGGCCGTGCGGATGGCGTCGTCGTCCTCGATCAGCAACAGGGAAGGCACGGGCTCATTCTGGCCCATGCAGGGCCCGTCGTACGACCTGTGCGGCTCGGAGCTGTCCGCGAACCTCCGTAGCGCCACCGCCTGTGTACGTCCTGTGGACTCTCCGTGCCGGACCCCTGTGACAGGTCTGTGACAGTCGGCGGATACGGCCGTGAAGGTGGCCCGGCAGAGTTCTCGGCACAGGCAACCGCGCAAGCGGACCGCCTGGGCAAGCCGAACTACCGGAAGTCCACGACGGGGGGCGCGAGATGAACACGCTGATCAGCCACAGCACCAGCGCAGTGATCACGCGTCTGCACGACGTGCACCGGGGTTCCGAGAAGTCCGGTGCCGTGAGCGGGCGGGGGTGCGCTCGCGGCACCGGACGTCAGCACACCGGCTACATGACGGTGGTTGACAGCTTCACGGGGGAAGCACACGGGGGATCCGCGTACGGGGAGGACACGGGGGAGCGCCGCTCGCTGACCGAGGCGGAGTTCACCGCCTACGTCCAGGAGCGCCGCGCCTCCCTGTACGCGACCGCCTACCACCTGACCGGTGACCGCTACGAGGCCGAGGACCTGCTGCAGAGCGCGCTGTTCTCGACGTACAGGGCATGGGACCGGATCAGCGACAAGGCGGCCGTGGGCGGTTACCTGCGGCGGACGATGACCAACCTGCACATCAGCGCCTGGCGGCGCCGCAAGCTCAACGAGTACCCGACCGAGGAACTGCCGGAGACGCCCGGCGACACGGACGCGATGAGCGGCACCGAGCTGCGCGCGGTCCTGTGGCAGGCGCTCGCCCGGCTCCCCGAACTCCAGCGCACCATGCTGGTCCTGCGCTACTACGAGGGCCGCACGGACCCGGAGATCGCGGAGATCCTCGACATCAGTGTCGGCACGGTGAAGTCCAGCATCTGGCGGTCGCTCCGCCGGCTGCGCGAGGACGACGTCCTCAGCTTCGGCCGTGACGAGGAGAACGCCTTCGGGGAGCTTGTCGCCTGAGGGTAAGGGGATCCGGGGGGATCCTGACGGGGGAAACCGGGGGAAACCGGGGGAACGGGGGACCTGGGGGAGGGTCCGGGGGGACCCACGGGGAACACGGGGGAAAGCGGGTCCGGGGGGACCTGGGGAAGCACGGGGGAGCTCCGCCACGGGGGACACGGGGGTGTTCGGCGGAGCGACGGGGGAAGCGGGACTGGAGGGCCGGGGGGTCCATCCAGTCCCGCTTTTCTGTTCGCTCCTGCTTTTCTGTTCGCTACGGCGGTCAGGTGGCCGGAGTCCGGTCGCGGGTCTGCCGGCCCACCGCGGCCGCCGCCATCCGGCCCAGCGCCTCGTCCCGGTCGCACGGGAACGCGCCAAGCGACACCTGGCGGGCCACGATCGTGCGCTCCGCCCGCATCAGCCGCCAGCCGCGCCGCAGCAGGAACGGCACCGACTTGCGGCCCTCCCTGAGATCGCGCAGGAAGCGGCGCCGGAACGTCTTCACCGGGCCCCGGCTGAGGCAGAGCGCATCGGCCAGGAGGCCCAGTTCCCGGCAGCGCCCCACGATCTCGGCGGCGAAGATGCCCTCGGCGATGAACAGCGGGGTACGGCCGATGTCCAGCGTCTCGGCGCCGGTGCGGGCGCTCAGTGATATGTCATATACCGGTACGGGCGCCGCCCCCGTGGCACACAGCCGGCCGATGGCCTCGACCGCGACCTCCGCGTCCCAGGACTCCGGATGGTCCCAGTCGATGTCCGAACTCCCCGCCACCAACGGCAGAGTCGGGTCGTCACCCTCCTTGTAGAAGTCGTCGAGGCGCAGGACGGGGAGCCCGGAACGGGCGGCGACCAGGGACTTGCCCGAGCCCGAGGGGCCGCACAGCAGCACGACGCGGGCGGGGGACGGGGGATGAATGCTCACGGAACACCAGTTTGACGTATGGGGAGCCTCCTGCCGACCCCGCGGGTCGGCTTTGGAGCGTGAGTCACACCTCAACTACCCTGTGTGCCGACATGATTACCCTGCGCACCAGAAGGTGGCACCAGTGATGTCCCGACACGTGTCCTCCCCGACCCCGACCGCTCGGCGTGCCCTGGCCGCCCTCGCCACGGCAGGTGTGGCGCTCGGCGCGGGCGCCGCGACGGCCGCCGCGGACACCCAGCCCGTGGTGGACGTGGTGCGGACCCGGCCCACCTCGCTCGGCCACATCGACCCGCAGGCGGGCATGCAGGCGCTGGGCGGCGTACTGCCGTACGTCACGGGGCCCTTGACGGGGCTCAAGCCCAACCCCCTTGCGGGGACCGGCGTGGACCCGCTGGACAACGGGGTGGGGACGCAGCTGGCCGACTTCAAGCCGCTGACGTCGAAGATGCTGACGGGGCCGCTGGCGCAGGCGCCGTCGATCGGCTCGATTCCGGTGGTGGGGCAGCTTCTCGGCTCGGTGCACTGAGCGCCCCGTAAGGGGCGCGGGCCGTGATCGACATGCGGCTGGCGCCGCGTGGGCGCGACCAGCCGCCAACGGCCCGCAGTTCCCCACTCGGAGGGACGAATCAGTACGAAGAACCGGACGCGCCCAGCGCCCCCGTCGGGTGCCAGACCGTCTTCGTCTCCAGGAACGCCGTCAGGCGGTCGAGGCCCGGCGTCGCCGTCCAGTCGTCCACAGGCTGTGGACGGAGAACGCGCTTCAGATTGTCGGCCGCCGCGATCTCCAGTTCCTTCGCCAGCACCTCGTCGGCGCCCGCGAGGTCGATCGCGTTGACGTCCTGGTGCGCGGCCAGCGGCGCCGCGATCTCCGCCGTACGGCCGGAGAGGACGTTGACGACTCCGCCGGGGACATCGGAGGTGGCGAGCACCTCGGCGAGGGAGAGGGCCGGGAGCGGCGCCTTCTCGCTCGCGACGACGACGGCCGTGTTGCCGGTGGCGATCACGGGCGCGACCACCGACACCAGGCCCAGGAACGACGACTCCTGGGGGGCGACGACGGCCACCACACCCGTCGGCTCCGGCGACGAGAGGTTGAAGAACGGGCCCGCGACCGGGTTGCCGCCGCCCACCACCTGGGCGATCTTGTCGGTCCAGCCCGCGTACCAGACCCAGCGGTCGACGGTCGCGTCCACGACGGCGGCCGCCTTGGACTTGCCGAGGCCCTCCGCGTCGGCGACCTCGCGCACGAACTGGTCCCGGCGGCCCTCCAGCATCTCCGCGACGCGGTAGAGGACCTGGCCGCGGTTGTAGGCGGTGGCCCCCGCCCAGCCGCCGAACGCCTTGCGCGCGGCCACGACCGCGTCCCGGGCGTCCTTACGGCTGGCAAGCGGTGCGTTGGCCAGCCAGTTGCCCTTGCCCGCCGCGGCAGCGGCTGATGGCTTCGTGGTCACCTCGTACACCCGGCCGCTCTCGGAACGCGGGAACTTCCCGCCGACGTACAGCTTGTAGGTCTTGAAGACGCTCAGACGGTCAGTGCTGCGATCAGACATCGAGGTACGCCTCCAGGCCGTGGCGGCCGCCCTCGCGGCCGAAGCCCGACTCCTTGTAACCGCCGAACGGCGAGGTCGGGTCGAACTTGTTGAACGTGTTGGACCAGACGACGCCGGCGCGCAGCTTGTTCGCGACGGCCAGGATCCGGGAGCCCTTCTCGGTCCAGATACCGGCGGAGAGGCCGTACTGCGTGTTGTTCGCCTTGGCGACAGCCTCGTCCGGGGTGCGGAACGTCAGGACCGACAGGACCGGGCCGAAGATCTCGTCGCGGGCGATGGTGTGCGCCTGGGTGACGTTCGTGAAGAGCGTCGGGGCGAACCAGTAGCCGGCGGACGGGATCTCGCAGGCGGGGGACCAGCGCTCGGCGCCCTCGGCCTCGCCCTGGTCGGCGAGGGTGGTGATACGGGCGAGCTGCTCGGCGGAGTTGATCGCGCCGATGTCCGTGTTCTTGTCCAGCGGGTCGCCCAGGCGGAGCGTCGACAGGCGGCGCTTCAGGGAGTCGAGCAGCTCGTCGTGGATCGACTCCTGGACGAGGAGACGGCTGCCGGCGCAGCAGACCTGGCCCTGGTTGAAGAAGATCCCGGTGACGATCCCCTCCACCGCCTGGTCGATCGGGGCGTCGTCGAAGACGATGTTGGCGCCCTTGCCGCCCAGTTCGAGGGTGAGCTTCTTGCGGGTGCCCGCGACCGTGCGCGCGATCTCCTTGCCGACGGCGGTGGAGCCGGTGAAGGCGACCTTGTCGACGTCGGGGTGGGCGACGAGCGCGGCGCCCGCGTCGCCGTAGCCGGGGAGGATGTTGACGACGCCCTTGGGCAGGCCCGCCTGGCGGCAGATGTCCGCGAAGAAGAGCGCGGAGAGGGGGGTCGTCTCGGCGGGCTTGAGGACGACGGTGTTGCCGGTGGCGAGCGCCGGGGCGATCTTCCAGGCCAGCATCAGGAGCGGGAAGTTCCAGGGGATGACCTGGCCGGCCACGCCCAGCGGCCGTGGGTCGGCCCCGTAGCCGGCGTGGTCGAGCTTGTCGGCCCAGCCCGCGTAGTAGAAGAAGTGCGCGGCGACCAGGGGCAGGTCGGCGTCGCGGGTCTCCTTGATCGGCTTGCCGTTGTCCAGGGTCTCCAGGACGGCCAGCTCACGGCTGCGCTCCTGGATGATCCGGGCGATCCGGAAGAGGTACTTGGCGCGCTCGGAGCCCGGCAGCGCGGACCACTTCTCGAACGCCTTGCGGGCGGCCTTCACGGCACGCTCGACGTCCTCGGCGCCGGCCTGGGCGACCTCGGACAGCACCTCCTCGGTGCTCGGGCTGACGGTCTTGAAGACCTTGCCGTCGGCCGCGTCCGTGAACTCGCCGTCGATGAAGAGGCCGTAGGAGGGGGCGATGTCGACGACGGAGCGGGACTCGGGCGCCGGCGCGTACTCGAATGCGGTGGTCATCTTTTCCTTGGCCATGGTGATCAGTCCACCGTCACGTAGTCGGGGCCGGAGTAGCGGCCGGTGGCCAGCTTCTGACGCTGCATCAGCAGGTCGTTCAGGAGCGAGGAGGCGCCGAAGCGGAACCAGTGGTTGTCCAGCCAGTCCTCGCCCGCGGTCTCGTTCACCAGGACGAGGAACTTGATCGCGTCCTTGCTGGTCCGGATGCCGCCGGCGGGCTTGACGCCGACCTGGACGCCGGTCTGCGCCCGGAAGTCGCGCACGGCCTCCAGCATGAGGAGGGTGTTCGCCGGGGTGGCGTTGACGGCGACCTTGCCGGTCGACGTCTTGATGAAGTCGGCGCCCGCGAGCATGCCCAGCCAGGACGCCCGCCGGATGTTGTCGTACGTCGACAGCTCGCCGGTCTCGAAGATGACCTTCAGGCGGGCGGCGCCCGAGGCCTCCTTCACGGCGGTGATCTCGTCGTACACCTTCATGTAGTTGCCGGCGAGGAACGCGCCGCGGTCGATGACCATGTCGATCTCGTCGGCGCCGGCGCTCACGGCGTCGTGTACGTCGGCGAGCTTGACGTCGAGCGCCGCGCGGCCGGCCGGGAAGGCGGTGGCGACGGAGGCGACCTTGACGGACGAGCCGGCGACGGCCTCCTTGGCGACGGCCACCATGTCGGGATAGACGCAGACGGCGGCCGTGGCGGGCGCCGTGCGGTCCGTCGGGTCCGGGTGGACCGCCTTGGCGCCGAGCGCCCGGACCTTGCCCGGGGTGTCCGCGCCTTCCAGCGTCGTCAGGTCGACCATCGAGATGGCGAGGTCGATGGCGTACGCCTTCGCGGTGGTCTTGATGGAACGGGTGCCGAGCGAGGCGGCACGCGCCTCCAGGCCGACCGCGTCGACGCCGGGCAGCCCGTGGAGGAAGCGGCGCAGCGTGCTGTCGGACGCGGTGACGTCAGCAAGTGCGTGGGGTGCGGTGGTGGGCATGGTCACCAGCCGAGCATATCTACGCGCGTAGCGGCTGTACACCCCGAGGGAGCGGTTCTTCTTGAGGGCGGGTGGGCAAGCGTCCCGAAGGGGCGCGGGGCTGTGACATGTGCGGCTCCGCCGCGTGGGCGCGAGCAACCACATACGACCCGCACTCGCGTACAGCGACCGGCCCCCACGGCGCTCGGGCGCCCAGCTGAGGCAGAATCGGCGCTATGACCACGCCCCTCGTCAAGGATCGCATCTACCGCTCGCCCCAGGCGCTGATCGGCGGCGTCCTGCTCCTCGCCATCGTCGGCTGGCTCGGCATCGACGCGCTGTTCCGGGGACACGGCCGTACCCCCTGGCTGGCCCTCGCCGCGCTCATCCTCATCGTGCCGCTGGTCGTCGCCTTCACCCTGCGCCCCGCGGTGTTCGCGGGCGAGGACCGGCTGCGGGTACGGAACCCGTTCCGGGTGATCACGCTGCCGTGGGGGGAGATCGCCTCCCTGCGGTCCGGTTACTCGAACGAGGTGATCGTCAAGTCCGGTGCGAAGTACCAGCTGTGGGCGATCCCGGTGTCCCTGCGGAACCGCAAGAAGGCGGCGCGCAGGCAGGCGAAGGCGCAGGCGGCCGGGCAGCGCGGGCGGACGGGGGCGGGGGGCGCCGGGCGCGGGCTCGGTGGCTTCGGCGGGTTCGGTGCGTCCGGGGGGTTCGGGGGTTTCGGGGGGCAGATCGAACCCGAGCACGCGACCGGGTCGGTGCGCGCGGAGACCGACAAGGTCATGGACGAACTGCGGGAGATGCTGGAGAGCAGGGAGCCGGTGGAGTCGGCGCAGGGTGAGATCACGGTGCGGTGGGCGTACGAGGTGGCTGCGCCGGCGGTGGCCGGGGCGGTGTTGCTGGCGATTCTGCTGGTGGTGGGGTAGGGCCGTGGTGGGGGTGCGGGTGGTTGCTCGGGTGCGGCCCGGTGGGGGGTGTTCGCGCAGTTCCCCGCGCCCCTGGGAGTGGGGGTGCGGGTGGTCGGTCGGGTGCCGCCCGGTGGGGGGTGTTCGCGCAGTTCCTCCCCCAGCCTTCGGCCGGGGGTACCCCCAGCGCCCCGAGGGGTTGTGGTGGGCGTGTGTCGAGGAGCCCGCGTGTGGTCCTGGCGGGCCTGGGTGTCAGTCGTCGGTCTTGATCTTCTTCATGGTCAGGTGGGACTCGACGCGCAGGATGCCGGGGAGGCCGGTGAGCTTGCCGGTGAGGAAGGTGTTGTACGCCGCGTCGTCGGCGACGGCGACGCGGAGGAAGTAGTCGGGGCGCCCGTACATCCGGCGGAACTCGATGACCTCGTCGTAGGAGGAGAGCGTCTTCTCCAGGGTCTCGATGGTCTTGAGGTCGTTCGCGGAGACCTCGATGTCGATCATGACTTCCAGGCCCCGGCCGACGGCCTTCGGGTCGATGACGGCGCGGTAGCCGGTGATGACCCCGGCGTCCTCCAGCCGCTTCAGCCTGCGCAGGCACGGCGGCGGGGTGAGGCCGACCCGCTTGGCCAGCTCGACGTTGGTCAGACGGCCGTCCTGGCGCAGGTGAAACAAAATTTCCCGGTCGACGGCATCCAGGTGCATTTCATTTCCCATGTCATCAGCTTACGGGAATTATTGGAAACCATATGTGGCGACAATCCTCCTAAAATTTCAGCATGCATACGGTTCTGGTCGCGCCGCCCTCGACCGCTCCCCGGCAAGAGGCCCTCGCCGCCCTCAAGGACTCCGCCTCCGTGGGGCTCGGTCTGCTCCCGCTGGGCCTCGCCTTCGGGGTGCTCATCACCCACGCCGGCCTGCCCTGGTGGTGTGCGAGCCTGTTCACCGCCGTCATCTACGCCGGTTCGTTCGAGTTCCTGCTGGTGAGTCTGGCCGTCGCGGTCACCCCGCTGGCGACGGTCGCGCTGACCGCGTTCCTGGTCAACGTCCGGCACGTGTTCTACGCGCTGTCCTTCCCGCTCGACCGCGTGCGGGGGCCGCTCGGCAAGGCGTACAGCACGTTCGCGCTGACCGACGAGGCGTACGCCCTGACCGCCGGTGAGCGGGCCCGGTCCTGGTCCGGCGCCCGCGTCCTGTGGCTGCAGCTGTTCATGCAGTCGTACTGGGTCGGCGGCGCGACCATCGGCGCGCTGCTCGGCTCGGTGGTGCCCGACAGCGTCACCGGGCTGGACTTCGCGATGACCGCCCTGTTCGCCGTACTCGCCCTGGACGCCGTCCGGGAGCGGCGCGGCGACCTGCCCACCCCGGTCCTCGCACTGCTCAGCGCCCTGGTCGCACGGCTGGTCCTCCCGGGACAGCTGCTGCTGGTCGCATTCACCCTGTTCACTGCCGCGCTGCTGGTCCGGAGCCGCAAGGAGGGGCCCCGTGCCTGACACCCGATACCTGCTGCTGGCCGTCGCCGTCTCGGCCGCCGTCACCTGGGCGCTGCGCGCCCTGCCCTTCACCGCCCTGGCCTCCCTGCGGGCCAGCAGCACCGTGCGCTATCTGGGCGCCCGCATGCCCGCCGGCGTCATGGTGATCCTCTTCGTCTACTGCCTGCGTGACCTGCCGCTGACCCAGCCCCGCGTCACCGCACCCCTGGCCGCGCTCGCGGTCACGGTCGGACTGCACCTGTGGCGTCGCAACGCCCTGCTGAGCATCATCGGCGGCACCGTCGTCAGCGTGGCCCTGGCCAGCACCCTCTTCGCCGGCTGAGATGGTCTCCCGGCCGGTGTCGAGGAGGTACCAGATGCGGCCGCCGCCGGTCACCTCGATCTGCCACTGCTCACAGGTCTGCCCGCGGTGGGTGCCGTGCGCAAGGTGATCCAGGCGCGGTAGGTGCTCTCGCGGGCTTGCTGGGAGAGGTTTTCCCAGCGACTCCGGTAGACCCGCCTGGCGGGATCACTCCAGAGCGGAGCCCACGCTCAGCGCCCTGTCTTCGCCGCGTGCGCGACGAAGTCCGCCCAGGCGGTGGGCCGGAGGGTGAGGTGGGGGCCGGAGGGGTGTTTGGAGTCGCGTATGTGGATCGTGGTCGGGGTGGGGGCTATCTCGACGCAGGCGGAGCCCTGTTCGCTGTAGGTCGACTTCTGCCAAGTCGGTTCGGTCACGGTTCGTCTCTCAGATGTCTTGGGCGATGCGGTGGACGAGGTCGAGCGAGGGGGCTGCTTTCAGAGCGACGGCCTCCATGCGGTCCAGGACGAGCCGGTACATCTCCAATCGCCCTGCGCCGTCAACGAGTTCGCTGCCGTGTGCGGTGTCCACCTCGACGGTGTCGAGGGCGGGCAGCGGGCCGTGGAAGTAGTCGACGGCGTGGCCTGTCGTGGGGAACGAGGTGCCGTCGAAGGGGATCACCCGGAGGCTGACGGCGGGGTGCTTGCTGATCTCAGCGAGGTGCTGCAGTTGGGCCCTGGCCACCTCGCGACCGCCGAACTGCATGCGCAGGGCGGCCTCGTGGACGATCGCCGTGTACGACGGCGGCTGCTCGCGGTGGAGGATGGCCTGCCGCTTGATCCTGTGAGAGATCCGGTACTCGATCTCGTGGGGGCGAAGTGCAGGAACCGCTTCACGGAACAGCGCTCGGGCGTGTTCCGGTGTCTGGAGCAGGCCTGGGATGTTGATGACCTGGGTCACGCGCAGCCCTGTGGCGTGGTGTTCCAGTTCCGCCAGGTCGAGGAGGCGGGGCGGCAGAGTGTCCCGGTACTCCTCCCACCAGCCCCGGGTGCGGTCAGCGGCCATGGCGGCGAGGGCGTCGACCAAGGGCTGGTCCGTGCAGCCGTAGATGTGGGCGAGGGTGTGTACGCGTTCCGCGCTGATGCCGAAGCGGTTCGCCTCGATGTTGCTGATCTGCGCTTGTGTCGTGCCCAGAGATCTGGCGGCCTCGGCGGCGGTCATGCCTGCATGGTCGCGTAGCCGGCGCAGCTCCACACCGATACGGAGGCGCCGTGCCGTGGGGGTGGGCCTCGGCGTCATGTCGTCACTCCGTTTCATACACCTGGCGTAGTGGTCACCCACACGAAGGAGATTGCTGAAGGTTTTGCTCGATACTGCAAAACCTTCAGGTGTTGAAGTCTACGGTTGGCTCAAGCCGCTCAACTCCCGCCCCATAAGCCGGAAGCGCACCGCGCCGTCCTGCCGCGCGCGCGGCACTGCCACCGCCCGGTCGGATTGTCGAGGGAACCGAGTCCTCCCACCGCAGGAGCCGTTCATGGTCACCGTAGCCCCGCACGACACCTGGGCGTACGCCCTCCGCCTGCCACATGACCCCCGCGCCGCACGTGTCGCACGTATGACCGTACGGTCCGTGTTGGACAGTCACGGCAGGGGTGAAGTCCTTGACGCTGTACAGCTGCTGACGTCCGAACTGGTCACCAACGCCTACCTGCACTGCGGCGGGCCCGTCTCCCTGCGCCTCACCGCCCTTGCCGACGGGCGGCTGCGGGTCGGGGTCTGGGACAGTCATCCGCATGTCCCCGCCCCCTTCGGTGAACCGCCCTGGAATCGGGTGCCGCCTGCGCCGGCGGATGCCGAGAGCGGGCGTGGGCTGTGTCTGGTGACGGAGTACGCCGACAGATGGGGTGGCTGGCCCCTCGGGGACGGCCCCCTGGAGCGCGGTGCCGGGAAGCTGCTCTGGTTCGAGGTGGGCGGGAAGGGGAGCCCGTGACGGAGTGAGTCTTTTCCGGCCTCGGTTCTACCTCAGTCAAGCGTTTCGCATCATGATCCGGAGGCGGTCCCCACGGAAACGCACTGGTCAGTCGAAGATGGCGCAGTTGACCGCGTCCATCAGGGCCGCGCCGGTCTGGTGCGCCTGTTTGGTGAGAGTGGACGTGGCAAAGAAGAAGGCGGCCGTGCGATGGCCGGTGGAGTCGGTGACGTTGTAGGTCGCATAGCCCGGGACGATGCCGACGTGGTCCCAGACCGTGCCACAGTCGGTCTTCGCCGTCTCGATGCCCAACCCGTAGCCGAGCTCGTCCGGGTCCCCCGGCCCGTCCTCCGGCACGGTGGTGCGCATCTCGGCCAGTTGGGCGGCGGGCAGCAGGCGGCCCGACATCAGCGCGCCGTAGAAACGGGACCAGTCACCGGCGGTCGACACGATCGCGGCATCCGCTCCGTCGGCCGTGACGTAGTCGCCGGTGACGTCCACGTGGTCGTCGTGCTGCGGTCCGGCGTAGTTCCTGAACTCGTCGGGGACGTCCGGTGGCATGTGGGCGGCGTCAGGTTCGTAGCCGTGCGCGTGCCGGTCGTGCCAGGCGGAGCCGGTGGCGTAGAAGGTGTGCCGGAGCCCCAGGGGTCCGGCGATCCGGTCCCGCACCAGCGCCGCAAGGGTCTTACCGGTGGCCTTCTCCAGGACGGCGCCGATCGCGATGTAGTTGGTGTTGCTGTACGACCACTCGGTGCCGGGCTCGAACAGCGCCGGGTGTCTCCTCACCAGGCTCAGGATTTCCGTCGACGTCCATACGTGGGGGTCCCGGCCGGTGAGGGCCGGTGCGAGGGCGGGGTCGTCGGTGTAGTCGAACAACCCACTGGTGTGGTTGAGCAGCATGCGCAGGGTGATCGCTCTGCCGTTGCGCACCTGGCCGGGCAGCCACTTGTCGACCGGGTCGTTGAGGGCGAGTCTGTGTTCAGCGACCAGTTGCAGGACGAGGGTGGCCATCACCGTCTTGGTGTTGGACGCTTCTCGCACCTCGTCGTCCGCCCTGAGCCGATGGTCCTTCTTCGTCCAGGCGGCCTGCTCGGAGATCTCGATGGGCCTGCCGTGACCGTCGTCCACCCGCACGATCACCCCAGGCACTCCTTCCTCCACCAACTTCCGCGCTAACTCCCGCAGGTGAGCGCGTGTCTCCGCAGTGCCGTCCTGTCGGACCGCCGAGAGCGTCCGAGGGCCGACGGCCGTACTCTCGCGGACCGTCGCACTCTCGTGGACCGTGTTCGCACTCGACGGGGTCGCAGCGAGGGGCACGACGAGGGCCGCGGACACCGCAACTGTTGCTACTGCGCGAAACCCCGTCAGTTGCGGGCGCCGTCGAACGCGCACATTCACACGCATTTCATGCTCCTTCGAGAATCCGGGAAGGCCGTCGGGCACGATCGGGGGGCAGGGAGGAGAACACCGGACTCCGCCCGGCGAGTTGTCGCCCGGCCCTGGGGCGAAGCCAGCTCCGGCGGGCCGTGCGCAGCCCTGGGAAATCCTTCGGAGGGTAGCCGAAGACGGGGTGAAAAAGATGAATATCGGTTACTCGATCATGTTTTCCTGGGTGGAGTCCGCGAAATGAGCGGTTTCAGTGATTCCTAATGCGGTCTGTCAAGCCGCGTGAGCACTGGGCGGGGTGAGTTCGTAGCATCGCCCGTCGCGGAGGAGTGCCCAGAGGACGTT
>NZ_JBHXLU010000152.1:0-16963 GCF_042720695.1 Streptomyces sp. NPDC058457 | reverse complement strand
GGTGTCCACTGAGCTACTGGCGACCACCGAGTAGGGCGGGAATGGACACCTCGCAGAACCAGATCCTGGACGCCGCGGAGCATCTGTTCGGCACCCACGGCTACGCGAACGTGAGTATCCATCGGGTGTGCGCGGAGTCCGGTCTGCCGGTCGGATCCGTCTATCACCACTTCGGCAGCAAGGCAGGCGTGCTCAGAGCGGTACTCAAGCGCGGCATGGGGTCGTTCTTCGACGAGTTGCCCTGGTTCGACGACCTGGAAGGTCCCCCGTTCGATCGCCTTGCCGCGCACTACGCGATTGCGGGCGACCTCATCGCGAAACGGCTCTCGTTGTTCAGGCTGTTCGCCTCGCTTCAGTTGCACCAGGCCGAGAACGAGGAAGTCCAGTCGATCGTCGACGACAGCGTGCAACGTGGCCACGCGCGAGTCGTGGTCTTCATCGAAGCCGTCGCCGACAGCTGTGGTGTACGCGACTCCGCCGAGTGCGCGAGAGAACTCGCGACACTCAACATGGTGTTCACCACCGGACTTGTGGCTTCGGGCGGCAGCGCGGGGATCGACATCAGGACGGGCATCGGCCGCCACCTGCACCGGCTCGTCCTGGCATCGATCCTGGACCGTGTCTCGGGCCCGCCGACCGATCCCTGAGAAGAAGGACAGCAGCGTCACCTTCGGCGGGGACGAGCTGCACAACCACGGCAGCAAGCCCCTCGTCGTCGACAAGGTCACGCTGAGCAGGGCGAGCTGTCGCAGATAGGCGCGGCCCACGGGGCCCGGCCTGCCGTTACCGGGCAGGAGAGGTGCGTTTCTCCTGCCACTGCACGTCCATGGGCTCGCGTCGCCGCACCATACGCGCGTCCTGCCCAGCACCCCAGGCGATGCGCCGGACCACCAAGAGTCACCAGAAACGATCTAGGCGCTCATGGCGTCGCGGACGAGTGCGGTGTCGACGAACTGCTCGAAGCGAACGATGAGTCCGCCGCGTACGACGAAGTGGTGGGCGACGCGGACGTCGATCGGTTTACCGGTGGCCTTGTTGGTCGCGGTGTAGCGGGCCAGGACGACGACGTTCTCGCCGTCGACGACGTAGGTGTCGTCATGGGCGGTCCACTCGTCCCACTCCTTACCCAGTTGCTCCATGACGCGGGAGGTGACGCCGTCGGGTGTGCGGTAGGTGCCGGCGAGAGGGAAGCCGGCCATCTCGGTCCACTCCACGTCAGGGGCGAGGGTGGCGCGCAGGGCTTCCAGGTCGCCCGCGGCGGAGGCCAGGTATTGGCGGCGTACGACGTCGGCGGGTGCGGTGGACTCACTGAACTCGGTCATGATCAGCCCCACTTCATCTCCCCCTTGGCGACCTTCGCGCCGATCTGGGCGGCGATCAGCATGCCGTTGTCGGGGTAGCGCTTGACGAGTGCCTCGGTGAGCGCGGCGCCGTCGGCGGCCTTGCCGAGTTCTTCCTCGAAGGCGACGAGGTAGTCGCGGGTGGCGGTGATGGCGGAGGCGTCGGCGGGGGTGCCGGGCAGGCGGTGGCCGGGGACGACCAACTCCGGGTTCAGGGCGGCCATTTCGTCCAGCAGGTCGGTCCAGGAGGCGCGGTCGGCGGGGGTGGGGGTGTCGGCGACCCAGACGTGCTCCTGCTGGAAGAGCAGGACGCCGCCGAGGAGGGCGCGGTGCCCGGCCTGCCACAGGTAGTGGCGGTCGGGCAGACCGGCCGGGCCGCCCTTGAGCTCGAAGCGGTGGCCCTCCACGGTTAGGTCGTCGGTCAGCGGGGTGAGGTCGACCAGGCGGGTGGGGAGGTTGGGGCCGAGCGCCTCCCATGCCCTGAGCTTGCCCTCGTAGGAATGCTGGATGTGTTCGATGACGATCGGGGTGGCGACGAAGACGGCGTCCGGGAAGGCGTCGGCGAGCACCTCGGCGCCGAAGTAGAAGTCGGGGTCGGCGTGGGAGACGAAGACGGTGGTGAGTGTCTTGCCCGAGTCGAGGATCTCGGCGGCCAGGCGGTGGCCGTCGGCGCGGGTGAAGGCGGCATCGACCAGCAGCGCCTCCCTCTCGCCGGTGACGAGGGTGGCGGTCTTGTTCTTGCTGCCGGCCGGGAAGTCCAGGTCGAGGACTTTGAAGGACAGGGCACTCACGGTTGGCTCCTTGCGGATGACGGTGGGGAGAAAGATGGTCAGGAGGTATGGAGGGCCGCCAGCCGACGGTCGACTTCGTCGGCGGTGGCATGACCATGAGCCAGAGGGGTGGCGGAGTCGCCGTCGACGGCCAGGAGGGTGGGGAAGCCGATGACGCCGAGCGAGGCGGAGCGGTGGAAGTCGGCGCCCACCGCCACCCGCACCTTGGACCCCTCGAAGGCCGCGACGACGGCGTCGGCGTCCAGTCCGGCCTCCTCGGCGAGCTTCCGGTAGGTCGCGGGGTCGGAGAGGCTCAGGCCGTCGACGTAGAAGGCTCGCTGCAGGGCGACGGCGAGCTCGGCCGCGCGGGCCGGAGCGCCCTGGCGCAGGGCGGCCACCCCGCGCGCGGCGGCCTCGGAGTCCATCACGAACGAGCCGTCGGCGATGAGGCGCTCGTAGCCCTCGCCGAACTCGGCGCCGGTCAGCTCGGCGATCTGGGCGTTCGCGCCCTGGACGTAGCCGAACTCTCGGATCGGCACCCGGCGTGAGCCGGTGAACAGACCGCCGGAGACGACCTCGACCGGCAGCTCGGGATGACGGGAGGCGACCTCGCTCAGGGTTTCGGAGAACCCGTGGGACCAGCCGCAGTAGGCGTCGAAGACGTAGACGAGCTTCATCGAGGACCTCGGCAGAGATGGGGCGCCCGCCGGACGCGAGCGATTCACCTGATGCAACAGTAACTGACGTATCAGATATTTCGCCGTCTGTGTGACGGCTGCCACGTCCAGCTTCTGGTCCCACTACAGAATTGGATCCGGCCGGCCGCAGCTTCGGGGGCCGTCAGGGTCTGTCAGGGCAGGCGGGGAAGCTCGTCCCGCGCGGAGTGGCTGAGGAGCCGAAGGTCCTCGGCGAACCGGTCGCGGTCCTCGGGAGGCAAGGGCGCCAGGAAGTAACGGAGGATGTTGTCCCTGTGCAGCCGGGCCGCCCGTACGGTGGTCTCCTCGCCGGTCGGCGTCAGGCGCACCAGGCGGCCACGCCGGTCGCCCGGGTCCGCCGTCCGCTCGACCAGCCCGGCCGCCTCCATCCGGTCCACCAGACGCGTCACCCCGCCGGTTGTCAGCACCTGTTCCTGGGCGATGGCCCGCATCGGCAGCCCGGGATCGCCCGCGCGCCCGAGAATGAGCAGCACCTCGAACATCAGATGGCTGATGCCGCACTCACGCTCCAGCGAGCGCCCCAGGATGTACTCCAGCCGGTTCGCGGCGCCCTGCAACCGTCCGAACGCCAGCACCAGCGCGTTGTTCGCGGCGTCCTCGGGAGTCGAGATCTCCGGACCCCGGTCGTCGCCGCGGTCCTCCACAATTTGCATCCACTGATCATGCCTTGCCGGGACGCCCCAGCCTGCGCGGCTGAAAGATCCGGGGTGCCATCCACATGCGCCGCCGGCCCCGAAGACTCGAAGACGGTCATGCAGGGCTCACCCAGGCCGTGGGAGTTGCCTTGGTGCACTGCGGTGAGACCAGGTATGGCGAGGCCAGAGGGCCGTGCCACGGACGGATCCCGCTGCCGTCGCCGAGGCCGATACGTCCGGGGGCGCCCCTCGACGACCCTTCTCGCGACGTAAGTGATCAACTGGTGGGTTCATTTGGGGTGTTGGCTGGGCTACGGTCACGTGCACGACCGCCGACGATCCTTTCATCGGAGACCTCGCCCGCCGGATCTCTGAGGCGACCCGAGAACGCTACGCGTCGCCCCCTGAACGGCAGCGACTTGGCATGCGGCAAACATCGCCTGATGCGGCGCTGAAGCCGAAAGCGAAACAGGCAACCGAGAATCAAACACTCACTCAGAGGATACTCGTCATGGAATAGTTCACGCTGTTCGTGCGCGCGAATCCGTTCCTTCGGACTCATGTGCCGACGTGAATCACTTCATGCCTAAGCCTGCATTGTGCCGTTCCGACGAGCGGAACTCCTTACTGCGTGAACCAAACGGGTTCACTACAACCGAGTATGTCGACTGAATGCACGGCTGAGGAGCGGACATGATGGAAACCGCCGCCGACGCACGCGGAACGAGTCGAGTGGTCGAAAGTTCACGTGGACTGCTGGAGGGCCGATGCGGAACACCGGGACTTCCCACCGCAGAGCGAGGCCCCGGGACGGTCAGGATCAAGAACCACGGACCGAACATGGTGCCGTGATACTCCCGTTCCACGTCATTTCCGGTTCTCATCGAGTTCTTCGCCCCGCACGGAATCGACCAGGCATCGCTCGTCCAACTCTCGGCGGTTACAAGACAGTTGCCCACCGGGGACTCCATGGCGCCGATCGACAAGGATTGATCGTGGATACCACTCCGTGCAGCGCCACCAAGATCTTGGACGCCGCCGAACAGCTCTTCGGCTCTCGGGGCTACGCCAACGTGACCATCAGCCAGATCTGTGAGGTGTCGTGTCTTCCGGTCGGTTCGGTCTATCACCACTTCGCCAGCAAGTCCGGTGTACTGCGAGCCGTGCTCTGGCGCGGCATGACGGCGTTCTTCGAGGGCCTCCCCGCCGTCAACGACGTGCCCGCCCCGGCTCGCGAGCGCCTGGCCGCCCATTACGAGGCCACGGCCGACCTCGTCGCCGAGCACGTGCCGCTGTTCCGGCTGTTCGCCTCGCTGCAGCTCCATCCGTCCGACGACGGGGAAGTGCGGGCGATCGCGCGGGCGGGCAACGAGCGGCGGCACAGGTGGGTGGGTTCCGTCATGGAACAGGTGGCCCGAAGCTCCAGGATCCCCGACGCCGACGTGTTCGCGGAAGAACTCACCGCGCTCAACATGGTCTTCGTCACCGGCCTCGTCGCCCACGCGGACTGCGGCCTGGACGTCAGGACGGCCATCAGTTCCCATCTGTACCGACTAGTACTGACCTCGATCATCGACCGCATCGGTTCACCGTCGACGGGTTCATGACGCAGCGCGGTCACGTGCGAGTGCGGAGCGCGGGGCCGCGCGGCGAGTAGAGCCGGCTCGGTTCTCGATCAGCGGGATCAAGGTATCGAACGGCACGGTCCCCTCACGGATGTGGCATGCCGTGCTCCGGCCCCGGGACCCGCTCGTCGGCCGTCCCGGTCAGACGGGTGCGGCGGTCACGAAGCCGGGTCCGGTCAGCTAAGGACCACGTCCAGCCGAAGGGGCCGGTGCAGGATGTCGCCCGGGGTCTTCTCCCAGACGTAGTCCTCGGTCAGCCGCATGCCGGGGTAGCGGTCGAGCAGCGTCTCCAGCATGATCCGCACCTCCAGCCGGGCCAGCGGAGCGCCCAGGCAGGTGTGGATGCCGTAGCCGAGGGACAGGTGCGGGGGGAGGGTCTCCCGGTCGAGGCTGAACTCCTGCGCCGCCGACCCCCACACCTGCTCGTCGGCTCCCGCCGACTGGAGGCTGAGCAGGACCTTGCTGCCGCTCGGAATGGGGCTTCCAGAGAGCTCAGCACCGTCCTTCGCGGTGCGGATGACGAACCGGAGCGGGGGATCGTGGCGGAGCGACTCCTCCATCGCCATGGGCAGCAGTGCGCGGTCCTGACGCACGCGCTCCCAGAGTCCGGGGTCCCGCAGAAGTTCGTAGGTGAGGTTGGTCGCCAGACTCCTGGTGGTGTCGGTGCCCGCGAAGACCAGTTGCAGCATGTGGCCGGCGGCCTCGCGCGTGGTGAACTCCTGCTCGCCCGGTTCGGCGTGGACGAGTCCGTCGATGACGTCGTCCCCGGTCGGGCCGGCCGCCCGGCGACGCTCCACCTCGCTGGTCAGGAACCGGAAGAGGGCCTCGAAGTCGGGGCCCCGGAAGCCGTTCGGCACCAGTGCCGCGGACACCCGGTCCGTCCAGCCCTGGACCTCGTACCACGACTCCTCCGGAAGGCCCAGCAGCGCGAAGACGACCTGTGCCGGGATCCGGTTGAAGAACAGGGCGTACAGGTCCGCGGTACCGCTCTCGGGCAGGCCGCCGGCGATCCTCTCCGTGATCTCCCGGATCCGCGGCTCCTGCTTCCGCAGCTTGGCGGGGGCGAACCACTTGCGCAGCCGGGCCCTCAGCACGGTGTGGTCGGGGGGGTCCATGCGGGTGATCGCCGCGGAGGGCGGGGCCACCGAGTCGTCCAGGGTGAAGTTGCCGTGGTTGGAGAAGTACGCCGGGCAGTTGAGTGCCTCGCGTACGTCCTTCTCGGCCGCGACGACGCTGATGCCGGCGCGGGGATGCGACACCGGGCAGCTGCGGCGTGCCTCGGCGAGACGTTCGGCCGCCTCCTGCTGGTGCTGGGGGTTCAGCGGGTCGAAGGGAGCGGACGGGGTGGTGGGTTCGGTGGGTACGGAAGTCGTCATGGCGGCTCTCCAGGAGATGACGTGGCTCGGGGGCAGGATCGCGAACGGCGAGGAGATGTGCGAGAGGGGAAGGCGGGAGGCGCGGCCCGGCCATGGGCGCCCGCACATCAGCCGCGTAGGCGCAGAGCGGCGACCGGACAGGTACGTGCCCCCGCCTCGGCCTTGGCACGCAGCTCCGGCGGCACCTCGGTGACCAGCAGCTCCAACTCTCCCTCGTCATCGAGCCGGTAGATCTCTGGAGCCACCTGCTCGCACAGCCCGTGGCCTTCACATCGGTCATGGTCGAGGTCGACATACGCCACGTTCGATCTCCTCTGTCGGGACGGCGGGCGGAAAGGAGCACGTGCGTGAGCGGCCGCCTCACCGTCGCCGGTTCCACAACGGCCGCGCGCATGACAGCGGCCGGCCCTCGGGAACCGGGCCCACTGGTAGATGGCACCCACACATGTTCCGGCAATCGGCGAACCGTCCGGTGTTCCTGTTCCGGCCGCTGGAACAGGAACCGCCACCGGCACCGGTGTCGGAGTCGGTCCGCCTTTGCGTGTCAAATCCCGTGGCGCAATGGGTCGTTCCGTTCGCCGGGACGCTCATGCGTCGCTGTCCGGGCAGAGTGTGAGACTTCGATGAGGTGATCAGGCGGGCCCGCGCAGGTCCGCGGCCGGTCACCGCGCACGACCCAGTCGCCGCAGCAGACCACATCGCCCGAGGAGCCACGCATGACAGAACGGAAGGCCGCCATCGTGACCGGAAGCTCCCGGGGCATCGGCAGAGCCGTCGCCGTACGGCTGGCGGCTGACGGGGCCGACGTGATCGTCAACTTCCTCAGCCGGCGTGAGGCCGCGGACAAGGTCGTCGCCGAGATCGAGGCCGAGGGGGGACGAGCCGTGGCCGTCCAAGCCGACGTCGCCGTACCCCACCAGCTCCGCGCCCTGTTCGACGCGGCGGACCAGCACTTCGGCGGTGTCGACATCCTGGTTCACAACGTGGGCTCACCGCGCTTCACCACGATCGCAGATGCCACGGACGAGGACTTCGAAATCGCCTTCACCCAGAGCACGCGCGCCGCCTTCGTCGCGCTCCGCGAGGCGGCGAACCGACTGCGCAACGGCGGACGGATCGTCGTCATCTCCAGCGGCAGTTCCCTGGACCACATACCGAACGGCGGAATCTACGGCGCCGGGAAGGCGGCCACCGACCGCCTGGTCCGTACGCTCGCCCAGGAAATCGGCCCCCGCCGGATCACTGCCAACAGCGTCCTTCCCGGAGCCACCCGGACCGACGGGCTGGTCGAGCACCTGCCCCCCGCGGCGGTCGACCAGATCGCCGCGCGCACCCCGCTGGGCCGTATCGCCGAGCCCGAGGACATCGCCGACGTCGTCGCCTTCCTCGCCTCCGACGCGGGCCGATGGGTCACCGGGCAGGCTATCCGCGCCCATGGCGGCGCGTCCTGAGCCGACAGCACCACCGCCCCCCTCCGTGCGCGCGGGACGAGTGCGCCCCCAGCACCCGCAGGGGGAAGGCCCAGCCGACAACGGTCCCATGCCGAACGCGTCCCGCGGGCCTGGCCGCGCGCCTCGGTCCACGGCGGCCCGCGCGGCGCCTCGCCTCGTGCGGCTCTCGCGGCCGGTTTCCAGGACCATGGCATGTTCATGCCTGGTGCGCACCATGCGTACCGGGCACCCTGGCCGGACCCGGCCGCACTCGCGGTGATCGACGCAAGACAGGCAGCACCTGTGGCTTACGCCTCGCGCCTCTCCACAGGTGCTGCCGGGCGTCGGGCGAGGTACTACCGCCTGGTGCGGCGATGGGCGAGCAGCGCGAGCGACACCGCGATGATGAGGGCGGCTCCGTTGAAGAGGTCGGACACGTAGGTCGGGGCACCGGCCAGCTGGAGTCCGTAGATCCCGGTGCCCAGCAGTGAGACGGCGAGAAGCGTACCCAGGACGTTCACCCGGCCGTTGGTCTTCACCTGCGTGGCGCCGAGCAGCACCGCGGAGAACGCCGGCAGAAGGTACGGCGGCCCGACGTTGGGGTCGGTCGCGCCGAGCTCGGCGGCCAGGACGACTCCGGCCACGGTCGCCATGAGGCTGGAGGCGAGAAGCGCGCACACCGACACCCGGCCGACCCGGACGCCGATGAGCCGTGCGGCCTCCTTGTTGCCGCCGACCGCGTACGCGTAGCGCCCGGCCGTGGTGAGTTCGGTGACGTAGAACAGGATCAGGCCGGCCGCGGCGACGTACCAGACCGGCGTGGGCACCCCCAGCAGCGATCCCTGTCCGAAGCTGGTCAGCCTGCTGCCCGGCGGCAGGATCACCTGGTTTCCTTTCGTGATCCAGTAGGCGAACGCCGACAGCAGGCTGCTGGTGCCCAGCGTGGCGATGAACGAGTCGACGCCGACCACGACCACGAGCGCGCTGTTGACGACGCCGACGCCCAGTCCGGTCAGGACCACGAGGAGGAGCGTGACCCCGAGGCTCCTGCCGTCGGCCTGGAGCTGGACGGTCAGTACGGCGCCGACGCCGAGCGTGGCCGCGACGGACAGGTCGAACAGCCCGGCCGCGACGGGCAGGATCAGGGCCATCGCCACGATCGCGGTGACGGACTGGTTCGCGCTGACGGTTCGCAGCGTGGTGGTGGTCAGGAAGGTGTCCGGCACCCATAGTCCATAGAGGACGAACAGTGCGGCCAGGGCGTACACCCCGCTGAGCCGGTCGAGCCCGGCGCGGTGCACGAACGCGGTGCGGAGCGTGGGCCGTTCGGCCGACGCGTCGCCGGGGGCCTGCTGGGTGTCCGCCGGGCGCAGGTCTTCGGCAGAGCTCATCCCCGGTCTCCTTCGTTCTCGGTGAGGCATGCGGCGGCGAGTGCGTCCGGGTCGACCGGCGCGGCGAACTCCGCGCTCAGCCGGCCGCGGGAGAGGACGACCACCCGGGTGCACAGCCGTGCCAGTTCTTCGTTGTCGGTCGAGCAGACCAGCACGGCGGTCCCGTCGGCCGCCGCCTCTTCGACGCGCCGGTGGATCTCCTCCCGGGCTCCGATGTCGACGCCCTGTGTCGGTTCGTCGAGCAGCAGGACGGACGGCCGCAGCCGCAGCAGCCGGGCGAGCACGACCTTCTGGCTGTTGCCGCCGGACAGCTGGGTGAGCGGGCTGCGCGGGCGCGGGCTGCGGATGTCGAGGCGTCCGACCCAGGCGGCCGTCTCCTCGACCTCCAGCCGGCGCCGGTACACCAGGCGCCGCACGAAGTCCCGGGGCCGGGAGATCGCGATGTTCTCGGCGACGTCGTGCCCGTGCAGGACCGCGTTGGCGTCGCGGTCTGCGGGCACCAGAACCATCCCGGCGGTGATCGACCTGTCGGGGCGTCCGGACGGCACGGAGGTGCCCTCAAGGGTCACCGTGCCCTGGCGCGGGAGCGCCCCGAACAGCAGCGGGGCCAGTTCCTCCCGGCCCGATCCGGTGATCCCCGCGACGCCGAGCACCTCGCCGGCCCGTATGTCGAGGTCGACGCCGTGCACGGACCGGCCGCGCACTGCTCGGGCGGCGAGTCTCACGGGTGCGGTACCGGCCGTGGGCCTCCCGGCCAGCCGGTCCACCTTGCGCCCGACCATCAGTTCGATCAGTTCGCTCTCGTCGGTGGCAGCGACGGGCTTGGTCGCGACGAGGCGCCCGCCTCTCAACACGCTGACCGCGTCAGCCAGTTCGAATACCTCGGAGAGATGGTGCGAGATGAGCACGACGCCTATTCCGCGCTCACGGACCCGGCGGACCAGGTCGAACAACTGGGCCACCTCGGGGCCGGGCAGGTTCGCGGTCGGCTCGTCCAGGACGAGCACCCGGGCCGGAGTCCGGTGCGGCGCGACCGCTCGTGCGACCGCCACCGCGGAACGCTCGCTGGCGGCGAGCTGCTGGACCGGCCGGTCCACGTCAAAGTACCGGCTGAGCGAGGCAAGCAGTTCCTCGGCCTCACGCCGGCGACTGCTCCAGCGCACCGGCATGCCGCGGACGGCGCCGTAGCCTCGCCCGAGTCCCAGGTTCTCGACCGTGCTCAGACCGCCGACCAGGCCGAGGTCCTGGTGGACGAAGCGCAGACCGGCCCGGTCGCTGGCGTCCGGGTGATGCTGTGTCAGGGGCTCGCCGTCCACCAGGATGCTCGATCCCGGATCGGGTTCGTGATATCCGGCGAGGATCTTGACCAACGTGGACTTGCCCGATCCGTTCTCCCCCACCAGGGCGTGCACCTCGGAACGGGCGACAGAGAGGCCCACCCGGTCCAGGACGGTGTTCCCACCGAAGGTCTTGCTCGTCTCCCGCACGACCAGGGCGGGCGCGTCGCGCCCCCCTGGCGTGTCGGTGGCCGCGGCCGGCCCCTTCCCGGTGGTCAACTGACCCGCCACAGCTTCTTGAACTGGTCCTGGTAGTCGGCCACGCCGATGTAGTAGCCGGACTTGTCGGCGGCGACCTTGCCGGCGTTGTCCTGGGTGACCAGCTGCAGGGGCAGCAGGGCGGCCGCCGCGGCCTGCGTGTCGGTCTTGACGTAGTCCCTCGCGAGCACGTCGAGCAGCCGCCAGTTCGCGATGTCGACCGTGTTGCCGACCCAGGCCGACTCGGTGCCCGCCTTGATGTTCGCGAGGTCGTCCGGGTCGGGTGATCCGCCCCCGATGTGGACGCCCTTCAGGCCCGCTGTGGCCAGCGCGGCCGGCACACCCTGGGCGAGGTCACCCGTGGCGAACATGAGCCACTTGACGCCAGGGTTGCGCTGAAGGAACCCCACGACGTTGGACGGCGTCTTCGTTCCCTGGTCGGTGACCTGCTGGTTGACGACGGACGTCGTACACCCCGGGCACCACTGCTTCACCCAGGACTGGAACGCGGAGACCCAGGGCGCCAGGATCGGGAAGGCCTGGATGCTGAAGACGCCCACCTTGCCCTTCCCGTCGGACTCGGTCACGAAGTACGCGGCGAGCAGCTTGCCGTACAACTGCATCTGCGGGGCGCCCAGGACGTCGCCCAGGACACCGTCGGTCTTGCCGTCGCCGGTGGCGGTGCTGACCACCTTGATGCCTGCGGCCTTCGCCTCGGCGATCTGCTTGGCGAACACGGCGGCCGGAAACCCGGCGAAGAGGATGGCGTCGGGATGCCGCGCTATCGCCGCGTCGAACGCCGCCGCCGCGGAGGCCGGTGTCGGTCCCGTGGCGATCGAGTCATAGGACCAGCCAAGCAGGTGCGCCGCCACCTTCTGCGAGGCGGCGGCCCTTTGCGCGATGGCCGTCGACGCCTGCAGATTGATGACGGACTTCCCGGTCGGGGGTCTCTCGGGAAGTGTTTTCAGATCACCGATGGACGTCGGATTGGCGATGTACTTCGCGAGAAATGCAGCCGCCTGCTTCTGACCGGCCGTGGCGGGTCCGTGTGTTTTCGTGGAGGCGGTGGTGGAACTCGAATCGGACGAGCAAGCGGTGAGGGCAGTGGCCGCCAGGCCGGCGGCCAGGACGGTCACGATGGATTTGGTGATACGACTGCCCACGGGGGCCTCCTCAGGGATCGAACGCTGCGGCTCGGCTGGAGTATTGCCCCCGATTCAGCCCGTGGCCGAAATCCGTCCCGGGGAGCGGAACGCCCCAGGTCACGTGCGTTGTACACATAATTCTTCGCCGGTTTTCAGAGCGGCATGGCCGGGGAAGACGGATCACGCGCGCGAAGTGCAAAGGTTCGGCGGAACATCCGGATTCCGCAAAGGTAAACACAGAAGGACAATGCCGGCCCTCTGGCCCCGTACCGATCGCCGAATACAACTGGCGCGCTGACAACAGAATCACCCTTTGCGAACTCCGGGCCGACGGATCCAACGCCTCCAACGAACGCAGGAATCAGCCAACTGATGTGCGAGAGCTGCATGTTGGTCGGGCGGCGACGCCGAATGCCGGATGGACCGACGGTCTCGCATTCCTCCTTGAGAGATGTGCGGGCACGATGACCGGCGGTGGCGGCGTAGGGGAGTCGCCACCACCGCCGGCCGTCGCGCCCGCACATCTCGTCGCCGCGGTGCGACCGTCTTCCGGCCCGGCGGACCGGGCGTGTCAGACACCCCATGTCGTTTGGTGTCAAGCGGCATGCGGGTGGGCGTGGTGCGACCATGCGGTCGCTTCGTCGTAGAGGGTGCGGGTCTTGAGGCATCCGTGGAGGATGCCGACGAGGCGGTTGCCGAGCTGGTGGAGGGCGGGGTTGTAGCCCGCCTCGCGGGCGCGTTGCCTGTCGTAGTAGTGACGGGCTCCGGGGGAGGCCCGCAGGGCTGCGAACGCCTGGCGCTGGAGGGCGTCGGCGAGCCGGTTGTTGCGGACGTAGCGGGCCTGGACGGTGTGGCTCTTGCCGGAGGCCCGGGTGATCGGGCTGGTGCCGGCGTAGTTCTTGCGGGCCTTCGCGGACGCGTAGCGGGTGGGGTCGTCTCCGAACTCAGCGAGCACCCGGGCGCCGGTGATCTCCGCGATGCCGGGCATCGAGAGGTAGATCTCAGCGTCCGGGTGCGCCAGAAAATGGGCCTTCACCTGCACTTCCATCGCGTCTATCTGTTCGTCGAGCGTGATGATCAGCCGCGCGTGAGCCGTGGCGGTGGCCGCGTAGGCGGCGGTGACCGGCTCGGGCAGGTCGAGCTGCGGCTCGCGCAGGGCTGTCTGGACCGTGGCCGCCTTCGCGTCGCGGTGGCGGCGGCGGTGACGGGCCAGGACAGCGGTGATCTGGGTGCGCGTCAGCTTCACCGCGGCCGCGGGGGTGGGCGCCTTGATCAGCAGTTCCAGGGCGTCCGTGCTGGTCAGCTCCAGGTCCGCGCAGGCGGACAGGGCCGCGGGGAAGTACTCCCGCAGCGTGCTGCGCAGCCGCTGGAAGGTGCGGGTGCGTTCCCGGATCAGGGTCTGGTGGGCGCGGGCGACGACCTTGACCGCCTGGGCCTGCTCACTGTCGCCGGCGACCGGCCGCAGCTGGTCCCGGTCGATACGGACCATGTCCGTGAGCGCGTCGCCCTTGTCGCTCTTGGCGCCGGACGTGCCGTACCGCTCCTTGAACCGGGCAACCTGCCTCGGGTTGATCGCGTAGACCTGGCAGCCGGAGGCGATCAGCGCCTACACCCACGAACCCCGGTCGGTCTCGATCCCCACCACCACCGCAGCCGGATCCAGGTCCCCGCCGCCGTGCTTCGCCAGGAGCTCGTGCAGTTTCGCGATCCCCTGTACGCCCTCCGACAGCCTGGCCGCCGCGAGTTTCCGGCCCGCATCATCCTGGACCTCGACGTCATGATGGTCTTCGGCCCAGTCATCGCCGATCAGCAGCAACTTCCCCTCCTTGCACGGCACTTCGCTTCCTGCAGCCAGCGGAAGGCGGCGCGCGGCCCAATGGATCCAGTGCTCACGCCCCACTGCCCGGCGGGCACGCCACCCCATCAGCGGTCTGGCCTCCCGGCCGACCAGCAGGGGCACGGTCTGACACCAGAACTCGACTACTTCCGGCGAGGTAAGTGCTCACCTGCTGGCGGCTACAGCACCGAGTCTCTCCGACCCGGCAAGTCCCATTAGGCGTGGTCGAGCGCCTGCTCCAGGGCGTGACGGACCTGCACGGGATCGGGCAGGGGGCTCGGCCGTCCGTCCCGGCGGAAGTAGACGCGGCATGTGAGGGCCGGGGGCGCGTCCTGCTCCGGCGGCTCGATGTCCCTGCCGTCGACGCGGATGGTGGGCGAGCCCGTGAAGCGTTCCCGGGCCGCGTCCGCGTCGGTGACGACCTGCACGGTCTCGATGCCGGCCGGATCCAGTCCGAGTCCCGTCATCGCCTCCTCGAGCATGGCCCGGGCCGTCCCGTGGGAGGGGCAGCCGGACCACCACAGCAGTTCCACCCGCGGGGCGGCCTTCATCGGTTCCACTTGATCGAGCAGCCCACAGGCTCGGTGTCGGCGGGGTCCAGGGCCGTACCGGCCAGCACGTGCTCCAGCGCGGCACGCAGCCAGCCCGCGTTCAGCGAGTCGTCGGCCACGTCGGCGTCGGGGGCGCCGTGATAGGCGACCGTGCCGTGCCCGTCGAGGACGAACACTTCCGGAGTGTGCCGGGCACCCCAGCGGCGCGCCACCGCCTGGCCCTCGTCGACGAGGTACGGACCGGCGAACTCCCCCTCGGTGACCCGCTTCCGGGAGTGCTCGACACCGTCCTTGGGGTTGACGGCGGGGTCGTTGGGGTTGATGTGCAGGAAGCGCACACCACGGGCCGCGTAGTCCCGCGCGGCCTGTTGCACCCTGTCGTGCCAGCCGAGGGAGAACGGGCAGTGGTTGCACGTGAAGACCACGACCGTGGCCCTCGACTCGTCCGGGCGCAGGGAGACCTCGGCGCCGTCCACGTCGGGCAGGACGAAGTCGGGTGCGGTGTCCCCCGGTCGCAACGGCTGGATCAGGTCTTCGGGTTCGGGGTGATGCGGCTGCGGGGCGATCTCGCTGATCAGGCCGTCGGCGTCGAGCGTGAACGTGAAGTCGATGGCGCCCATCGGTCCTCCGGGGCTGGGCAGCGGGGCGCCGCCGGGACCGACCCCCCGCACCGTCACCTTCCCGTCCGTCGTGACTGGCAGCACCCTCCACGCGACCTCTCCGAGCCACCCCGCGGGCATCATGAGCCCGACGATCATGACGACGTTGTCGACGCCCTGGGTCCTGCGTCCGCCGAAGTCGAACACCACATCGGGCGCGAGCACGGCCCGCATTCCCGCAGCCGGGTCGGCGGACTTCTCGGCCGCGAACCAGCCCTGAACGCTGGCGGGCGCCTTGTCCGGATACGTCATGCGCATGCCTCCCGAGAGTCGTCGCGTGGCCTGGGCGGCGCGCCTGGACGGCGCTCCTGGCTACGGTTTGCGTGCGGGGTCCTCATCGCTGTGTCCACTTGATCGAGCAGCCGACGGTCTCGGTGTCGGCGGGGTCCGGGGCCGTACCGGCGAGCACGTGCTCCAGCGCGGCACGCAGCCAGCCCGCGTTCTGGGCGGCATCGGTCGCATCCGAGTCGGGGGCGCCGTGGTAGGCGACCGTGCCGTGCCCGTCGAGGACGAAGACCTCCGGGGTGCGCCGGGCGCCCCAACTGCGCGCCACCGCCTGGCCCTCGTCGACGAGGTACGGACCGGCGAACACCCCCTCAGCAACCCGCTCGCGGCAGTGGTCCACGCCGTCCTTGGCGCCCTGCGCGGGGTCGTTGGAGTTGACGTGCAGGAGGCGCACGCCGCGGCCCGAGTAGTCCCGCCCGACCTGCTCCAACCTGTCGTGCCAGGCCAGGGAGAACGGGCAGTGGTTGCTCACGAAGACGACGACCGTGGCCGCCGCCCCCTCCTGGCGCGAGGGGATTTCACCGCCCTCGACGTCCGGCAGTACGAAGTCGGGAGCGGTGTCCCCCGCCCGCAACGGGCTGGGCAGGCCGGGCGGTTCGGGCTGGTGCGCCTGTCCGGCCAGGCCGACGATCAGACCGTCCTCGTCCAGGGTGAACATGAGGTCCATGGCATCCATCCGCTGCGCCGGCGCCCCCGGCACGAACACCCGCAACTCGGTGCCGCCGGCGCCGGTCGCCCGGACCGTCACCTGCCCCGCCGCACCCACGGGAAGCAGGCTCCACTCGGCGTCGCCCAGCCAGCCGGCCGGCATCGCGAAGGTGACCGTGGCCACGACGGCGTCGACGCCTCGTATCTTCTGCCCGCCGAAGTCCATCACGACATCGGGCCCGAGCACGGTCCGCAGTCCCGCCGCCTGGTCGGCGGACTTCTCCGCGGCGAACCAGCCCTGAACGGCGGCGGGCGCACTGTCGAGGGAGGTCATGCGCCGGCCTTCCCCGAGCCGCCCCGGGACCGCGGGAGGCGGTCCGGTCCGCGCGCCGCTCCGTTCCGGTGCTCGCGGGAATCCCTGATCCCGGCGGGCGCGCCGGCTCGTAGGCTGTTCCATACCACTGGACGTCCTCCTGAACCCCGAGACGCCGAGGCGTCGCCATGTCGGTTGTCCGAACCGGCGCCACTCGGTACGGCCACGACGACATTCACGTCACAGGCCGGGACGGCGCCCGCTTTCGGTCAGGTTCGTTCCTGGTGCTGGACACCTGGACGAGCACGCACCGGTTCCCGGTGCGGAGCAGCCAGGTGAGGTGGCTCGCCGTCACGCGGGCCACTTGCCGGGAGGCTAGAACGTCCGACTGCCCGTCACACGATCGCGTTCCGGTCTCCGGTACGGCCGCAGACAACGGCACCGCGTCCTCCCCCACGGCTACCCGCCTCTCCACGTCGACATCGACGGCAACTCCGTGGATACGACGGCTCCCACAGGTGACAGCAGGTCGGAGAAGACCGACTTGGCATTGGTTCCTAGGCGGAACAAATACTGACAAATAGCCATACCTGCATATTTGATCAGCGGAGTCAGTGATTCCTAATGCGGTCTGTCAAGCCGCGTGAGCACTGGGCGGGGTGAGTTCGTAGCATCGCCCGTCGCGGAGGAGTGCCCAGAGGACGTTG
>NZ_JBHXLU010000151.1:0-17062 GCF_042720695.1 Streptomyces sp. NPDC058457 | reverse complement strand
TTGACTTTTGGCACGCTGTTGAGTTCTCAAGGAACGGTCGCTTCCTTTGTACTCACCCTCTCGGGCTTTCCTCCGGGCTTCCCTTCGGTGTTTCCGACTCTATCAGATCCTTTCGGCGTCCGATTCCCGGTCGGCGGGATTGTCTTGAGGCTTTCCGGCTTTCGCCCTCCGGCCTTTCGACATTCACTACGTTAGCCGATTCCCGGCGGGACTCATAATCGAGTCCCACGAGTTCGAATTCAGGCATGCAGGCATGCCGAAATCGACCCCGTCAGGGGAAGTCGTAGGTAGTGGGTGGCCGCTTCCGACTGCTGGCGATTGCCGTACCCGGTTCAGCGGCTCAGGCTACATTACGCACCTTCCAGGGACGCGTCAACTTGAGCGGCGCCTGGGTACATGGGCCCGATAGGGGCTCACCGTGGGGTCGTTGGCGACCCAGTAGCGCCAGGGATGGACGTCGCCGTTGCCGCCATCGCCGGCGACCCCGGTGCGTGGGCCGTTGCGTACCTGGTCGGAGGGTACGGGGGTGCCGGTCAGCATCCGCAGCGGTGTCTCGCCGGCGGCACACGCGTCCGTGCCGTCCAGGGCCCGGTCGACGCCCAGGGCGGTGGCCAGGCGGGCCGGCCCTTTGGCCAGTTCTCTGTCATATCGGGCCGAAAGTCGACGTTTGCGCGCGAGCTCGGCGCCCTCGGTGATCTCGCCGGCGCGGAGCAGGACCGCGCTGGCAGTGCCCTCGGGACCGCAGACGAGGTTCATGCAGAACCACATGCCGTAGGTGAAGTAGACGTACACGTGTCCGGGCGGACCGAACATCACGTCGTTGCGGGGGGTGTGACCGCGATAGGCGTGCGAGCCGGGGTCGTTCGGGCCGTCGTATGCCTCCACCTCTGTGAGGCGCACCGCGATCGGACCGTCCGGGGTGGTGCGGACGAGGACGCGGCCCAGGAGGTCGGGGGCGACCTCCAGTACAGGGCGGTCGAAGAAGGTCCTGGCTAGTGGCGTACGGTCCGGGGGCGCGATCATGGCGACCGAGCGTAGTCCAGTCCGGCTGCGCCAAGGGCTGGTCAAGGATTCGTCTGCTTGCCAGGGTGTGGGCCGGAACCGGTCGCGACCGGATCGCGTTTGTAGGGATCAAGGGTCCGTACGTAGTAGTAGAGGGAGAGTCATGGGGTTCAAGAAGCTGCTCGCGAGCCTGGGGGCCGGCGGGGCGTCCGTCGAGACGGTGCTCACCGAGGTGAACGTCGTACCGGGCGGTGTGGTCCAGGGCGAGGTGCGGATCCAGGGCGGCTCGGTGAACCAGGAGATCCAGGGACTGTCCGTGGGTCTCCAGGCGCGGGTCGAGGTGGAGAGCGGCGACGAGGAGTACAAGCAGAACATCGGCTTCGGCAAGGTGCGGCTCGGTGGTGCCTTCGAGCTTCAGGCCGGGGCCGTGCACGCGGTGCCGTTCGGGCTGGAGATTCCGTGGGAGACGCCCGTCACGATGATCGACGGGCAGGCGCTGCGCGGGATGAACATCGGGGTGACCACCGAGCTGGACATCGCGCGTGCCGTCGACTCCGGGGATCTGGACCCGATCAACGTGCATCCGCTGCCGGCGCAGAAGGCGATCCTGGACGCCTTCATCCAGCTGGGCTTCCGTTTCAAGCACGCGGACCTGGAGAAGGGGCACATCCGGGGGACGCGGCAGACGCTGCCGTTCTACCAGGAGGTCGAGTTCCACCCGCCGTCCCAGTACCGGGGGCTGAACCAGGTCGAGCTGAGCTTCGTGGCGGACGCGCACGCCATGGACGTCATCCTCGAAATGGACAAGAAGCCGGGGCTGTTCAGCGAGGGCAGTGACACGTTCCGCTCGTTCCAGGTGGGTCTGCACGACTTCCAGGGGACCGACTGGGCGGGTTATCTCAACCAGTGGCTGTCCGAGGTCGGCAGCAAGCGCAACTGGTTCTAGGCTCGGGAACTGCGGATTCCGTGACGGGTTCCGTAATCGATCCGTACCGATCAGGAGGTACCGAGGTGACCGAGCTCAAGCGGCGGCCTCTCCCCCATGACTTCCATCCGCCCGTCCCATCGTTCACGGTGACGAGCGAGGACATCGTGGAAGGGGCGACGCTCAAGGACGCTCAGGTCTACGCCAAGGGCAACACCTCGCCGCAGCTGCGGTGGGAGGGCTTCCCGGCCGAGACCAAGAGCTTCGCCGTGACCTGCTACGACCCGGACGCCCCGACCGGCAGCGGGTTCTGGCACTGGGTCCTGTTCGACATTCCGGCCTCGGTGACCGAGTTGCCGGCGGGTGCGGGCAGCGGCAAGTTCGAGGGTCTGTCCGAGGGCGTGGTGCAGGTGCGCAACGACTACGGGTCGAAGGACTTCGGCGGTGCCGCGCCGCCGCCCGGGGACGGGCCGCACCGGTACGTGTTCACGGTCTACGCGGTGGACCAGGAGAAGCTCGGTCCGGACGCCGATGTGTCGCCTGCCGTCGTCGGGTTCAACCTGCGGTTCCACGCGATCGCGCGGGCGCAGCTCATCGGGGAGTACGAGAACCCCGAGCAGGGCTGACGCCGCGCGCGAAATCAGCTGAGCGTTCATTGAACGTTTGCCCGCCTCTGGTCATGGAAGTGATCAGAGGCGGGCAGTTTTTATTGCGTTGTCCATCTCGGCGCGCCCGTCCAGAGTTGATCCAAGCCCGCCGGGGGTGGGCACGGTGCACATGGGAGGTGGGCTGGATGCGTGACACGCTGGTGCTGAACGCGAGCTTCGAGCCGCTGTCTACGGTGACGTTGAACCGCGCCGTTGTTCTGGTGCTCCAGGACAAGGCCGTCGTCGAGCAGGCCCACCCCGAACTGCGCATGCGCGGTGCGGATGTGGACATACCCGCGCCTCGGGTGATCAGACTGTGCCGTTATGTACGGGTGCCGTTCCGGAGACAGGCGCCCTGGTCGAGGCGGGGGGTGCTGGTCAGGGACCGGCACCGGTGCGCGTACTGCGGGCGGCGGGCGACGACCGTCGACCATGTGGTGCCTCGGGCCCAGGGCGGTCAGGACTCCTGGCTGAACACGGTGGCCTCGTGCGCGGAGGACAATCACCGGAAGGCGGCCCGGACGCCGGAGCAGGCAGGGATGCCGTTGCTTCGGAGGCCGTTCGAGCCTTCACCCCAGGATGCGATGCTGCTGGCTATGGGGGCCGAGGACTTGGCGGCCTTGCCTGAGTGGCTGGCGGGGGATGTGGCCGCCTAAGAGGGCGCCTGGTTACGGTAATACGGCGGCTGCGGTCGCGTTGTGGCTTGTCGCGCAGTTCCCCGCGCCCCTGAAAAGAGGGTGGGCGCGGGGAACGTTGGTTTTAAGGCGCCCCTAGTCGATGTTGGGCTTTTCCCTGCGCTCCTGGGCCGGGACGCTACCGCTGTCGTTCGAACCGCCGCCCGAGGAACCGAAGTTGCCCATCGCGCCGGACAGGCCCTTGAGGGCATCCCCGATTTCGCTGGGGACGATCCAGAGCTTGTTCGCGTCGCCCTCGGCGATCTTCGGGAGCATCTGGAGGTACTGGTAGGAGAGGAGCTTCTGGTCCGGGTCGCCGGCGTGGATCGCCTCGAAGACCGTACGGACCGCCTGGGCTTCGCCTTCCGCGCGGAGCGCCGCCGCCTTGGACTCACCCTCGGCGCGCAGGATCTGGGACTGCTTCTCGCCCTCGGCGGTGAGGATCGCGGCCTGGCGCGTACCTTCCGCGGTGAGGATCGCGGCGCGCTTGTCCCGGTCGGCGCGCATCTGCTTCTCCATCGAGTCCTGGATGGAGGTCGGCGGCTCGATCGCCTTCAACTCGACGCGGTTGACGCGGATGCCCCACTTGCCGGTGGCCTCGTCGAGGACGCCGCGCAGGGCCGCGTTGATCTCCTCGCGGGAGGTCAGGGTGCGCTCCAGGTCCATGCCACCGATGATGTTGCGGAGCGTGGTGACGGTCAGCTGCTCGATGGCCTGGATGTAGCTGGCGACCTCGTAGGTGGCCGCGCGGGCGTCCGTCACCTGGTAGTAGATGACGGTGTCGATGTTCACGACCAGGTTGTCCTGGGTGATCACCGGCTGCGGCGGGAACGGTACGACCTGTTCACGCAGGTCGATGCGGTTGCGGATGGTGTCTATGAACGGGACCACGATGTTGAGGCCCGCGTTCAGTGTCCGCGTGTAGCGGCCGAAGCGCTCGACGATGGCGGCGCTCGCCTGCGGGATGACTTGGATCGTCTTGATCAGGGCGATGAAGACCAACACCACCAGAATGATCAGGACGATGATGACCGGTTCCATCGTCGCTCCCCGTACCCTTCTCCGCCTCGGCGCTTCGGAAGATCTTATGGTTGTTGAAGATCTTGCTGGATGAGTCTGACAGACACACGCGCAACTCGGGGACTCTTCTGTTCAGTTGAGTCTTACGAGGTCAGATGACAATCGCCGTGGCCCCCTCGATCTCCACGACGTCGACTTCCTGGCCCACTTCGTAGGCACGGTCCGGGTGGAGGGAGCGCGCCGACCAGATCTCGCCGGCGAGCTTGATCCGTCCGTCCGCGCCGTCGACGCGTTCGAGTACGACGGCTTGTCTGCCCCTCAGGGCGTCGACGCCGGTGGCGAGTTGGGGGCGCTGGGCGGCGTGCCGGTTGGCGATGGGCCGTACGACGGCGATCAGCGCGACCGAGACGACGACGAAGACGAGTACCTGGAGCACGACGCCCGCGCCGAGTCCGGCGGTACCGGCCGCGGCCACGGCGCCGACCGCGAACATGCCGAACTCCGGCATTGCGGTCATCACGAGCGGAATGCCGAGCGCCGCCGCGACGACGAGCCACCACACCCATGCGTCGATGCTGTTCACACAGTCATGGTACGGCCGGGGGTGCCGACCCCGACAGAGCGCTTTGCCGGGTCAGGGCCCGTCAGGACAGGGGCAGTCCATGGGCGGTCCAGCGGTCGCCGACCTGCTCGACGACGAGCGGGAGGCCGAAGCAGATGGAGAGGTTGCGGGAGGTGAGTTCGAGCTCCAGCGGGCCGGCGGCGAGGACCTTGCCCTGGCGGATCATCAGGACGTGGGTGAAGCCGGGGGCGATCTCCTCCACATGGTGGGTGACCATGATCATGGAGGGGGCGATCGGGTCCCGGGCGAGCCGGCCGAGGCGGCGGACCAGGTCCTCGCGGCCGCCGAGGTCGAGGCCGGCGGCGGGTTCGTCGAGGAGGAGCAGCTCGGGGTCGGTCATCAGGGCGCGGGCGATCAGGGTGCGCTTGCGCTCGCCCTCGGAGAGGGTGCCGAACTTGCGGTCCACGTACTCGGTCATGCCGAGGCGGTCCAGGAAGGCGCGGGCGCGCTGCTCGTCGACCTCGTCGTACTCCTCCTGCCAGTGGGCGGTCATGCCGTAGGCGGCGGTGAGCACGGTCTCCAGGACGCTCTGGCGCTTGGGGAGCTTCTCGGCCATGGCGACGCCGGCCATGCCGATGCGCGGGCGCAGGTCGAAGACGTCGACCCTGCCGAGGGTGTCGCCGAGGATGGTGGCGGTGCCCTTGCTGGGGAAGAGGTAGCTGGACGCGACGTTGAGGAGGGTGGTCTTGCCGGCGCCGTTGGGGCCGAGGATGACCCAGCGCTCGCCCTCCTTCACCGACCAGGAGACCTGGTCCACCAGAGCCCGGCCCTCGCGGACCACAGATACGTCCTGAAGCTCCAGAACATCGCTCATGAGCGCGTTGTCTCCCCTTGCAGTGTGGCCGGTCTCGGCTGTCGCGTACGCCTGTGGCTCGGGCGGCGGCTCCGGTGGGCGCAGCCCCTACGAAATCTACGCCACGAGTGCGGCGCTCCATTCCATCGGTCCTGTCCTTAGGGTGGAGGCATGCTTTCGGAACCGCGTTCAGGACGCCTCGCCGCTTGGGGAAATGCCCTTTTGGCCGGACTTGTCTCTCCGGATGACGCCGTACTCGCCATCGTCGGCGAGGACGCGGTGCACCGGGTCGAGGGGCTGCCGGGTGAGTCCGCTCCGGTCGGGCTCACCCTCGCGCTGGGGCGGCTGCGGACTTTGGGGGCGACCGGGCTGCGGGTCGCGCTGCCGGCGCCGGGGCATCCGCTGGGGCTGAGCGGGCCGCCGGAGTTCAACGCGCGGGCGCTGGAGGCCGAGGAGGCGGTGATCTGTCACGGCGCCGCGTTCGGGCTGGTGCCGGAGGTGTACGAGGCCGGGCCCGCCGGTGATGTGCATGTCGAGGTGGTCTGGCACGTGCTGCCGGTACGGGAGGCGCCGCCGGCCGACGTGCCGTCGCTCGGTGAGGCGGAGCGCGAGCTGGCGGAGGCGCTGCGGGACGCCACCGAGGTGCTGGCGAAGCTGGACGTCGCGGGATCGGGGCCGGTGGCGGAGGCGGCGATCGACGCGTACCGGGCGCGGGCCGAGCGGGGGCGGGAGGTACTGGCGCCGGGGTATCCGCCGCGGGCGGTGCGGGTGCTGGAGCTGGCCCAGCGGGTGGGGCTGCTGGTCTCGCTGGCGTACGACAACGGGCACGGCGGGGCGGTGAGCGCGTCGGAGATGGCAGGGCGGTCGCTGGCGCTGCGGCCGGTGGAACGGACGGCCCGGCGGGCACAGGTCGCGGCGTACAACTCGGTGGTGGAGGAGCGCGAGCGGGGGCGTTAGGGCGCCTGAGGGCTGTGCCGACCGGCGCGGCCCTCGGCGGTGGTGCCGGTCCTACTTGTCGACCGAGGTGTTGCCGAACGCCGGGTTCAGAAGGCCGACCAGATTGACGGAGAGACCGCTGGCGTTGACCGGGATGTTGACCGGGATCTGGGCGACCAGGCCGGAGGCGACGCCCGGGGAGGCAGCCGCGTCGCCGTTGGCAACCGCGTCGGCGACGGCGGTACCGGCGGAGGCGCCCGCTGCGATACCGGCGACGGTCATGGCGGCGGCGGCCTTCTCGGCGATGTTCATGGGGAGGGTTCCTCCTGCATGTGCGCGGCCGGCCCGGCCGTGGGCCATGCGCTGATCAACGCCTGAGGGTCCAGGGTGGTACGGGACGGCGGGCCGTGACTGCCCGTTCGGATCATTGGGCGGAAGAGCCGGTGGGCGCAGAGGCCGACCGGCCTTCCGGGGGCGCCCGGAAGGCCGGAGGTCGCTGCCGCCGTGCGGCGCGGTCTCAGTGGTTGAGGCCGAGGTTGCCGAAGGCGGGGTTCAGCACGCCAACGACGTTGATGCTGTTGCCGACGACGTTGACCGGGACGTCCACCGGGGCCTGGATGACGTTGCCCGAGACGACGCCCGGAGAACCGTGGGCCGCGCCGGCCGCACCGGCACCGCCGGTGTGGGCGGAGGCCAGTCCCGCACCGGCGGCCACGATCCCGCCGGCCACCATCGTCACGGCCGCTGCCTTCTTCAGGTTCTTCACTTCTTGAGCCCTCCTTGGCGATCGCCACGGCGGTCGCCGCAGCACGCACTGAAGAACGGCGGCGGTCGGCAGAGGATGCGCCGTCCGGGTGACATTCCCACGACGGTATGAATCTCAGCCCGGAAGGCGACCCTCCGGGTTGCCGTCGGTGAAGCGTTGCGGAAGGCGTTTCAGCCTGCCACGCCATGGCGAACGGCCCACAGGGCGGCCTGGGTGCGGTCGGCGAGGTCGAGTTTCATCAGGATGTTCGAGACGTGCGTCTTGACGGTCTTCTCGGACAGCACCAGGGCGCGCGCTATCTCGCGGTTGGAACGGCCGTCGGCGATCAGCCCGAGCACCTCGCGCTCCCGCTCGGTGAGCGAACCGCTCCTGCCCTGGCCGGAGTTGGCCTCCTCCTGGGAGAGCAGGGCGCCGGCCACCTCGGGCTGCAGCAGGACGTGCCCGGCATACACCGAGCGGATGGCGGTGGCGAGCGCGTCGGGATCGACGTCCTTGTAGACGTATCCGGCGGCGCCGGCGCGCAGGGCCGGGACGACCGTGCGCTGTTCGGTGAAGCTGGTGACGATCAGCACGCGCGCGGGGTTGTCGAGTTCGCGGAGTCTGCGCAGTGCCTCCACGCCGTCCAGGCCGGGCATCTTGATGTCCATGAGGACGACGTCGGGGCTCAGCTCCTGGGCGCGCTCGACCCCCTCCGCGCCGTCGGCGGCCTCGCCGACGACCTCGATGTCGTCCTGGACCTCCAGGAAGGTGCGCAGGCCTCGGCGGACGACCTGGTGGTCGTCGACCAGCAGCACCCGGATCGCGTCAGCCACCGGGGACCTCCATCTCGATCGTGGTGCCCTTGCCGGGCGCCGATTCCACGGTCAGTGTGCCGCCGACGCCGCTCGCCCGGTCCCGCATGGAGACCAGGCCGAGGTGGCGTCCGGCGCTGCGGGTGAGGTGCGGGTCGAAGCCGCTGCCGTCGTCGGTGACCCGCAGGACGGCGCCGCCGCCACGCCGGTTCACGGTCACGTCGACGTGCTCGGCCCCGGAGTGCCGCAGGGCGTTGTGCAGGGCTTCCTGGGCGACCCTGAGCAGGGCCTCCTCCTGGGCTGCGGGCAGGGCCCGGAAGCCGCTGGCGGCGAAGGTCACGCGCGCGGTGTGGGCGCGGTCGAGGACCTGGACCTGGGTGCGCAGGGTGGCGACGAGGCCGTCCTCGTCCAGGGCGGCGGGGCGCAATTCCACGACGGCGGCGCGCAGTTCCTCGGTGGCCTCGGCGGCGAGCGCGGCCACCTGCTGCAACTCGCCCTTGGCGCGGGCGGGATCGCGGTCGACCAGGGCGGCGGCGGCCTGGGCGGTCAGCCGCAGGGAGAACAGCTTCTGGCTGACCGCGTCGTGCAACTCGTGGGCGAGCCGGGAGCGTTCCTCGGCGATGGTCAGCTCGCGGCTGCGCTCGTAGAGGCGGGCGTTGGTGAGGGCGATGGCAGCGTGCTGGGCGAGGATGGAGAGCAGTTCCTCGTCCTCGGCGGAGAAGCCGCAGCCTCCCTGAGGTTTGCTGCAGTTCTTGTTGGCGAGGAACAGCGCGCCGATGACCTCGTCGCCGTCCCGGACCGGCAGGCCCAGGAAGTCGGACATGTCGGGGTGGGCCGAGGGCCAGCCCTCGAAGCGGGGATCCGTGCGGACGTCGGCCAGCCGCTCGGCCTTCGCCTCGCGCAGCATCGCCGCGAGGATGCCGTGCTGGCGCGGGAGCGGGCCGATGGCCTTCCACTGGGCGTCGGTGACGCCGTCGACGACGAACTGGGCGAAGCCGCCGTGGTCGTCGGGGACCCCGAGCGCGGCGTACTGCGCGTCGAGCAGCTCGCGGGCGGAGGCGACGATCGTCTTGAGGACGTCGCGCACCTCCAGATGCCTGCTCATGGCAAGCAGCGCGGAGCTCACCGCCGCGAGGCCGGACCGGGGAACTTGGCTCATGCCCTCACGGTACCGGCGGGGTCCGACACCGCGGATCGGGCCGACGGCGCAGGGCCCGGGCCGGTGGCCGTAGACCCGGAGACCTAGGGCGCAGGGCCCGGACCGGCGGCGTAGTCCGAAGGGCCCCCGCGGGTTGCGGCCCGCGTCCGAGGCGGCCGGGGCGGTCCCCTTCCTACGTTGGGGGCACCGCCGGGCAGGCGGACGGAGCCGAGGGGACGGTTGTCATGCCGGTAGCGATCATCACAGGGGCCTCCAGGGGGCTGGGGCGGGCGCTGGCCGAGGCGCTGGCCGCGCGCGGCTGGGATCTGGTGCTGGACGCCAGGGGCGCGGAGGCCCTGAAGGAGGCGGCGGAGGCCGTCGCGGGGCACGGGACGCGGGTGGCGGCGCTGCCCGGCGATGTGACGGACGGCAGGCACCGGGCCGGCCTGGTGGCCGCGGCGTGGGACCTGGGCGGGGTGGACCTGCTGGTGAGCAACGCCAGCGCGCTGGGCGCCGAGCCGCTGGTGCGCCTGGGCGAGCTGCCTCTGGACGGGCTGCGCCGGGCGCTGGAGGTGAACGTGGTGGCCGCGCTGGGCCTGGTCCAGGAGGCGCTGCCGCTGCTGCGGGAGTCGGCGGCGGGAGCGGTGGTCGCGATCAGCTCGGACGCGGGCGCCGAGGCGTACGAGACCTGGGGCGGCTACGGCGCCTCGAAGGCGGCCCTGGACCAGCTGGCGGCCGTGCTCGGCGTGGAGGAACCGGGGCTGCGGGTGTGGGCGGTGGATCCCGGGGACATGGCGACCGACCTGTACGCGGCGGCCGTACCGGACGACGACGATCCGCGGCCGGCGCCGGAGTCCGTCGTCCCGGCGTTCCTGCGGCTTGTGGACGAGCGGCCGGCCAGTGGGCGGTACGACGCTCCTGCCCTGGTGGAGGGGCGATGACGACGGTGGTGAGGGTGCCGGAGGAGCTGTCCGCGCGGGTGCCGGCCGAGCAGCGCGGGCCGAGTCTTGAGCGGGACGCCGTACGGCTGCTGGTGTCGCGCGGGACGGCGGTGTCGCATCACGCCTTCGCCGAGCTGCCGTGCCTGCTGCGGGCCGGGGACCTGCTGGTGGTGAACACCTCTCCCACCCTGGCGGCCGCCGTGGACGGGCGGGCCGGGCACGCGCGCGTGGTGGTGCACTTCTCCACGCCAGGGGACGACGGGCGGTGGGCGGTCGAGCTGCGGGAACCGGACGGGAAGGGGACCACACGCGCGCGTGCGGGCACGCATGCGGGAAGTGAGGTGAGGCTGCCCGGGGGCGTACGGCTGGTCCTGGAGGAGCCGCTGAGCGCGCGGGGCGAGCGGCTGTGGTGGGCGCGGGCCTCGGCGGACGTACGGGGACTGCTGCGGGAGCACGGGCGGCCCATTCGTTACTCCTATACGGAGCGGGACCAGCCGTTGTCCGTGTACCAGACGGTGTTCGCGCTGCCGCCCGCGGACGGGGCGGGGAGTGCGGAGATGCCGAGTGCGGCGCGGCCCTTCACCGCGCGGCTGGTGGCGGAGCTGGTGAGCCGGGGGGTGCAGTTCGCACCGGTCACCCTGCACACGGGGGTGTCGTCGGCGGAGGCGCACGAGCCGCCGTACGCGGAACGTTTCGCCGTGCCGGAGGCGTCGGCGCGGCTCATCAACAACGTGAGAGCAGGCGACGGCAGGGTGATCGCCGTCGGGACGACCGCCGTGCGGGCCGTGGAGTCGGCCGCCGGGGGCGACGGGGTGGTGCGGGCGGCCGAGGGGTGGACGGAGCTCGTCGTGACGCCCGAGCGGGGGGTGCGGGCGGTGGACGGGCTCCTGACCGGGCTGCACGAGCCGGAGGCCTCGCATCTGCTGATGCTGGAGGCGGTCGCGGGGCGGGCCGCGGTCGACCTCAGCTACAAGGAGGCGCTGCGCGGGCTCTACCTGTGGCACGAGTTCGGGGACGTGCACCTCATCCTTCCGAAGGAGAGCCCTCACACAGAGCATTGCGAGAGCAACTCCCGGTGAGATTCATGTGCGGCCGGTGTGAGGCGGCACATAGGGCGCACATCACGTACGAACGGACATAGGAGATAAAGAGGCCCCGCCCGAACGGGACAGACGCTCTAGTCTGTCCCGATTTGCCCCTCCGGGCTCCACTACCGGGGATCGTACGTCACACCTTTGCCACAGCATTTTGCGGCCGCTAAGAATGGCTGCGTCGCTCGGCACCGCGGGTTCCCCCCGCGGTGTTCGTGCAGGAGGAGCCGGTCTCCCCCACGGACAACGAGCGACCTCCGCGCTATTCGAAGAGGTCCACGCCATGCCCAAGCACACCCACAGTCCGACGCTGACCAAGCGCCACAAGATCGCGCTCGCCGGTGTCGCCACGCTCGGCGCCGCCGCCCTCGCCTTCTCGGCCGTGCCCAGCAGCGCCGAGACGATCACGTCAGGTGCCCCCGCTACCGCCGCCAAGGCGGCCTACGGCACCGCGCAGATCACGGACGTCACGGGCAAGGTCACCGACCAGCTGGCCCTCCAGAACGTCAAGGTCGAGGCCATCGCCGCCAAGACGAAGGCCTCCGCCCACCAGCTGCACGTGGCTCACCTGAAGAAGGTCCACGCAGCCCACGTGAAGCACGTCCATGCCGCCCACGCGAAGCACGTCCACGCCGCCCACGTGAAGCACGTCGCCGCCGTCAAGAAGGCCGCCGCCAAGCGTGCCGCCCAGCAGGCCGCGAGCCGGTCCGCGCAGCGCCCGCAGATCCAGCAGGTCGCCGCGAAGACCTACGCCAACAACCTCGACGGCTGGATCCGCCAGGCCCTCGACATCATGAACGCCAAGGGCATCCCGGGCTCCTACAGCGGCCTGCACCGCAACATCATGCGGGAGTCCTCCGGCAACCCGAACGCCATCAACAACTGGGACATCAACGCCATCAACGGCATCCCCTCCAAGGGCCTGCTGCAGGTGATCCCGCCGACCTTCGCGACGTACCACGTCTCCGGCACGTCCTGGAACATCTACAACCCGGTCGCCAACATCACCGCCGCCGCCAACTACGCGGCGCACCGGTACGGCTCGATCGACAACGTCAACAGCGCGTACTGAGGCAGGCGCGGACCTCAGCACCGACACGCCGAAGGGCGGCACCCCATTGCGGGTGCCGCCCTTCGGCGTCGTACGGACCGCGCGTGCTACTTGCGCATGACCTCGGGCTCGTGGCGGCGCAGGAAGCGGGCCACCAAGAAGGCACAGATCACGCCGAGGGCGATCAGGGCGATCATGTCCAGGGTCCAGGCGCCGGCGGTGTGTGCCCACAGCGGGTCGTCGGGCTTGCCCTTGCCGGGCGGGGCGATCCTGTTGAAGTCCAGGGTGGCGCCCGCGGCGGCGACGGCCCAGCGCGACGGCATCAGGTACGAGAACTGGTTGACGCCGATCGCTCCGTTCAGGGCGAACAGGCAGCCGGTGAACACGACCTGGATGATCGCGAACATGACCAGCAGCGGCATGGTCTTCTCGGAGGTCTTCACCAGCGCGGACATGACCAGGCCGAACATCATCGAGGTGAAGCCCAGCGCCATGACCGGCAGGCAGAGCTCCAGCAGCGTGAGGTGGCCGAAGACCACGCCCTCCGCCGGGATCTTCCGGCTGGCGAAGCCGATGACGCCGACCAGCAGGCCCTGCAGGACCGTGACGACACCAAGCACGAAGACCTTGGACATCAGGTACGCGGAGCGGGACAGGCCGGTCGCGCGCTCCCGCTCGTAGATGACCCGTTCCTTGATCAGCTCACGGACGGAGTTCGCGGCACCGGCGAAGCAGGCACCGACGGCGAGGATCAGCAGGACCGTGGTGGCCGTGCCGTTCGGGACGGGCTGCTGGGTCGCCGGATTGATCTCCGTGTTGACCAGCAGGTCCTTGCCCGAGTCGATCAGCAGGCTCACCGAGCCGAGGACGAGTGGCAGGATCACCGTCAGAAGCAGGAAGCCCTTGTCGGAGGCGATCACCGACACGTATCGACGCACCAGCGTGCCGAACTGCGACATCCAACCCTGGGGCTTGCGCGGCTTCATCGCCTGCATCGGAGGCATCTGTACGGACTGTGGAGCGATCGCGTCGATGTCCGCGGCGTACATCTGGTAGTGCTGCGAGCCCTTCCAACGGCCCGCCCAGTCGTAGTCGCGGTAGTTCTCGAAGGCGGAGAAGACATCGGCCCAGGTGTCGTAGCCGAAGAAGTTCAGCGCCTCCTCCGGCGGGCCGAAGTAGGCGACCGAGCCGCCCGGCGCCATCACCAGGAGCTTGTCGCACAGCGCCAGCTCGGCCACCGAGTGGGTGACGACGAGGACCGTACGGCCGTCGTCGGCGAGGCCGCGCAGCAGCTGCATGACATCGCGGTCCATGCCCGGGTCGAGGCCCGAGGTGGGCTCGTCGAGGAAGATCAGCGACGGTTTGGTGAGCAGTTCCAGGGCCACCGACACGCGCTTGCGCTGGCCGCCGGAGAGGGAGGTGACCTTCTTCTCCTTGTGGATGTCGAGCTTCAGCTCGCGCAGCACCTCGTCTATGCGGGCCTCGCGCTCCTCCGCCGTGGTGTCGGCGGGGAAGCGCAGCTTGGCCGCGTACTTGAGCGCCTTCTTGACCGTCAGCTCCTTGTGCAGGATGTCGTCCTGCGGGACCAGACCGATGCGCTGGCGCAACTCGGCGAACTGCTTGTACAGGTTGCGGTTGTCGTACAGCACCTCGCCCTCGTTGGCGGGGCGGTAGCCGGTGAGCGCCTTCAGCAGGGTCGACTTGCCGGATCCCGACGGGCCGATGACCGCGATCACGGACTTCTCCGGGACGCCGAAGGAGACGTCCTTGAGGATCTGCTTTCCGCCGTCGACCGTGACGGTCAGGTGGCGTGCGGAGAAGGAGACCTCACCGGTGTCGACGAACTCCTCGAGCCGGTCGCCGACGATCCGGAAGGTGGAGTGGCCGACGCCCACGATGTCGTTCGCGTCGAGCAGCGCGCTGCCGCCCTTGGCGATCGGCATGCCGTTGACGTACGTGCCGTTGTGCGAGCCGAGGTCGCGGATCTCCATGCGCCCGTCGGGCGTGGAGTGGAACTCGGCGTGATGCCGCGAGACCTGCAGGTCGGAGACGACCAGTTCGTTGTCCAGGGCACGGCCGATGCGCATCACGCGGCCGATGGAGAACTGGTGGAACGTGGTCGGGCTGCGGTCGCCGTAGACCGGCGGCGCCCCCGCGCCGCCACCGGAGGCCATCGCCGGGGCGCCCTGCTGCTGCGGGATCGCCGGCGGGGCCTGCTGCCAGCCCTGTTGCGGAGCCGCCGGCTGCGCGGCCGACTGCTGCGGAGCCGCCGGCTGGGACCAGCCCCCGCCGCCCGCGCCCTGCGCCGCGAGCGGCTGCTGCTGGGGCGTCGGCCGGGCGACGGCGGCCGCGGCGCCGGAGAGGCTCAGGCGCGGTCCGTCGTTCGCGTTGCCGAGATGGACGGCCGAGCCCGGGCCGATCTCCGACCGCTGGACCCGCTGACTCTGCACGAAGGTGCCGTTGGTACTGCCGTGGTCCTCGATGGCCCAACTGCGGCCGTCGAAGCTGATCGTGGCGTGCCGCCAGGAGACCCTGGCGTCGTCGAACACGATGTCCCCCTGCGGATCGCGTCCGAGGGTGTATGACCTGGACGGATCGAGCGTCCAGGTGCGTCCGTTTGATTCGAGTACGAGTTCCGGCACTCCAAGCCCCATGAGTAGTCCCCCGAGTTACCCCCATCACAGGGAGTCTAGGGATGTCGAACATCGTCGGGAACTATTTCAGGCTCGGCCCTCTGACCGAAAGCCGGGCCTTGTGGCGGCCTCGTACGAGCGCTTCAACTCTTTCCGTTGACGGGGTTGAAACCGGGCCGGAGAGTGGTAATCCACGCGAGGGGGACAAGCGCGGCGGAGTGGTCCGGCGCGTCTGCGGATCGGGGGGTCTGCCATGAGTGCTGTTGCGTCTGGTACGGGAGTCGAGCGCGCGAGGCACGGTGTACGGCTGCCATGGGCGGACATCCTGCTGTCCGCGATCGCCGCCGTGAGCTGGGCGTTGATCGGTATGGCGGGTACGGCGGCGCTGGGTCTGCATCTGCTGCGGGCCGACGCGGCCGGCTCGCTGGGCCCGATGACCGCGGCCGTTGTGGCACTCGGGGCGGGTGGTTCGGTCACCCCGGACGGAGATCTGTCCGCTTTCGGCCTGAAGGGAGCGGAGGCCACCACGGCCATCCAGATCACGCCACTGGGGGTGAGCCTGGTCGGCGCGCTCCTTTTGTCATGGTTCTTCTTACGGTCCCTGTGCACGGCGGGAGTTGTGATCTCCCCGCCGGAACTGCTGGCCCGCGCGGGCTCGGTGGTGGTGCTGTTCGTGGCGACGCTGGGCGGACTGGCCTGGGCGGGGCACTCCGTCGTGACGATCGACGGCGGTGCGCTCGGCCTGGACAAGCTGCCGGGGGGCGGGAAAGGCGGCGGAGGGCTGAAGATCCCCGGCATCGGTGACATCGGCGGGCTGCTGCCGGACCGCCTGGGCGACCTGGTGAACGCGAAGGCGGCGGTCGGCTTCAGCGTGGACACGGCGGCGACCCTGCTCGGCGGCCTCGGCTGGGCGGTGGGCATCCTGCTGATCGCCCTGCTGGCCTCCCGCCGGACTCCGCTGCCGCCCGGCTGGGAGGCGGTGCACCGGGTGGTACGGCCGGCGGCCTCGGCGCTGGTGACGGTACTGCTGGTGGCCGTGGCGGCAGGCTGGGCGGCGGCCGCCTTCGCGGCGATCGGCGACCCGCACCCGGCCCGGATCCTGGGCGCGGCGCTGCTCGGCGCCCCGAACGGCGTCTGGCTGGGGATCCCCATCGGCCTCTTCGTGCCCTTCGACGGCAGGGCCACGGGCGTCCTGACCATGTTCCTGCCGCACCCCCTGGACGAACTCCTGAACTCGAAGTCCGACCAGTCGGTGACCCTGGGCCACTTGGCCGACCTGGACGGACGGGTGTGGCTGCTGGGGGTCGCGGCGGCGCTGCTGATGCTGCTGGCCGGGGTGTTCACGGCGGTCCGGACTCCGGTGGGACGGACTCCGGCGGGACGGCCGATCGGCTCGGCCGTGGCGGGGGACACCGGCGGGCGGGGTCCGCGCTCCGGCGCGCTCGGTTTCGCCGGGCGGTGTGCCGTGCGGCTGGGCATCGCCACCGCGCTCACGCTGCCGCTGCTGGCCTGGCTGGCGGACGTGTCGGTGGACGCCTCGCTGTCGGTGCTGGGCTTCGACGCGTTCGGGGCGGGGATCCAGCTGCACGGACAGTTGGGCATGGCGTTGCTGCTCGGAGCGGTGTGGGGTGCGGCGGCGGGGGCCGCGGGTGCGCTGCTGGCGTGGGTGACCGGCGCGGCCGGGTCGCGTGCGGCCCCCCTGGCACTGGGTGACGCGGGGCACGGCGGGGCGGGCGGCGGGCCTGTCCATCAGGGGGCCGGCAGCGCTCCGGAGCGGGTCGGGAGCGAGGCGGGCCCCTATGCGCCGGGGAGCCCGTACCGTCCGCCGAATCCGAACACGAACCCTTATCTCCGGGTGCCGGAGGAGCTGCGGGAGCCAGGGGGCGGCCGGGGGCCCTGGTCCGGTGGAGCGCAGCGGGCGGGGGCGGCACCGTCGAGTGGTCCCGCCGTCCCGGGCCGGGGGGGGGGGGGGGGCGGCCCCCCCCCCCCCCCCCCCCGCCGGCCCCCCCCGCGCCCCCCCGCCCCCGCCCGG
>NZ_JBHXLU010000150.1:0-17311 GCF_042720695.1 Streptomyces sp. NPDC058457 | reverse complement strand
GCAACAGGACCGTGAGCACCCCGGTCGCGTAGACGACCGGGCGGCGCATGATGCTGTGCGCGAGGCGGTACCAGAACCCGTGCGCCACCTCGTCCTGCGGGAGAGCCGGCGGCGGGCGGCGCAGCAGCCGCCGCACCGACAGTGCCTCGACCCGGGGACCGAGGACGGCGAGCAGGGCGGGCAGCACGGTCAGTGCCGCCACCATCGCCACCACGACCGCGGACAGACCACCGAGACCCATCGAGCGGAGGAAGGCCATCGGGAAGATCAGCAGTCCGGCCAACGAGACGGCGACGGTGACACCGGAGACCGCGACCGTACGACCCGCGGTGGCCATCGTGCGGGCGACGGCGTCCTCGACACCCAGCCCGCGGGCGATCTCCTCGCGGAACCGCCCGACCATGAACAGGCCGTAGTCGATCGCCAGGCCCAGTCCGAGAATCGTCACCACGTTGACCGAGAAGACCGAGACGTCGGTCAGGTAGGTCATCCCGCGCAGCGCGGTGAACGCTCCGAGGATGGCCAGAGCGCCGATCGCGAGCGGCAGGCTCGCCGCGGCCACGCTGCCGAAGACGACGACCAGGAGCACGAGGAGCACCGGTATGGAGATCGTCTCGGCGAAAGCGATGTCCGCCGCGACCCGCTCGCGGATGTCGCGGTCGACCGTGGTTGCGCCGCCGACCTGGGTCCGCAGGCCGGGCGCGGCCAGTTCGTGCTCGATCTCGTCCAGCGCTTCGCCGCGCCGCGCCTCGTCGTCGCCGGCCAGGGTCAGCACCGCGTAGGTGGCGTGCCGGTCGTGGCTGACCAGGGCCGGGCTGCCGGTGCTCCAGTAGGTGACGGTCCGGGTCACCACGTCGTGGGGAAGCGCTTGGAGCGTCTGGGTGACGGCTCGCCGGAACGCCGGGTCGTCAACTGTCGCGCTGCGGCTGGTGTACAGGACCACCGCGTCGTTGCCGGTCCGGCCCAGCGTCGCCTCGGCACGTGCGGCCGCACGCGAGCTCTGGCCGGCCGGGTCGTCGAACCCTCCGGTGGTCAGCGAGCCGAAGACCCGCGTGCCCCAGATGCCGCCGAGCGCCAGGAAGGCCGCGGCCAGGCCGATCACCCACCACCGTCGGCGGACCATCGTCCGCCCCAGCTTCTCGAACATCGCCGTCCCCTCCTGGCTTCGTCGGCTCGGTGGTGTCAGCGCGCGGCGCGCTTGACGAGGGCGGCCGTCGCCGCGGGCTGCGCGATCATCGCGACGTGCGAGGTGTCGGCCTCGAAGGTGTGCGCGCCGGCCCGGTGCGCCATGAACCGCTGCGCCGCCGGGGGCAGCACCTGGTCGTCGCGGCCCACGAGGTACCAGGACGGAATGGTCTTCCAGGCCGGGGCGCCGGACGGCTCCCCGAGGGTGCGCACGTCCGCCGGCCGCTGGCCGGCCCACATCAGCTCGGTGGTCGCCTTCGGCAGGTCCCCGGCGAACACGTCGTGGAAGAGGTCCTTCTTGATGTAGCCGTCGACGAGGCCCTCACCGTAGGGCCGGAAGTCCAGCGCCTCCTCGCTGAGTCTGCTTCCCGGGTACTTCGTCTGCAGGCCCAGCAGCGTCTCACCCTGATCGGGCACGAACGCGGCCACGTAGACCAGCGCCTTCACGTTCGGGTTGCCGGTCGCGGCGTTCGTGACGACGATCCCGCCGTAGGAGTGCGCGACGAGGACGAGCGGGCCGCTGAGAGTCGCGAGGATGCCGGCCAGATAGGCGGAGTCGGAGGCCACGCTGCGCAGTGGGTTGGGCGGTGCGATGACCGGATAGCCGTCGCGGACGAGCCGGGAGGCGACCCCGTTCCAGCCGGAGGCGTCGGCGAACGCGCCGTGCACGAGTACCACGGTGGGCTTCTGGCCGCTGCCGCTTCCGGTGTGTGCCTGCGCGGCGGGCGCGTCGAGTGCGGCGCCCACCACGACGGCGGCGGATCCGGCCAACAGCCCCCGGCGAGTTGTCGTCATCGATATACATCCTTCGGTATCCGGTGTGCTCAGTGGTGATCGCGGGTCAGCGTAGAACCGGCTACTTGACGAGCACTGAACAGAAATCCGGGCGCCCTCCAGGGGCCGCTTCACCATCAGTTCCGTTGTTGTCAAGCACGCCGAACCAGCCTGCGGACATGAAGCCGATAAAGAGCGAAGCCGCCTTCGCGCACAGCCGGAATACGCGTCGGTGAAATACCCGTCGGTGAAATTGAGTGACAGACACTGAGCTTGCCTCTGTCGGGGATCTTGGTATCCCCGGCGGTGAAGCTCCCAACTGATCGTGGACACCTGGAGACTGGGACGGTCAAGAATCCGCGATCACGGGGAAACCTCAACGGCACGCGGCGTCGCAGTGTGGGCGCGCTTGTCCAAGGTGTACCGGCGTTGCAGCGCGATGGCGATCGTCATGAGCACGGCCGGCACCAAGGTGAAGCCGTAGCGAACGGCCGCCAGCGCGCCGGGAGACTGCGTGGTGTGCTCGCCCGCGGTACTGGCCACGAACCCGCCCGCAGCCAGACAGGCCGAGTACACGTACGGCCCCAGTGCGCCGCCGGTGGCCTCGGCGGCGGTCCACACGCCGGTGTAACTGCCCACACTGGCGGTACCGGCCGGCCCGGCGGCGGCGATGACGTCGGGCACCATCGACAGCGGCATCAGTTGCATCGCGGCGAACGCGATGCCCAGCATCGCCACGGCTGCGATCAGCAGGGGCAGGCCGGCCGCGGCGCCCAGGGCCAGCACCAGCGAGCCGGCCACGAACGCGGCCTGGGCGGCGAGCAGGCTGCGCTGTTTGCCGAGACGCCGGGCCACCAGTACCCACAGGGGCGTGGTCAGGACCGCCGGCGCCATGAACGCCGCGACGAGCACGGTCGTGAGCGCGGAGCGGCCCAGCTCGTACTCGGCGAAGTACGGCATGGCGGCCAGTACCAGGTGCATCGTGATCGCGACGGTCAGATAGGACGCGGTCAGCGCACGGAACTGCCGGTCGCGCAGCGCCACAAGGAGCCCGCCCCGAGTTCCCGGCCCAGCCGGGGTGCCCGGCGCGGCCCGGTTGAGGCGGGCGACGCCGGTGATGCCGGCCAGCATCGCCGCAAGCATGGCCGCGCCGAGCAGCAGGGCCATTCTCGTGTAATCGCCGACGCCCGGATCGTCGCCGGCGACCGCCGGCGCGGCCACGCCGGCGAGCAGGACGCTCACGGTGATCACGACATTGCGGTAGCCCATGAGGCGGGTCCGCTCGTGGTAGCCGATGCCCAGATCGGCCGGTGTGGCGAGGTAGGAAACCTGGTAGCACGAGTAGAGCAGGTTGCCGGCGACCAGCGCCACCGAGACCCATATCGCGGCGGTTGTCCCGTGCAGGTCCGACGGCACGGCGAACATGGCCGCGAAGGCGAGCACCACGACGCAGCCGGCCGACATCAGTTGCCGGCGGTGGCCGCCGCGGGCCAGGCCGGCATCGGAGATCCGGCCCACCCACGGGTGCAGCACGATGTTGGCGACATTGGGCAGCAGCAGTGCGAGGCCGGCCGTCTGCGGCGGCACGGCCAGGACGTCGGTCAGGAAGTACAGCAGGAAGATGCCCGGCACGGTGACCCAGATGCCCATGCCGACCGAACCGGCGGCGAACGGGACGAGTGCGCGGAGGGGGAGCCGAACGTTGGTCATGAGCAGCCTTCCGGGAATCCGCCGTAGGGGACTGTCGTTGCTCGCTTGCGTCCTCAGAAGGCCAGGGCCAGTCGGCGTACGGCCTCGCGCAGTTCTTCCGGAGTGCGGTCGCTGTAGGACAACCGCAGGTGCCGGGCCGAAGACCGCCGCCGGGGGTCCGCCGCGTCCGCCGCGAAGAACTCGCCCGGCTGGTAGATCACGCCGTGGGCGGCCGCCCGTTGCAACAGCGCCGCGGGGTCCACGGCGTCGTCGGTGAGCCGCGGCCAGAGGAACAGCCCGCCTTCGGGGGCCACGATGTCGAGGGCGCCCGGGAGTTGTTCCCGCAGGGCGTCGATCAGCACGCCGGCGCGTTCCTGGTACAGCGCGTTGGCGCTGCGAACGACCCGGTCGAACCATTGGGCGTCTTCGGTGAGCAGCCGTTCGACTATCGCCTGGGTCACCGAGGATGTGTGTACGTCGAGGCGGTTGCGCAGCCGGATCACCGGGTCCACGAGGTGGTCCGGCAGCACCAGCCAGCCCACGCGCCAGCCGGGGCCGAGGGTCTTGGTGAAGGTGTTGACGTGGATCGCCCGATCCGACTGGTTGAAGACCGCGACACCCTGGTCCTGGCCGCCGAAGCGCAGTTCGCGGTACGGATTGTCGACGATCACGTAGAAGCCGTACCGCTCGGCGAGCTCGATCAGTGCCTGCCGCTTCGGCGCCGAGAGACTGACCTGGGCGGGGTTGTGGAAGTCGGGCACGGTGTAGGCCGCGGCGATCCGGGCGCCGGTGGCGAGCCGCCGGGCGAGGTGTTCGACGTCGAAGCCGTCGGCCACGACCGGTACCGGCATGATCCGCGTCGTCGACACCTCCAGGGCCCACAGGAAACCCGGGAACACCGGATCGTCCACCGCGACGGTGGCACCGCGCTCGACCACGCTCAGCACCGCCAGTGCGAGGCCGTGCATGCCACCGTTCGTCACCACGATCCGGCTCGGGTCGACGCCCTCCCGTTTCGCGATCCAGTCGCACAGCGCGGCGGATCCGCGCGCCGGCGAATACTGCAGGCTCGCGACCGCGGCGTCGGGGGCCTGCCACAGCTGCGCCGATGCCTGGCCGATCGCCTCGACCGGCAGAGCCTCGGGCGCGGGGATGCCACCCAGCAGGCGAATCGTTCCGGGGGCAGGGGCGGCCAGGCTGGCGTCGACGAAGCCCTTCGGCGCCGAGAGCCCACGGGCCAGGGCCGTCAGCCCGCTCTGGTCCTCAGGGCTTGCGGTCATGCATTGCCTCCAGTTCCTGAGAGGAGTCGCTCGGCGCGTCGCGCGAACAGGTGCGCCTCACATGCGGTGGATTGCGTGTAGGCCCGCTCGGCGGCGGCCCGGACAGCGGTGAGGGGTGCGCCGCGGGCCTGCAGCAGGCGCGCCTTCAGCAGCAGGAGCAGCCCTTCGGCGTAACGCTGGCCGTAGTCCCACATCGCCTGGTCGGCTCGGTCGAGAGCGGCGTCGGCCCGGTCGGGCGATCCGGCTGCCAGCCACATCTCGGCGATCAGTGCGTAGTGGTAGGCGATGCCCCATTGCGGCGGATCGAGCAGGTTGGCGACCAGGAGTTCCTCGGCCTCGGCCGCGGCGCCCGCCGGATCATCGCCGGTGAGGGCGCGTGCCCAGCACCAGCTCTGCCGGATGTAGTGGTCGATCTGGGCGCGGAGCCGGGCGAGGCCGGCGGCGGCCCACCGCTCGCCGGCGCGCCGTGCCGCTTCGGCGTCCCCGGCCATGGAAGCGATCATGGTCGTGTAGTAGACCCAGACCGAGGCCGCGTACGGGTCCCCCGGGGTGTCCCAGGTGTCGACGAAAGCCAGCGCCGCGTCGACATCACCGTGCAGCGCGGTCATGACCGCCCGCCAGCCGGGCCCTTCCCCGGGAATGCCGCCGTCCCGCCGGAGCGGTGTCTCCTCGTCCGGGGCGAGGGCACCGCCGGCAGCGGCGACATCCTCCTTGGTGAACGACCGGTACGCCTCGCCGATGTTGCCGATGTCCCACTGATGCAGGCCCCAGGCCTGTCGGCCGTAGCGTCGGACGGCCGGATCGGAGGACACTTGACCGAGCTCGTGCATGCGGCGGGCCAACTGCCCGCGGCCCTTCTCGATGGAGGTGTAGGCACCCATCAGACGGATGAAGAGGAAGTCGGCGGCCTCCGCCTCCCGGCCGAGGGTGCGGGCCAGGTATTCGGCCCGCTCCAGCAGGTCGAAGGTCGAGGCGTCGTACCCCGACTGTCGTCTGACGACGATGGCGAGCAGCGTGAGGGCGGAGAACTCCAGTTCCATGAGTCCGGAGGCACGGGTGACCTGTATGGCGGAGCGCAACTGCCGGTTGGCGGACTCGAAGGCGAGCTTGGCTGCCGCGCGGCGCCCGGCGCGGATCAGCGCCTCCGCGGCGCGAACGGGCTCGGCGAGGGGGCCGGCGGCCCACAGGTGGTAGGCGAGGCGTTCGGCGACGTCCTCGTCGTCGGCATGGATCTGTTCGAGCGCGTCCGCGACGCGCAGATGCAGCCGGGTGACCTGCTGTGTCGTCGCGGTCTCGGAGACCGACTCGCGCACCAGGTCGTGCGCGAAGCGGAGCGAGGACGGGTCCTGCGGCCCGGGTTCGAGCAGCCCGAGAGTGTGCAGCGGTTCCAGACGATGGAGACAGTCCGCGACGTCCACACCGGTGGCACGGGACAGCAGCCTGAGGTCGACGTCGCGGCCGATGAGCGCGGCCACCCGCAGGAGGTCGCGGGCGAGGTCGTCGAGCCCGGCCATCCGGTCGCGGACGACGTCGTGGACGGTGGAGGGGACCCCGGCCGATGGGGACGTGTCGCCGTCGGCGATCGCGCCGACCCCGCTGAGGAGCCGGGACAGTTCGCGGACGAAGAACGGATTGCCGGAGGTGCGGGCGTGGATGGCGCGGGCGACGGCGTCGTCTGGATCCTGGCCGGCCTCGTGGCGGATGAGTGCGGTCACGTCGGCCAGGCCGAGCGGGCCGAGCCGGAACCTGCGGTGGCCGGGCCGCCGGCTGGCAGCGGCCAGCACCCGGGAGAGGTCCGGGCTGAGTGTGGGTGCGCGGTCGCGCAGCGCGCCGATGACCGCGGTGCCGTGGGGCAGGCGCCCCGCCAGGTGCTGCAACAGCTGCAGGGAGGTGGCGTCGGCCCATTGGAGGTCATCGAGTATCAGGAGGGTCGGCCGCCGTGCCGAGGCTTGTCCGACGAGGGCGACGACCTGTTCGAACAGCCGGAACTGGGCGTTGCCGTCGGGGAGTTCCCGGGTCGCGTCGTCCCGCGCCGCGAGGAGGCTGCCCAGCCCGCCGGTGAGCCACTGTTCGCTCGCCGCAGCGGGCAGGCTGTGGACGACCTGGCTCAGCGCCTGCTCCCAGGGCCACATCGCCGGTGTCCCGTCGCCCTCCAGGCAGGAGCCCCAGACGGTGAGTGCACCCAGTCGGCCCGCCACGGCGGCGGCCTCCTCCAGCAGCCGGGTCTTGCCCGCGCCCGGTTCGCCTTCGACAACGCCGATCGCGGTGTCGCCGGCGAGTGCGCGCTCCACGATGCGCCGCAGCGTGGCGAGTTCCTCGGTCCGGCCGATCAAGGTGGCCGCCGTGGTCCGCCCGGCCTCCTCGTCCGCCGCCCGCACGAGCGGCGAGGCCGGGGGCTGGGTGAGAATCCGCCGCTGTGCGTCCTCCAGCGCCGGACCCGGGTCGATGCCGAGCTCCTCGGCGAGCCGGTCGCGGGCCTGACGGAACACCGACAGCGCCTCCGCCTGGCGGCCGGCAGCGCCGAGAACGCCGACGAGACCGGCCTGCACGGGTTCGTTGAACGGTGCCATCGATGCGGCCAGTTGCAGAGCCGCAAGCACCCGCTCCGGTTGACCCGTCGACACGGCGAGCTCCGCCGCCGCCGCGCACGCGTCGTAGAACTCGTTGTCGAGTGCGGCGAAGACCGTCGTGGCAATGGTCCCGTCGCCGATGCCGTCGCCCGCCGAGCCGTGGCAGAGCCCGAGCGCCCCGACGTAGTGATCGAGGGCCGCCTCGCGATCGTGCTGAGCCAGCGCGGCCCTGCCGGCATCGACGAGTTCCCGGAACGCGACGAGGTCCAGCGTGGCGGAGCCGACGGCGAAGAGGTAGGCGTTGCCGCGTCGGTGGAGGAACGATCCGGCTTCGCGGACGGGCAGCAGCGGCTCGAACAGCCGTCGCAACGCGCCGACGTACTTCTGGAGAATGTTCACAGCCGACGCCGGGACGTCCTCGGCCCAGATCAGGTCGACCAACTCGCTCGTACTGATCGGCTGGCCCGCGCGGGCGAGCAGCACCGCGAGCAGGTACGACTGCTGCCGAGGCCCGGGGTCCAGTTCGACGCCGTCCCGCCAGATCCGCAACGGACCGAGAATCTGCAGACGCAGATGTCCGCCGGAGGAAGCCATGCCCACCCCATACCCCCACTCACGGGCCGACCACGATCGGCTGCGGCACAGCCACTTTACGGTTCCTTTGCGGCCTGGGTCCATCCGCCGGGGCGACCACCGGGCGACGCTGTCGTGGCGGAACCAGGTTGCCGATCGGCCGGTACCCATGCATCGGCGGCCGGTCCATGTGCCGGTCTGCAGGGGCCCGGTGTGATTCGGCCTCGGCCGCCTCTGCCGGCGCGAGCGAACCACCGATCGCCGACCAGCGCAGTTCCAGAGGGAGTTCCGTCCCAGAACCACACAGCGCAGAGGCTGCTCCGGTCACCGCTACGCCGATTGCGCCGGCCTCGCTCACCGGCCGTCGGCGTCGTGAACACGGATGTCAGCGGGATGTGTTGTCCGCGAGCTCGGCCAGCAGTTCCTCGGCACGGCGGGCGAACAGGTGGGCCTCGCGCTCGACGGACAGTGTGTGCGCCCGCTCGGCAACGGCTTGAACGGTGGCGACCGGCTCGCCGCGTGCCTGCAGCACCCGTGCCCGGAGCAGAAGCAGCAGGCTTTCGGCGTAGCGCTGGCCGTACGTTTCGATGGCCGAGTCCGCCCGGTCGAGCGCCGCGTCGGCCTCGTCCAGCTTTCCGGCTGCCAGCCACATCTCGCCGAGGAGCCCGTACCAGGTGGCCAGGCCCGAGCGTGGCGGGTCGGAGAGCGACGCGACGATCAGATCCTGCGCCTCTGCGGCTGCGCCGACCGGGTCCCCGCCGGTCACGGCGCGCGCCCAGCACCGGGCCAGCCGTTGGTAGCTGCCGAGGAAGCCGAACGAGAACGCGGGGTCCACGGCGATCCCGCACTCGGCGGCGCGCAGCGCCCGCGCCGGGTCGCCGATCAACGCCGCGACTCTGGCGGAGAACGCCGCCCAGACCGTGATCGCGTAGGGGTCGCCTCCCGCGGCGGCCTCCATCGTGGCGAGCTGGGCCAGTGCCCCGTCGACGTCCCCGTGCAATGCGGTCATCATCGCGAGCATCCCGGCCGCGAGCAGTCGCAGATCGCGCCGGAGCGGGTCCTCCTCATGGTGGGCCAGGTCGTCCAGAACGGTCCAGTCGGTCCGGCTCAGGTACCGGAACGCCTCTCCGATGTTGCCGACACCCCACTGGTGGATGCCCCAGGCGTACCAGCCGTAGGCGCGCACGGCGGAGTCGTCGGACGCCTCCCCCTGCGCCAGCAACTGGCCGGCCAACCGGCCGGCGCGGTCCAGCTGTATGCCCTGGGCGTACGCGGCCCAGCGGGAGAAGAGGAAGTCGGCGGCCTCCCGTTCCCGGTTCAGTCCACGGGAGAGGTGTTCGGCCCGCTCCAGCAGATCGACCGCCGAGCCCACGTATCCCGCCCGCATTCCGTCCACCGCGGTGAACAGTGACAGGGCGGCCAGCTCCAGCTCCGCCAGGCCCGCTGTGCGTGCCACCCGCGCCGCCGAGTGAAGCTGGCGCGCGGCTGCCTCGAGCGCCAGCTTGGCTGCGGCGCAGCGGCCGGCCCGGACGAGCGCGGTCGCGGTTCGGGCCGGATCCGCGAGCGGTCCGGCAGACCACAAGTGATGGGCGAGGCGCTCGGCCACCAGTTCGGTGTCCGCGGCCCTGTGCTCCAGGCCGTCGGCGACCAGCAGATGCAGCCGGGCCGCACGCGGCGGCGATATGGTCTCGACCACCGATTCGCGGACCAGGTCGTGCGGAAATCCGAACGAGTAGGGGTCGCCGGGCGAAGGTTCGAGCAGGCCCAGCCCTTCGCACGCCTCCAGCCGGTCCAGACACGTCTGGTGGTCCAGACCGGCGGTGCGGGCGAGGAGAGCGAGGTCGACGGTACGGCCGATCAGCGCGGCGATCTGCAACAGGCTGCAGGCGTCAGCACCCAGTCCGGTCATCCGGTCGCGAACGACATCCCGGACAGTGGCCGGTACCGCGGTCAGGGCCGCGGTGGCCTCGGTGAGGACATCGCCGTCGGCGAGAAACCGGGACAGCTCGCGGACGAAGAAGGGGTTGCCGGCGGTGCGGGTGTGGATGAGGCGGGTGGCATCCGGGCCCGGGTCCTGGCCCGTCTCACGGCGGACGAGTTCGGCCACCTCGGCCGGGCCCAGCGGGCCGAGCGGGATCCTGCGGTGACCGGGCAGCCGACTCGCCGCGGCGAGCAGCCGCCCAAGTTCCGAGCTCGGCGCGGGCGCACGGTCGCGGAGCGCCCCGATCACGGCGGTGCCGCCCGGCAGCCGAGCCATCAGGTGACCGAGCAGATCCAGCGAGGCGGCATCGGCCCACTGAAGGTCGTCGACGACGAGCATCACGGGTCGCCGCGCCGATACCTGGCGGACGAGCGCGACAGCCTGCTCGAAGAAGCGGAACCGGACGCCGCTGTCCGGCAGGGCCGACATCGTGCGGCCGCTGCCGCGCGATGTCACGAGACGACCGAGTTCGCCCGCCTGCCAGTCCTCGCGCGCCGCGGCCGGCACGTCGTCCAGGAGCGCGCCGATGACCTGCGCCCACGGCCACATCGACGGCGCCCCGTCCCCCGGCAGGCAATGGCCCCGGGCAACGAGCGCGCCACGCCGGTTCGCCTCGGCACCGGCCTCCTCGAGCAGGCGGGTCTTGCCCACTCCGGGTTCTCCCTCGACGAGCACAAGCCCCGTCGATCCGGCGAGTGCCGATTCCACCGCATGCCGCACCACCGCCAGTTCCTCGGCCCGGCCGACCAGGCCGTCGGCAGTCGACGCCCCGGTGGTGGGTGCCGCAGGCCGTTCATGGGGCATTTCCTCAGCCGGTGCCCGTTCCAGCACCCGCAGGTGAGCGGCCACCAGTGCCGGGCCGGGGTCGACGCCCAGTTCCTCGGCCAGCCGGGCGCGGACGGTCCGGAACACCGACAGCGCCTCGGCCGGCTGGCCGGCGGCAGCCAGGGCGGCGATGAGACTCGCCTGCACTCTCTCGTCCAACGGCGCCATCCGGGCGGCCATGTGCAAGGACTGGAGCACACGTTCGGGCCGGCCGAGCCTTGTCGCCAACTCGGCTGCGGCCACGCAGGCGTGGCGGAACTCGTCGTCCAGCCCGGCGAAGATCGCCATACCGGTCGAGCCATAGGCGACCCCGTCGCCGGCCGAGCCGTGCCAGAGCCCCACCGCTTCCAAGTACCCGTCGAGCGCCGCAGCGAGCCGCTGCTCCGCGACGCCGCCCTCGGCCGCATCGACCAGCTCACGGAACCTGACGACGTCCAGTGTCCCGGGGGCAGCCACGAACAGGTACGCGCTGCCGCGACGCAGCAGGTACGAGCCGGGTTCACGCGCGGGCAACGCCGGCTCGAGCAGCCGCCGCAGCGCGCCAGCATACTTCTGGAGAATGTTGACCGCCGAGGCCGGGACGTCCTCGGCCCAGATCAGGTCGACCAACTCGCTGATGCTGACCGGCTCGCCCGCACGGGCGAGGAGAACGGCGAGCAGATACGCCTGCTGCGGAGGACCGGCGTCCAGTTCCACACCGTCCCGCCAGACCCGCAACGGCCCGAGAACCTGCAGACGCAGAGATGCGTCGGAGGAGGCCATTCCTTCTTCCAATCCCAGTCCCGGGTCGCCCTCGCCGCCTTCCGCTGCCCGTGGTCACCGAGGTCACGCGGCAGGGAAAGCGACTGCTGCTCGTTGCCGGCCGGAAGGGCAGAGCAAACGACCAGGGGCGACAGCAGTGATCGCGGCAGGTTCTTCAGCCGGGCAACGCGCCGATTGCCACGGGACTGGACAGGCTGGAGTCAGAAGCCGTTGTCCGTCGTGCCGCCGGCGGGACGGCGCGGACAGTGACCGCGGCCGGCCCGTCCTACTGGCCGATCACCAGGTCCTCGGTGGGCAGTGTCTGGCAGGCCAGCCGCCAGCCCGCCGCCAACTCGTCGGCGGAGAACATCCCCCGGTCGTCGGTCTCGTAGGCGCCGGAGAGCACCCGCACCCGACAGGTACCGCAAGCGCCTTCGCCGCACGACTGGGGCAACGCGACGCCGACGGCGTTGGCGGCGTCAAGGACCGACTGCCCGGGGCCGCACGGGAACGCCGGGGCGCCGCCGACCATGTCGATCATGAACTCGGTGACACCGGCCGCCGCGGCGGCGACGGCGATGGCGTGGGCCTTCTCCCGGCGGGTCTCCTTGCTCCGGCCGGACACGAACGCCTCGGTGCGGATGGCCTCTCGTGGCACCCCCAGCTCTGTCAGGCGGCCGATCAGGTCCTGCATCATGGGCGCCGGCCCACACAGGTGCACGCGGGTCGCCGGGCCTGCGTGGGGCCGCAGCTCGTCCAGACCGATCCGTCCCTCGCGTTCGGTGACGAAGACCGACACCGCCAGCCCCGGCAGCCGGGACCGCAGCGCCTCGATCTCCGGCCCGAACACCACCTCGTCCTCGGTCCGGTAGCTCGCCAGCAGGACGATCCGCCCCGTGTGGCGGGCGTCGGCGGCCGCGAGCAGGACACTCATCAGCGGGGTGATCCCGACGCCCCCGGCGATGAGCAGGAGTGTGTCCGCCGTGCCTTCCTCGGAGCCCGGATCCCAGGTGAACTCGCCGTGCGGGCCGCTCACCCGCAACGCCGGCCCGACCTCCAGTTCCTCATGCAGGAATCCCGAGCCCAGGCCGTCCGGCTCGTGCTTCACAGCGATCTCGACGAAGCCGCTCTCCCCGGGACTGCTACAGATCGAGTACGACCGTTCGATCGGCTCGACGGCCACGGGCAGGTCGACCTTCACGTACTGCCCGGCGGCGAACGCGAACGGCATCGTGTCCCCGTCCAGGGGTTCGAAGCGGATCCTCCGGACCGTCGGGGTCAGCACCTCGATGCCGGCCACCCGCAGATAGCCCTCCCAGGGCGTGGCCGGATCCCGGGTGATCCCGCCGGAACGGATGGCCTGCCACATCGTCCCGAGCTGCCGCGGTTTCAGGACCGCGTTCGCCGCCATCAGCCCGCCGGCCAGCGCCCCCACCACGCCGGACCCCCAGGCGTCCTGCCCGGCCACGAAGAGTCCCTTGACCGGAGTACGGCATCCCGCCCGCGCCGAACGCAACCGCTGGGGAGTCGCCGCGAGTCCGTAGAAGGATCCCCGCACGCTGTGCTGATAGGTCTCGAACGACAGCGGCGTCGCCAGTTCGGCGAACGCGATCGTCTCCCGGAAGCCGGGCCAGCGTTCCTCCAGGCGGGCGATCAGCCGCCCGGTCAGCTCGTCCTTGAACTTCCGGTAGCTGTCCGGCCGCTCGTTCTCGGGCGTTCCGCGCCACTGGTCGACCACCTTCGGATCGACGAGTTCCAGCAGTTCCACCGTGTGGAACCGGGCAGCCGGGTTGTTGAGCGAGGCGAAGGAGACATACAACGTGCCTTCCCCGGGAGGGCGAGGAACGCCGTCGTGCTCGTCGAGATCCGGCATGAACCAGTGGTTCTCGCCGCGCAGTCCGAACTCGGCCGGCGACCGGTCCAGTCCGAGAAACAGCATGACCGCCGACCGTTCCTCGGGCAGCTCCGCCAGTTCGTGGCTTTTCCCGATCAGGGCGTACGTGTTGCGAACTCCGGCCGCCGAGACAACGGTGTCCGTCCGCACACGGTAGCGGCGGCCGGTGGCGGTGTCCTCGACATCGACGCCGGCCACCTTGCCGCCCTCGACGAGGACCTCATGAACCCTCTGCCGGGAGCGCAGCACCACGCCGTACCGCTGCAGGATCTCCAGAACCACCCGGTTGAGCTCCTGCGGGCCGCCCACGGGATGTGCGGTGCCTTCCATGAAGAAGGTCAGCGGGACCGCCGCGTGATAGCCGAACGCACTCGATGCCGGCGGAGTGCCGTAGAGCCCCCATCGCGCGGCCAGAACGGCCCGCAGGCGCGGATCGCGGAAACTGCGGGAAACCTGGTCCCGCAACGAACGGAACGTCGACGGGAAGAGCCGCTCGACGATGGGCGCACCCGCCTTTCGTACGCCTGCGGGGAACGATGCGAAGACATTGCGCGCGGTCAGCCCGGCCATGGCCCAGCGCGTCGTCCGGAAGAATCGGTCGATCGCGTCGGACTCGGCAGGGAACCGTTCCTTCAGACGTTCACGGAACCGTTCCTTCGTGGCGGGGACGGCGAAATCGAACCCCGGGAAGTGCAGTGCGTCGTACTCGTCCGGCAGGGGCGAAAGCTGCGCCCTTCCGTCCGTCATGAACCCGAGGAACGGGCCGGCACTCGCACTCATGTAATGCAGCCCGGTGCCGAACCGGTATCGCCCGGCGCGGGAGAACTCGTGCGTCATCCCACCGAGCGTGTAGTGCTGTTCGAGGACGAGAACACGCTTCCCGCCGAACTGCGCGATCGTGCGCGCCGCCGCGAGACCGCCCATACCCGACCCGATCACCACCACGTCGGCTTCCTCGTCCGGCACCATCGGCAACCCCCCAGTCATCTGTCCTCCAAGGCGCCCAGATTGGCCGAACCGGCTTGACGTCGACTGAATGATCAGTGAAGCCCACCGGGAACCGGGTCCCGGTCTCATTCCATTCCCGTCCAGTGCGGCGTCGTAGCTTTGCGCCGAGCGTGAGGGTGTGGAGCCGTGTAGTTCTTCGCTGAATTCATCCCCGAACCCATCACCGTCGCCGCGGTCACGCCTCCGGTTCGTCGACCGACGTGTCCGGACACTTCCGGCGGTCGAGGTCGCGCCGGCGGACGTTCCCCGCAAGCGGGGTTCGAAGAAGTGGTCGTCAGCCGGACGGTGCGGGAGAACCGACACCCGCTCCGGTCCTTGTCGGCCGTCATCCGAAGGAGAGGTTGGTCCATGGAGAGCGGGAAACCGACGATCGTGCTCGTACACGGAGCCTTTGCCGACAGCAGTGGCTTCAACGCCGTCGCCAAGCGGCTTGTCGCCGACGGCTATCCAGTGGTCGCCGCGCCGAATCCACTTCGAGGCCTCGCCTTCGACGCGATCCACGTCAAGGCGCTGCTGGACAGCATCGGGGGACCGATCGTGCTGGTCGGGCACTCGTACGGCGGTGCGGTCATCTCCACTGCCGCCGAGGGAAACGCGAACGTGAAGGCACTGGTCTACCTGGCGGCGTTCGTGCCGGAGACGGGCGAGAGCACGCAAGCACTGGTCGAGAAGTTCCCGGGCAGCACCGTGGGCGAGTCCCTGAAGCCTGTGCCGCTGCCCGACGGACAGGTGGACCTCTACATCGACCCGAAGGTCTTTCATCCCCATTTCGCGGCTGACGTGTCGGCAGAGGAAGCCGCCCTCTACTCGATCACGCAACGCCCGGCCACCGGCGCCGCACTGGGCGAGCCCGCCACCGGCCCGCAGGCATGGCACACGATCCCGAACTACAACCTGATCAGCGGCGCCGACAGGATCATCCCGCCGGCGACGCAGGAGTTCATGGCCCAGCGCTCCGGCGCGAAGACCCAGGTGGTCGAGGGTGCTTCGCACATGGTGTTCGTCTCCCGGCCGGGTGCGACGGTGGCCCTCATCGAGACAGCCGTACAGGAGCAGACGCTCCCGCAATAGCACCGCCGGTCACCGCAAGTGCATCGATCCGATGAACCACGGGAGGGAAAATGCAGAAGAGCGAAAAGGCCATGAGGTGGGGCCTGCGGATCCACCTTTTCTGGTACGTCATCGCCAATGTGGCCCAGGTGGTGCTGTGGGCGATTCTCACACCCGACCACTTCTTCTGGCCCCTGTGGTCGATTCTGGGCTGGGGTATCGGGCTGGTGATCCACTTCTGGGCGATTCGTTCGAAGTCCCGATCACTCGTCCGGCCATGACCTGAACCATCGCAAGAAGGACCAGAGGAGAATCATGTCCGAGAAAGTGGTTCCGGGTCGCAACACCGCCGCCGCCGAAGGCGACGTCGTCGTCTTCCACATCGGGCTACGGATCAACCGGCTGCGAGCATTCTCCAGCTGGCTACCGGCATTCATGTCGATGCCGCGCATGCTGCGTGAGCTGTCCCAGGAAAAGACCAGCGGGCTTCTCGGTTACAAGGTGCTCTACGGCGGCCTCCGGGACTTCTACGTCGTCCAGTACTGGTCCGACAAGGAACGGCTCCTCGCCTACGCCCACCAGCAGGACAAGGAGCACCGGCCCGCATGGACGGCGTTCAACCGACGAGCACGTGCCGGGAAGGGTCATGTGGGTATCTGGCACGAGACGTTCATCGTCCCGGCAGGCTCCTACGAATCGGTGTACGTCGACATGCCCGCATACGGCCTCGGCGCCGCGACAGGCGTCGTACCGGTCGGTCGGCGCGGCGACACGGCGGCCCAGCGCCTGAAGGCGGCAGAGAGGTAGGCATCCGTTCCACGAGGATCGCTCACACTGAACCGCCCTGGCTCGTATGGAGACCACGTGGTCTCCGCACCGCAGTGCACCTGAGTACGGTGTCGGCCAGGCCGGCCGGGCCACGCACTCCACATGATGCGTCATCGGAAAGATGTCGGCCGGGGCAAGTCTCGGAAAAGACCAGGTCAGAGGAGATTTTTGGGCTCCCCGGGTGAGCCGTCAGGGCTTCGGAGCGTCAAATGAGCGTCACGGCCGGCGTGCGCTGCTCCGTCGACGAGCGCTGTCGGTGTCCACGAGTTCTTCGTTTCCGGCGAGCGGGAAGACGTCGGGCGGCAGGCAGAGTGCTGACCGGTCAGCAGGTTGAGCTCGCCGAGGAAGTCTCCGGGTCCGCCCCGGTAGATCACACGCTCCGGCTCGATCACCGTCGCGTCCCGGACGATGTCCACGGTCGCCGACCGCAGCAGGAAGAAGTCGTAGGTGTCGTCGCCGGACGTGAACAGATCCCGGCCGGGCTCGGCGTGCTCCACCTCCCCGTACTCGGCGAGTCGGCGGAACTGCTCGTCGTCCAGGACCGGCCCACGCTCTGCCGTACCGTCGTTCGCGTGATTCCTCCGTCACACCGGACCAGAAGGGTCTCTTGCTGGAGTGCTGGTCGAATCGAGTTGTTCAGGCGCGAACCGGAACGGGCGCCGGCTTCACCCGGGCGACGGTCATGGCATACAGGAGCAGACCGGCGGTGGTGAGGTTGCACTGGCTGTCGTATGCGCGCTGATGCATCGTCTCGTCCTCGGTGGGAGGGTCAGTCGGACGACATACGGGCCGGTGCGGGGCGGGGATCAGGCGCGGGAGGCGGGTCGTCGTCCTCCCGGAGGCCGTGGCGGGCGTAGAAGCGCCGCAGGGGCGCCGGCGCCCACCAGTTCGCGTTTCCGAGCAGGCGCATCGT
>NZ_JBHXLU010000149.1:0-17635 GCF_042720695.1 Streptomyces sp. NPDC058457 | reverse complement strand
GCTTACCGGCGCCGGCAGGGTGCCTCCCCCAGCCTTCGGCCGGGGGGACCCCCAGCGCCCACCCGTGCCGCCCTGCGGCACGCCTGCCCGCAGCTATGTCTATGGAGGGAGCAGCTGAGCAGCGCCCCGTAGGGGCGCGGGGAACTGCGCGAGCAACCCCCACCGGCCCGCAGCCGCGCCACCGCACAAGCCCCTACGGTCGTAGGCGGGTTACGCCCGTACGACCATGGCAGAGTTGAACCCGGCGTACCCGCGGGCCAGCACCAGCGCCGTCCGCACCTCGGTCAGCCGCGGCTCCCCCACCACCAGGTCGAGGTCATAACCCGCGTCCGGCGAGACATGCACCGTCGCCGGCACCACCCCGTCCCGGACGGCAAGCAGCGCCGTCGCCACGTCCAGCGGCGCGGCCCCCGAGTACAGCCGCCCGGTCATCGTCTTCGGCGCGGTCACCGGCACCCCGTGCGGCCCGAACACGTCGCCGATCGCATCGGCCTCCACCCGGTCCAGCTCCGGCACGGCCGCCGCGTCGGCGAACACGACGTCGACGTCGGCCGCGTCGGCGCCCGCGTCCGCGAGGGCCAGTTCGATCGCCTTGCGCAGCCCCGGCGGCCGCCCGTTCCCCGGCACCGGGTCGAACGTCGCGCCGTACCCCGCGATCTCCCCGTACACCCGGGCACCCCGCCGTACGGCCGTCTCCTCGGCCTCCAGGATCAGGATCGCCCCGCCCTCTCCGGCCACGTGCCCGGCCGCGGCGGAGTCGAACGGCAGGTACGACCGGTCCGGCTCCTCCGACGTGGACAGCCGGTCGCTGGCGAGCTGCGCCACCCACCCCCACGGGCAGATGGACGCGTCGATCGCCCCGGAGACGATGAGCTGCGTCCCCTTCCGGATCTGCCGCCGCGCGTGGGCGAGGGCCTCGAGGCCACCGGCCTGGTCCGACACGACCACCCCGCTCGGGCCCTTCATGCCGTTGCGGATGGAGATCTGTCCGCTGTTGACGGCGTAGAACCAGGCGAACGACTGGTATGCCGAGACGAACTGGCTGCCCTGGCTCCACAGCTTCTGCAGCTCCCCCTGCCCGAACTCGAAGCCGCCGGAGGAACTGGCGGTGACCACGCCCATGTCGTAGGCGGGCAGGTCGGCCGGGCTGACGTCGGCGTCGGCCAGCGCCCAGTCCGTCGCGACGAGCGCCAGCCGGGTCATGTGGTCGGTCTGGGCGAGCAGCCGGCTCGGCAGATGCTCCCCGGCGCTGAACCCGGGCACCTCACCGGCCAGTTTCGCCGGGTACCCGGACGGGTCGAACCGCGTGATGCGGCCGATCCCGCTCTTCCCGGCGCGGGCGGCGGCCCAGTAGTCCGCCGTACCCAGGCCGTTGGGCGCGGCGACGCCGAGCCCGGTCACCACGGTCCGTGCACTCATGCGGCCGCGCTCCTGTCCGGTCGGGCGAGCACCATCGCGCTCTGGAAGCCGCCGAACCCGCTGCCCACGGTGAGCACCGCGTCGGTGCGGTGCTCGCGGGCGGTGAGCGGGACGTAGTCCAGGTCGCACTCGGGGTCGGGGGTGTGCAGGTTGGCCGTCGGGGGCACGACGTTGTGCTCCATGGCGAGGACGGACGCGGCGATCTCGATGGAGCCGATCGCTCCGAGCGAGTGCCCGACCATCGACTTGATCGAGGAGACCGGGGTCCGGTAGGCGTGGTCGCCGAGGCTCTTCTTGAACGCCGCGGTCTCGTGCCGGTCGTTCTGCTTGGTGCCGGAGCCGTGCGCGTTGATGTAGTCGATCGCCTCGGGGTTGAGCCGTGCCTCGTCGAGGGCGACCGTGATGGCCTCGGCCATCTCCGCACCGTCGGGCCGCAGCCCGGTCATGTGGAAGGCGTTGCAGCGGGAGGCGTACCCGGCGATCTCGGCGTAGATGTGCGCGCCCCGCCGCTTCGCGGCCTCCAGCTCCTCAAGGACGAAGACGGCCGATCCTTCCCCCAGCACGAACCCGTTGCGGGTGCCGTCGAAGGGGCGGGAGGCGTGCTCGGGGTCGTCGTTGCGCGGGGTGGTGGCCTTGATGGCGTCGAAGCAGGCCAGGGTGATCGGGGAGATCGGGGCGTCGGTGGCGCCGGCGATCATCGCGCAGGCCGAGCCTTCACGGATCAGCTCGACGGCATGGCCCACGGAGTCCAGGCCCGACGTGCACCCGGTGGACACGACCGTGGCCGCGCCCTCCGCCCCCACCGACCAGGCGACCTCGGCCGCGAACGAGCTGGGCACCAGGTAGTTGTAGAGGTGCGGGACGGCGTAGGTGTGGTCGACGAGGTCGAGCCGGCCGCCGTCGCTGACCACCCGGTACTCCTGGTCGAGCCCCATGGTCGCGCCGACCGCGCTGCCGATGGTGACCCCGACCCGGTGGGGGTCGGCGCCGGACAGGTCAAGGCCGCTGTCGGCGAGGGCCTCCCGCGCACTGACGACGGCCAGCTGCGCCGCCCGGTCCATCCGCCGTATCTCCTGCGGGCTCAGCCCGTGCTCCTCCGGGTCGAAGTCGACCTCGGCGGCGACCCGGGACCGGAAGGAGGACGGGTCGAAGAAGCTGATGCCACGGGTCGCGGTGCGGCCCTCGCTGAGCAGGTTCCAGAAGTTCTTGGTACCGACACCGCCGGGGGCGATGACGCCGACCCCGGTGATGACCACTCGCCTGGCGTTCACGCCCGGCCCTCCCAGTCGTAGAAGCGCGTGGCGACCGCGTCGGCGGGAGACCGCCAGGTGGCGGGGTCGTACGCCTGGATGAACGGCTTGAGGTCCTCGCTGATCCGCACGAACCGCGGGTCGGCCTTGGCCTCCTCGATCAGCTCACCGCCGTTGTCGGTGTCGAAGTGCTGGAGGTGGAAGTACAGCCCGCGGTAGGCGAAGAGCTCACGGCGCCTGGTGCCCATGAGATGCGGCATCTCGGTCTCGTCGAACTCCTTGAACAACCGCGCGACTTCCTGACTGTGAGCCGGCTCCATACGAGCGACGATCAGGGTGCTGTGCATGAAAACTCCTCAAGGAAAAGCGCCCCTTCAGGGGCGCGGGGCTGCATTTGATTTGCGGCTGCCGCCGCGTGGGCGCGACCAGCCACGACGGCGGGGCAGCCGCAAGACGACAGATCGCGGCACTCTCGGCGGCGCCCTCAGCGCGCAGGCCCGAACCACCGCTCAAGGGCCATCGGCAGATCCGCATGACTACCCGGCGCCACCCAGGCCACATAACCGTCGGGCCGCACCAGCACAGCCGTGGTACCGCCCAGCGAGCCGTCGGCCGCCACCGCCGTCACCACGTCCACCCGGTCCCGCCAGGCCCAGGCCCGCTCCCGCAGCCTCGCGTTGTCGGCGAGGTCCAGCAGCACACCCCGCCCGCCGCGCAGCGCCTCCGTGCTGGAGGCCACCCTCCGGTGCCCGGTGAGCGGCACGTTCGGCAGCCGTCGGCCGAGCAGCGCGCCGGCGCCCCCGTCGAGGTCGTAGTGGATCTCAAGGCCGGAGACCATCGCCGCCAGGTGCCTGCTGACCTCGGGATACCGGATCAGTTCGTTGAGTACGTCGCGCAGCGGCTGCACCTCGGGCCCGGACAGGAACAGCAGCCCCTGCGCCCGGGTGTTCATCATCAGCCGCTGCCCGACCGGGTGCCGTTCGTCGTGGTACGTGTCGAGCAGCGCCTCCGGCGCCCGCCCCCGCACCACCGCGCCCAGCTTCCAGCCGAGGTTCACGGCGTCCTGGATGCTGGTGTTCATGCCCTGCCCGCCGGCCGGCAGATGGATGTGCGCGGCGTCGCCGGCGAGCAGGATCCGGCCGCGTCGGTACTCGGTGACCAGGCGTGTGCCGTCGCCGAAGGAGGACACCCACACCGCCTCGGCGTGCGAGATGTCGTCGCCGGTCAGCCGTTGCCAGGCCGCCGCGGCCTCCGCCCAGGTCGGCGGCTTCTCGCGGCGCTGCGGCGGGGTGCCGCGCTCGCAGATGATCAGCCGGGTGATCCCGCCGGGCAGCGGCCCGACCATGACCATGCCGCCGGGCAGGGTCTCGCCGATCATCCGGGGCTCCAGCTCGATGCCCTTCACGTCGGCGAGGTACATCTCCAGCGTGGACGGCGTCCCCGGGAAGTCGAAACCGGCGGCCTTGCGGATGGTGGACCGGCCGCCGTCGCACCCCACGAGGTACTCGGCGCGCAGCTGGTGCACGCCCCCGGGGCCGCGCACCTCGACCTCGACGCAGTCCTCCTTCTCCTTGACCGACAGCACCTCGTGCCGGCGCCGGATGTCCGCGCCGAGCCGGCCGGCCCACTCCTCCAGGACGGTCTCGGTGACCGACTGCGGGATCGTTTTGGCAGCCTGGTGGGCGCCGTCGAGGACACCGAAGTCGACCGGCAGGCCGCCGAAGTGGCCCACGTTGCTGACCTCGATGTCCCCGAAGCGGGGCAGCAGTCCGCGCTGGTCGAAGACCTCCATGGTGCGGGCGGTGAAGCCGAGGCCGCGCGACTCTCCGGTGCGCGCGGGCAGCTTCTCCAGGACGATGACCTCGGCGCCCGCGAGCCGTAGCTCGCCCGCGAGCATCATGCCGGCCGGCCCGGCGCCCACGACGATGACTTGTGCGTCCATGACACTCCTCGGGAACGGTTCCGTACGGTCTGGTCTGGTCTGGTCTGGGAGACCGTCGGCGAAGACGAACTGTCAGCGGTACAGGCGCCCGATCGCCCGGTTGGCCACGTGCGCGGCCGCCGCGTGCCGGGGGTCGGGGGCCAGCGCCTCGTGCCGTACGGCCACTTCGGCGAGCTTGATGGCGTGCTCGTCGCCGATCTGGACGGCCTCGGCGAACAGGGCGGCCGGGTCGGGGGCGGCCGGCAGCGGGACCGCGGGCCTGGGCACGGCGTGGAACCAGTCGAGCATCGTGCGGCTGACGGCCCGCGCGACCCGGTACGACGGCCACCGCTGCTCCTCCGGCAGGTGCTCCACCACCAGCCGTACGGCGGCGGGCCCGGTGACCGAGTGGATCAGCGGGATCGGATGCGGGAGGGAGAGCGTGGCGTAGATCCCGGAGAACTCGGCGACGAGCTCGTCCAGCGCCCGTACGACGTCACCACCACCGTCCCCGTCCTCCTCCTGGACGGCGACCCCGCCCTCCGAGTACCGGGCCGCCCAGTACCCCAACCCGTGTGCCAGTTCGGCCAGTTGCAGGCGGTTGTCGGGCCCGCCCGTCACCACGGCACGGACCGCGTGCGCGGTGCGGATCACCCCGTGCGTGAGCACCCCGGACATGCCGGGCAGCAGCCGGGGCCACCAGCGGGCCAGGACGTCGGCCCACTCGCCCTCGGCCAGCTCGCGCTCGAACAGGGTGGTCCAGTCGGCGACCCGGCCGAACTCGCCGAGCGCCTGCCGCCAGTCGGCCTCGTCGGCCGGGTCGAGGGCGAACCGCCGCTCGGGCACGTCGTGGAAGGTGTGGCTGCGCAGATGGCCCTCCACCCAGCCGGGTACCTCGGCGGCGTATCCCATGTGGGCCAGGGCCTCGGCGGCCATCGGGGCGTGGTTGACGAAGCTGCGCCCGTGCTCGTACCCCACGGAACGCAGCCGCTCCAGCGCGCCGTTCATGGCGTCGGTGTAGGTGAGTGCTGCCAAAGCGATCAGTCCTCGGTCAGTTCTCGGTCGGTCTGCGATCAGTCCTTGATCTCGCAGATCGCGGCACCGGCGGCGAGGGCCTGCCCCACCTCGGCGGCGATCCCGGTCACGGTGCCGGAGCGGTGCGCGGTGAGCGGCTGCTCCATCTTCATGGCTTCGAGTACGACGACCAGGTCGCCCTTCTCGACCGTCTGCCCCTCGGCGACGGCGACCTTGACGACGGTGCCCTGCATGGGAGAGGCGAGGGTGTCGCCCGAGGCGGCCGGAGCCGCGCCGCCCGCGGTACGGCGGCGGGTCCGGGGGGCGCCGGCGCCGACAGGACCCGGCATCCGGTCCGGGACCCGCCCCAGCACGGCCGGCAGCGAGACCTCCAGCCGGTGTCCGCCGACCTCGACGACGACCGTCTCGCGATCGGCCGCCGCCGTCTCGGAACCGTCGGCCGGAGCCGCCGTGAAGGCCTCGATGTCGTTGACGAACTCGGTCTCGATCCACCGGGTGTGGACGGTGAACGGCCCCTCGGCCGGAGCGAACGCCGGATCCCGTACGACCGCCCGGTGGAACGGGATCGCCGTGGCCATCCCCTCGACGCGGAACTCGTCGAGCGCCCGCGCGGCCCGCTCCAGCGCCTCCGCGCGGGTGCGGCCGGTGACGATCAGCTTGGCGAGGAGCGAGTCCCAGGCCGGGCCGATCACGCTGCCCGACTCCACGCCGGCGTCCAGCCGCACCCCCGGTCCCGACGGCGGCTCGAAGACCGTCACCGTGCCCGGAGCCGGCAGGAAGCCCCGGCCCGGATCCTCGCCGTTGATCCGGAACTCGAACGAGTGGCCCCGCACCTCGGGGTCGCCGTAGCCGAGTTCCGCGCCGTCGGCGATCCGGAACATCTCGCGGACCAGGTCGATGCCGGCGACCTCCTCGGTCACCGGATGCTCCACCTGGAGGCGGGTGTTGACCTCCAGGAAGGAGACGGTGCCGTCCTGCCCGACGAGGAACTCGCAGGTGCCCGCGCCGACATAGCCGGCCTCGCGCAGGATCGCCTTCGACGCCCGGTACAGCTCGGCGGTCTGCTCCGGCGTCAGGAACGGTGCCGGAGCCTCCTCCACCAGCTTCTGGTGCCGGCGCTGCAACGAGCAGTCACGGGTCGATACGACCACCACGTTGCCGTACCGGTCCGCGAGGCACTGCGTCTCGACGTGCCGCGGCCGGTCCAGGTAGCGCTCGACGAAGCACTCGCCGCGTCCGAAGGCGGCCACCGCCTCCCGCACCGCCGACTCATAGAGCTCCGGCACCTCCTCCAGGGTCCGGGCGACCTTCAGCCCGCGCCCGCCGCCGCCGAAGGCCGCCTTGATGGCGATCGGCAGACCGTGCTGCTCGGCGAACGCCACGACCTCGTCCGCACCGCCCACCGGGTCCGGGGTGCCGGCCACCAGGGGCGCGCCCGCCCGCTGGGCGATGTGCCGGGCCGCCACCTTGTCGCCCAGGTCGCGGATGGCGGACGGCGGCGGGCCGATCCAGGTCAGGCCCGCGTCCAGGACCGCCTGGGCGAACTCGGCGTTCTCGGAGAGGAACCCGTAGCCGGGGTGGACGGCGTCCGCCCCGGTCTCCCGGGCGGCCCGCAGGACCTTCCCGATGTCCAGGTAACTGGTGGCCGGGGTGTCACCGCCCAGGGCGAAGGCCGCGTCGGCGACCCGGACGTGCAGGGCGTCCCGGTCCGGGTCCGCGTAGACGGCGACGCTCGCGATCCCGGCGTCCCGGCAGGCTCTGGCCACACGTACGGCTATCTCGCCACGGTTGGCGATGAGCACCCTGCGCATGTCAGGACGCCTGCCGGGTGTGCTGGAAGCGGTCCGCACCGGTCTCCAGCGGGCCCAGGGAGCCGTCGAAGAAGATCAGCGGCTCCAGGCCGTGTTCGGGGACGCCCAGCTCCACCACCTCGCCGATGACGATGTCGTGGTCGCCGGCGCTGTGCACGTCGACGGTGGTGCAGGTCAGATGGGCGAGGGCCTCGCTGAGCACGGGCAGTCCGTCGTCGGTGAAGTGGTGCGGGACGCCCTCGAAGGCCGTGGCGCCGGCGGTGGCCCGGCGCCCGGCGAAGTGCCGGGCCAGCGGCTGCTGCCGGCCGGACAGGAAGTTCACGGTGAACCCGCCGCTCTGCTCCAGGAGCGTGTGCAGCCGGGACTGCTGGTGCAGACAGAACAGCACCAGCGGGGGTTCCAGCGAGACCGAGGTGAACGAGTTGACGGTGGTGCCGTCCGCGTCGCCGTCGGGGCCGGTGGTGATGACCGTGACGCCGGTCGTGAACAGGCCGCACACGCGGCGCAGATCCAGCGGTTCGACGGGCCGCGTCTGAGGTGTCTCCTGGGCACGGGTCAGCGACCGCGCTGCTGCGGACATGCGCATCCCTTTCTGGCTTGTCTGGCAGTGGTCAGAGGAGCTTGCGGACCTTCGCGCCGGCCTTGAGGATGCCGAGCAGGAACTCGCGGCCGACGCTGTTCATCTCCGCGGGGGCCTCGACGGAGGCCCAGTACAGGAAGCGGGCCATGGTCAGCGTGGACGGGTAGATGAACCGCCGCTCCTCGTCCTTCCAGCCGAAGACCGGGTTGACGACCGGGGACTCCTTGAGCAGCCCGAAGACGATGTCGGCGGCCTCGTCGCCGGTGAGCGCGCCGGCCTCGTACTTCTCGCAGGTCTCGGCGGTGGTCTCCAGGATCCGCTTGAAGGAGTCGCTCTGCGGCCACCACAGCCCCGGGTGCGCCACGTTCTCCAGCTCGTCGAAGTGGCGTGTGTCGTGGTCCTTGAAGTGCTTGAGGCGGGCCCGGGTCAGCCGCATGGTGCCGGGGGTGATGAACGAGCCCCAGACCCGGAAGACCGCGTTCCAGAGCCGGAAGTGGGAGAACGCGATGAAGGAGCTGTTGACCAGGTCGTCGTTGTACTGGAGCAGGCCCTGCTCGACGCGCTCGACGTACTCGAAGCGCTCCGCGGAGAAGTCGCCGTCCTTGAGGGCGGGGATCAGCCGGGAGGTGAGCGCGTCGACGACCTCCATGGTGTTGGACAGGCCGCGGGAGAACAGCGGGTCGAGGAAGCCTGCCGCGTGCGACATCAGGCACCAGCGGTCGCCGATCGTCTGCTTCGAGCTGTACTGCAGCCGGTCGGTCGAGATCCACTCACGGACCCGGGTGGCGCCGTCGAACTGCCGCTTCACCGCCGGGTACTTGTCGAGGAAGGTCTGGAACTCCTGCTCCGGGGTGAGGTCCTTCGGCTTGGGGTAGGTGCGCTCGTCCATCGTCAGGCCGACGCTGCACAGCGGGTTGCGGGACTTCGGGTGGTTGTCGAAGGGGATGATCCAGAACCAGCCGCGCTCGATGAGGTGGTGCATGGTGCCGGTGTGCCAGTCGGCCGGCGGGCGCAGGTCCTGGGGGTGGCCGCTGACGTCGTCGAACCGCTTGATGCCGACGTAGTGCGTGAACATCGAGCGGGAGTGGTGCTTGAAGCGGGCGGTGGGCTTGTCGCGCAGGTCGAACTTGTCGGCGAGCGGGGACCGGAACCCGGAGGCGTCCACCAGGTACTCGGCCCGGTACAGCTCGGGCTCGGCGCCGGGGGCGGCGCTGCGGCCGAGGACGGTCACACCGTCGTCGTCGAACTCGACTTCGTTCGCACGCCAGTTCTGCCGGGGGGTGCAGCCGTACTTGACGGCGACGTGGAACATGAAGGAGTCGCTGTCCTGCCGGAACATGTGGCTGTTCTGGTGGAATATCTTCGGCAGTGCGAGCTGCGTCGCCTCGCGCGGGTCGGGCTCTTTTCCGACCTCGTGCTTCATGAAGCCGAAGTGCGCCTTCGTGCCGAAGGTCGGGCCGATGTCACGGGTGGAGGCCTCGACGCTGGCCAGGCTTTTCAGCTCGGGGATGTCGTGGCGTTCGGCGAGGATGTGGATCCATTCCACGAGCTGCGGGGTCATGGACTCGCCGATGGCGAAGCGGGGGTGCGCGGCCGCGTCGACCAGCAGCACCCTGGCTCCGTGCTTGGCGAGGACGGCGCCGGTGACGGAGCCTGCGAGGCCCGAGCCGAGGATGATGACGTCGAAGGTCATGTCCTCGGGTATGCGCGCCGGTTCGGGCGAGCCGTCGGTCTTCTTGGCGACCATGACTGTCTCCTTCGTCGAGGGGCGGTGCGCAACGGGAAAACCACGTGCCGCGGGATGTCCGCAGGAAATGTCCGCATGAAAAAAGGCCCCCCGTGGCCCTTCCGGAAAGGAACCGGAGGGGCGCTGCGAAGAGCCTGGAAAAGGGCGCGGTGAATGCGCCGAATTAAGCGTGACAGCCTTTGGCCAAAGGGTCAACCCCTGGCGGAGACGGATGACTTGGTGTTCTCCGCGAATGCCGGGCCGGAATGCGTCGGGGCGAGGAGCTTCAGCAGCAGTCCGCGCAGTTCGTCCTCGCCGCCGGGGCCGAGCATGGCGGAGACGTCCGCGGCGAGCCCCGCGACGGCCCCGGCCACCACACCGAGCTGTTCACGGCCGAGGTCGGTCACTTCGAGGGCGTACCGGCGCCGGTCGTGCGGGTCGCGGCCCCGGCGCACCAGGCCCAGTCTGACGAGTTCGTCGACGAGCTGGGAGGCGGCGGGCCCGGTGATGGCGAGCAGTCCGGCGAGCCGCTGCTGGGAGATGGGCCCGAGGACGTCGAGGGCGGACAGCGGGCCGTAGTGACGCACCCTCAGACCGGTGCCGGCCAGCTTGTCGTCGCCGTGCCTGCGCAGCCGGTGGTGGGCCTGCGCGGCCAGGTACTCGGTGCCCTGCACGAGGGGCTGCGCCGACTCGGGCAGCAGCCGGCCGAGCAGTTCGTCGAGCCGGGCGGTCTCCTCGTCCGTCAGTACGGCGGTGAGCCGGGCGTCCCGCTCGGCGACCGCCCGCCGGCTGGCCTCCACGGCCTCGCGTCCCCGGTCGGTCAGGGAGAGCACGTACTGGCGCCGGTTGTCGGGGTTGCGGGTGCGCCGGACCTCGTCGCGGGCCTCCAGCCGGTCGATGACGCCGACCATGATGGTGCGGTTGATGCCGAGCCGTTCCGCGAGGTCGAGCTGGGACTCCCAGTCCCGGCCGGTGAGCGCGTCGAGGACCAGGAAGTCACGGGGGTCGCTGTCGCCGCCGTCGTCGGTGGCGGAGAACTGCGCGTAGACGCGGCGCAGGAGGTAGCCGATGAAGTCCGTGAGCGCGTCGGGGAGGACACCGGGGACCTCCGCGGTCTGCTCGGTCCCGGTCACCGGGCCGCGATCGTCGTCGCTCTCGTACCGCAAGACAGCACCTCCTGCCCGAGTATATCGACGGCCTCCCGACCAGTACCGGCACCGGCACCGGCACCGGGGAACCGGCGACCCCGCCCGGAGTGGTCAGGGCGGGGCCGCCGGGGCCGGTCACAGGGCGACGGGCGGGTGCTCGGCGTCCTGCTGCTGGGGGCGGGTGCCCGGGAGGGTGGCCAGGGCCACGACCAGGGCCAGCAGGTAGAGGCCGCCGCCGAGCAGGAACCCGTACGAGTAGCCGGTGGTCAGGGCGTGCGGGACGCTGCCCGGCAGCTCGTGGTTCGTGATGGCGGTGGCCGCCGCGGCGAGGCCTGCGAGGCCGATGGCGCCGCCGATCTGCTGGGCGGTGTTGACCAGGCCGGAGGCCGCGCCGGTGGCCTGCGGGGCGACCCCGCGGACGCTGACGATGGTGACGGCCACGAAGACCATGCCGAGGCCGAGGCCGACGACCAGCTGGGCCGGCAGCAGCGCGGCCCACGGGGTCTGGCCGGGCTCGATGAAGCTGAACCAGACCATGCCGGCGGTACCGATCAGCAGACCGAGGGCGATCACGTTGCGCTCGGGCAGCTTGGCGAGCAGCTGCGGGCCGAGGCCACCGGCCGCGATGCCCATGCCGAGCGCGAAGGGCAGGTAGGCGACGCCGGTGACCATCGGGGCGTAGCCCTTGACGACCTGCATGTAGAGGGTCAGGAAGTAGAAGGTGGCGAGCATGCCCGCGCCGACCAGGAACATGATCAGGTTGGCGCCGACGCGGCCCCTGTCGGCGAGCACCCCGCTCGGGATCATCGGCGCCTTGCCGGCGCGCTGGATGAGGACGAAGGCGAGGATCAGGACGAGTGCGGCGCCCAGGCCGATCAGGGTGACGCCGTCGCCGAAGCCCTTGTCGCCGGCGCGGTTGATGGCGTAGACGAGCGAGCCGAAGCCCAGGGTGGCGGTGAGCGCGCCGGGCACGTCGACCTTGCCGCGCTCGCGCTCGCCCTCGACGAGGACGCCCGTGCCGAACAGGACGGCCAGGGCGATCGGGATGTTCACGAACATCACCCAGCGCCAGCTCAGGTACTCGGTGAGCGCGCCGCCGAGCAGCAGGCCGACGACGGAGCCGAGGCCGCCCATCGCGCCGTAGACACCGAGCGCCTTGTTGCGGGCGGGGCCCGCCGGGAAGGTGGTGGCCAGCAGGGACAGGGCGGTGGGGGCGGCGATGGCGGCGCCCGCGCCCTGGATCACCCGGGCGGCGATGAGCAGTTCGCCGCTCTGGGCGAGGCCGCCGAGCAGCGAGGCGGCGGTGAACAGGACCAGTCCGGTGCGGAAGACCCGGCGGCGGCCGAAGAGGTCACCGGCGCGGCCGCCGGCCAGCAGCAGACCGCCGAAGGCCAGGGCGTAGGCGGTGACGATCCAGCCGAGGCCGGACTCGCTGAGCCCGAGGGCGCTCTGCATGCTCGGCAGGGCGACGGCGACGATCGTGTTGTCGAGGACGAGCATGAGCTGGGCCGCGGCGATCACGAGTAACGCGAGTCCGAGCCTGCCGTCCTGCTGCGGCGGGGCCGCGGCCTTGGGGACGGCCTGAGTGCGGTCTTGCAGCGACATGGGATGTCTCCGTGTCTGTCTCAGGGTTGGGGGGTGTCGAGCGGAACCCTCGGGATCCGGTCAGCGGGTGGTGGAGGCGGTCTTGGGGGTCCAGATGTCGAGGTCCTCGTAGGCCTTGCGCCAGTCGTTCTCGTAGGCGTTGCGCAGCGGCTCGGGCATCTTGCCGACGATGTTCGCGACCTTCGCGGCGTCGATGTCGTCGAGCAGCCAGGGCAGGTAGCGGGCGGAGTCGTCGCCGATCCGGACGCGCTGCTCGGCGGAGAAGTCCTGCCACTGCTCCTGCGAGAGCGTGATGTCCATCAACTGCAGGGCGTCCCGCTCCTCGTGGTCGAGGTGGCCGCCGAGCTTGGTGTAGAGGGTGTCGGTCAGGCCGGTCAGGCGCTCCGGGCCGGAGTCGCGGTCGGCGAGGGCGGCGTCGATGTCGGCGAGCAGCGGGTCGATGACGCCGTGCTCGGCCTCCATGTCGGCGAGCAGGGCCAGTTCGGAGCTCTGGCCGGCCAGGGCCGCCTCCATGACCGGCCAGATCTTCACGTCCTCGGAGGTGTGGTGGACGGTCAGGAACTTCTTGAAGAGCTCCCAGCCGACCGCGGCGCTCAGTACGTGCCGGGGGTCCTCGTCGACCCGCGCGGTGATCCGGGCGATCCGCTCCAGCTCGCGGCGGAGCGCGTCGTGGATCGCGAACATCATCGTCATGTCGAGGTTCTTGAAGTCCTGGCTCATCGTTCTCTCCCTCACTGCTTCGGCGTCGTACTGCGAGAGTATCGTCAACCTACTTATCTATCAAGCTTCCAACTAGCAATCTGCCAACCATCAGGGCCTGAACTATTCGCCGGTCGGAGGGTGACGCCACCACCGCGCCCGAAGGCGCAGGTCAGCGGGTTCTCGCGATCTCCAGGGCGGGCTCGCCTTGGCCGATTCCGGCCGGTTCCCGCCCGAGGTCCTCGTCGACCCCCTTGCGGATCCGGGTCAGCGCCGGGCTGGTCATGGCCGTGGTGAGCAGCGCCATCAGCACCAGGACCGTGAACAGCTCGGGCCCGATGACGCCGAGTCCGAGCCCGATGTTGAGCACGATCAGCTCGGTCAGGCCACGGCAGTTCATCAGCGCGCCCAGCGACATGGAGTCCCGCCAGTCCCGGCCGGAGAGCCGGGCCGCGAGCGTGCCGCCGCCCCACTTGCCGGCCACGGCGACCGCGAGCACGGCCCCCGCCCACAGCCACTGGGTACCGCTGCCGCCCAGCAGCCCGATGTCCGTCTTCAGCCCGGTGCTGACGAAGAACAGCGGCAGCAGCACCGGCACGGCGAAGGCCCGCGTCCGGGCCGCGGTGGCCTCGATCCGCCGGCTGCCGCGCGGGGTGACCACGCCGAACAGGAACGCGCCGAACAGCGCGTGCACACCGATCCGGTCGGTGGCGTACGCGGCCAGGCTGAGCCCGCTGAACAGCACGACCAGCACGACCCCGTCGGCGTACCGGCGTTCCGCGCGGGCGGCCCACCTGGCCAGCAGCGGCCGTACGACGAGGAACATCACTGCGGTGAAGACGAGCGCGTACCCGGCCGTGGTCAGGGCCTCCATGGGCGAGTTGCTCTTCGTCACCGCCACGACCGCGGCCAGCAGGCACCAGGCGCTGACGTCGTCCACGGCCGCGCTGGCCATGGCGAGCGCGCCCACCCGGGTCCGGTACAGGCCCCGGTCGGTCAGGATGCGGGCCAGCACGGGGAACGCGGTGATGCTCATCGACACCGCGATGAACAGCACGAACGGCAGCTTCCCGGTGCCGGGCGGCGCGAAGTCGCCGTACATGCCGAGGGCCAGCAGCGTGCCCAGCGCCAGCGGCAGGGCGATTCCCGCCTGGGACACCGCGACGGCCGTTCTGCTGTTGCCGCGCAGGGACTTGAGGTCGAGTTCGAGTCCGACGAGGAACATGAACACGAGCAGGCCGATGTTCCCGAGCACGCCGATGTAAGGCAGCGCCGACTGCGGGAACAGCCACGCCTGGGCGCCGGGCCACAGCCAGCCCAGCAGGGACGGGCCGAACAGGATGCCGACGAGGATCTCGCCGACGACAGGGGGTTGCCCAAGCCGTTTGAGCAACTGGGCACCGGCCCGGCAGGCGAGGATCACCACGGGCACGGCGACGAGAAGAGGAGTGAGCGGATCGGGCGCGGCGACAGCCATCGCGTTCTCCTGTCGAAAGAGGGGGCCTTCTTCTTTTTGTCTTTGGGGGCGCGGGGAACTGCGCGATCAGCCACATCGGACCTGTGGTCGGTCCACCACGGATCGCGGCACTTCCTGCGCATCGCCGTGCCGGGCACGGTTGTCGGGCGGCTGCCGCGCCGCCGTGGCTGGTCGCGCAGTTCCCCGCGCCCCTTGCGGGGCGCTGTACCGGGCGGCGTCTTCAAGTCCCGTAGGGACGGAGGGCCTTGGCCTCGCGCAGGGCCGTCGCCCACCACGAGAGCTGGTCCAGCATGAGCTTGGCCGCGGCTTCGGCCCCCTCCGGCTCCGCCGGAAACGTGCCGTCGGCGTCGTAGTGCTCCAGCACCCGCGGGAACGTCACGACGTCCTTCATCCCCACGCAGTGGAACTCGGCGAAGATCTGCCGCAGATGCTCGATCGCGCGCACCCCGCCGGCCATGCCGAGGCCGTAGCCGACGAACCCGACCGGCTTGGCCTCCCACTCGGTCTGGAAGCTGTCGATGAGGGTCTTCAGCGGGCCCGGAACGCTGCGGTTGTACTCCGGTACGACGACCACGTACGCCTCCGCCCCGCCCAGCCGGGGCCGCAGCGCCGCCGCCCGTGGGTCGGCCTCGTCGAGGCTCGCCGGCAGCAGGTGCTCGGCCACGTCGACGACGTCGAGGACGAGGTCGTCGCGGCGGGCGGCCACCCGCGCGAACCAGCTCGCGACGTCCGGCGCGAGCCGCCCGTCGCGGGCGGAGCCGACCAGCAGCGCCACCCGCACCGGCCGGGTGACCAGGCCGGCGGCGGTCACGGCCGGGCCGCCCGCACCCGCGCGGGCGCCTGGACCGGCGTCAGCGCGAGGAACTCGGTGGCCTCGACCCGGGAGAGGATCCGCCGGGTCAGGGCGGGCATCTTCGTCGTACCGTCGTCGGTGAAGACCACCGGCCCGGTGACCCGGATCCGGCGGCCGCGCGTGGTGATCTCGCAACCGCCCGCCGCCAGCACGTTCTTGACCCAGTCGGAGCCGGGTCCGTACGGCAGCGTGATGACGATGTCCGCGCCGCGCCGGAACAGCTTGACGGGCGTGGCGAACTCCCGCCCCGACTTACGGCCGCGGTGGTGGACCTTTCCGAAACCGGGCAGCCGGCTGAACAGCGGCCCGACGAGATGGTTGGCGAACCGCCGGTTGAACCGGGCGACTTTCCTGTCGATCGGCATGTCTCAAGTCCCTTGCTCCGTCGGGTCCTCGGGTTCTGTTGGGGTACGGCGACGCAGGGCGTCCGGCCCCCGCCGCCGTCAGCGGGGGCCGGACGCGGCCGGGCGGCGGGTCAGGCCGCGGGCTTGCCCGCGCCGGGACCGCCGACCGGACCGCCGGCCGGGGTCAGCGGGCCGGCCGGCCTGCCGCCGGACTTGAGGAAGCGCTCCAGGGAGAAGTTGTCGACGATGCCCCAGCGCTCGGCGATCCGGTCGCCCTCGAAGCGGAACCAGATGATCGCCTGGTGCTGCACCTGGAGCCCGGTCGGCTGGATGCCGATGAACGGGCCGGTGTGCCGTCCGTGCATGACCCAGCGGATCGCGGCCTTGTCGCCCATCGATATGAAGTCGAGGATCTCGTACTTGATGTCGCTGAACGCGGACTGCTGGATCCTGATGGTGTGCTTGAACGCCTCCGGACCGCGCATGGAGTCGTCGTGGCTGCCGTGGTTGCGGAAGTCGGCGGTCAGGTAGCGGTCGGCGGCCGACAGGTCGCCCAGGTCCAGGCCCTCGTGGAAGACCTTCTCGATCAGTTCCTTCTGCTGGTCGGCGGTGAGCGTGGTCGGCATGGGTACGTTCTCCTCTGCTGAAGTGGGCGTGTTCCCCCGGATGTCGAGGGTCTGTCGGTCGACCTGGGTCACTCCCCTGGGCACGGCGCCGGTGGTCCACACGATCCGCAGCCGCAGCCGGTCGAAGCGCCAGCCGTCGGGGGTGCGCCGGGCCGTGCCGGTGAACCGGCCGCCGAGCTGGAAGTACTGGGTGGGGTCCGGCGGCAGCGGCGAGCCGTGGTGCACATGGGAGGCGATCAGGCTCCAGCTCAGCCCGGCCCGGTCGCCGTCGACGTCGACCTGGGTCTCCGAGCCGTGGTGGTGGGTGCGGCCCCAGCGCGCCATGATCTCGGTGGTGAAGCCGGCCACCCCGGCGAGGCCCTGGTGGCTGCCCACCGGGAACGTCATCTCGACGTCCTCGGTGAACAGGGACCTCGCCCAGGTCGCGTCGAAACCGCCCTCGTCGAGGCCGGCCAGATAGCGCCCGGCGAGGTCCCGCAGGCTCAGCACGTCGGTGAGCCGGGCGACTTCGGCCGTCATGACACCCGGCGTGCTTCGGTCCGGGCGTCCGTCGCGTAGATCACGACGTCGTCGGGGCCGTGCACGACGGCCTTGCCCTCGCCGGTGAGCTCGTCGCCGTCGCGCCGCGCGGTGATGTCGATCTGTATGTACGCGGCCCGGTGGCCGTTGGGGCTGATCTGGGTGACGTCGAGGTTGAAGTCCTCGCGCAGCGAGAACTCCAGGGAGTCGTCGCCGGTGACGGTCCAGGATCCGGTGCCGGTGCTCTTGCGCGTGGTGACCGAGAGCGAGCCGTCCGGGGCGAAGGCGACGGTGTACTCGTCCACCTCGCCGTCGTGCGTGACCGTACCCGTCCATTGTCCGACGGGTGTCCAGGTGGAAACAGGCATCGACCACACTTCCTCAAGTCGGGGCGGAAGGAAAACAAAAAATCCGCGCCCCCGGTGGGGACACGGATTTCACGAAGGATGCCACGGGCTCGAATGCAGAAGCCCGGGAGAAGCGCCACCGCCGTCAGGGCATGGGGGCGCCGAAAAGAGTGTGACACCTCTGTTCGGATGCGTCAACTTCCCTTTAGGTAAAGCGAGTTGATTGTCAATCAACCGAAGCAGCCCCCGCGGCAGGGGGGTGGGGCGCGGGCGGG
>NZ_JBHXLU010000148.1:0-17641 GCF_042720695.1 Streptomyces sp. NPDC058457 | reverse complement strand
GGGCGGGCCGGGCCCCGCCGGGCGCCGCGGGGGTGGGGGCTGGATATTGGGGTGGCACCGGCTGGGACGGACGCCGGGGGTGGACGGGCGGGGTGGGATCCGTCGTGGGGGAACCGCGGGCCGGTTGGGGCTGGCCGCGCAGTTCCCCGCGCCCTTTACGGGGCGCCAGGCTCACGGCGTTTGCGGCGACCACCGCTCCTATCGCGGCCCACTCCAGCACTCCCAGATCCTGCCCCAGCACCACCCACCCCACCGCCGCCGCCAGGACCGGGTTGACGCTCATGAACAGGCCGAAGGTCTGGGCGGGGACCTTGCGCAGGGTCAGCAGGTCGGCCAGGTACGGCACCGCGGAGGACAGGACGCCCGCCGCCACCGCGCACAGGACGGCCCCGGCCGTCGGCGGGTGCCGTACCGCCACCACGATTCCCACCGGCAGGAACGTCAGTGCCGACACGCTCGCGGCCGTCGCCGGGCCCTGTGCTCCCGGTATCCGGTGCCCGACCACCCGGTTGAGCAGGATGTACGACGCCCAGCAGGCCGCGGCCACCAGGCCCAGGGCCATCCCCGCGTAGTCGGTCGACGGCCGCGGGCGCATCAGCACCACCACCCCCGCCGCCGCCAGCACCGCGCACCCCGCGTCCAGCCGGCGGCGGGACGCCGTGAGCGCGATGGTGAGCGGGCCCAGGAACTCCAGGGTGACCGCCAGGCCGAGGCCGACCCGGTCGATCGCGGTGTAGAGGGTCAGGTTCATCGTGCCGAAGACCACCGCGAGCAGCAGCACCGGCCACCACTGCCGCCAGGCGAAGTCCCGCGGGCGGGGCCGGCCGACGGCCACCAGGACGAGCGCGGCCACGTACTGCCGTACCGCCACCACCCCGAGCGGGCCGAGGACCGGGAAGGCGAGGGAGCCGATGGCCGCGCCGGTCTGGTTGGACAGGCCGCTGCCGAACATGGTGGCCACGCCGGAGAGCCGGGTCGGCGCGGACGGCGTGACCGCGGGGGAGGAGACGGGGCGTTCGAGGGCGCGTCGCATGGGAGGAGCGTCCGCCCGGTCCGCGCTTGCGCAAAATGCATGCGGCCCGGAATCTATACGCTGTCCGTATGGATGAGGTCGAGCTGCGGCAGCTGCGCTGTCTCGTCGCCATCGTCGACGAGGGCAGCTTCACCGACGCGGCGATCGCCCTGGGGGTCTCCCAGGCGGCCGTCTCCCGTACCCTGGCGGCCCTCGAACGCGTGCTGGGCGTGCGGCTGTTGCGGCGCACCTCGCGCGCGGTGACCCCGACGGCCACCGGACTGCGGGTGGTGGCGCGCGCCCGGCGGGTACTGGCGGACGTCGCCGGTCTGGTCCAGGAGGCCGGCTCGGGGCACACCCTGCTGCGGATCGGCTATGCCTGGTCGGCCGTGGGTCGGCACACCGTCGCCTTCCAGCGGGACTGGGCCGCGGCGTGCCCCGGGACCGATCTGCAGCTGGTCAGGGTCAACACGGCCTCCGCCGGCCTCGCCGAGGGCTTCTGCGACCTCGCGGTGGTGCGCCGCCCGCTTGAGGACCGCCGGTTCGACGCGGCCATCGTGGGGCTGGAGCGGCGGCTCGCCGCACTGGCCGCCGATGATCCGCTGGCCCGGCGCCGGACCGTACGCCTTGCCGAGCTCACCGGCAGGATCCTCCTGGTCGACCGGCGTACCGGCACCACCACCCCGGAGCTGTGGCCGCCGGAGTCGCGGCCGGTCGTCGAGGAGACGCACGACGTCGACGATTGGCTCACCGCCATCGGTGCCGGCCGTGCGGTCGGCGTGACCGCCGAGTCGACCGCCAACCAGTACCCGCGGCCCGGCATCGTCTACCGGCCGGTCCGGGACGCCGAACCGGTCGCCGTCCGGCTGGCCTGGTGGCGGGATGATCCGCACCCCGCCCAGCAGGCCGTTCTCGAACTGCTCAGTGACCTGTACCGCGGGGGCTGAGCGCACGGTCCGCCGGATTGCCCCGGCAATACGGCAGACAAAATTGTTGACAATCTTGTTTGGCTAGATTTACGTTCGACAGGCACTCACTCAGGGAGGGCGCAATGCCGAAGGAAGCCCGTCCGAGCACCGGAGAGCAGGCCAAGCAGCATGCGTTCACGCTGCTGCGGCAGGCGATCCTGCACGGCGAGATGGCCCCGGCCCAGCGGCTGGTGGAGAACGAACTCGCCGAGGAGTTCGGTGTGACGCGGGCCAGCATCCGTGCGGCACTGATCGATCTGGAGGCCCAGGGACTGGTCGAGCGGATCCGCAACCGCGGCTCGCGGGTGCGGGTGGTGACCGTGGAGGAAGCGGTCGCGATCACGGAGTGCCGCATGGTCCTGGAGGGACTGTGCGCGGCCAAGGCGGCCGTCGCGGCCAGCGACGAGCAGCTCACCGAACTCGCGGACCTCGGGGCGGCCATGACCAAGGCCGTCGCCGACGGCGAACCGGTCACCTACTCCGAGCTCAACCACGCGCTCCACGACAAGATCCGGGAGATCTCCGGCCAGCAGACCGCCGTGGAACTGCTGGAGCGGCTCAACGCCCAACTGGTGCGGCACCGCTTCCAGTTGGCGCTGCGCCCGGGGCGTCCGCAGCAATCCCTGAACCAGCATCTGGCGATGATCGAAGCGATCAGGGCCAGGGACCCGCAGGCGGCCGAGGCGGCCGTCCGCGCCCACCTCACGAGCGTGATCGACGCACTGAGCGACTGAGACGCCCGGGGCTGGGTGGGCGCACATCTGTCCACCAAGGAGAGTTCTTCAATGACGCACGCCAACGCGCCCGCCGAAACCCCACCGCGATCCACCCTGGTCGTCACCGCGCACGCCGGGGACTTCGTGTGGCGGGCGGGTGGAGCCATCGCCCTGGCCGCGTCCCGGGGCGAGAAGGTCACCATCGCGTGTCTGACCTTCGGCGAGCGCGGCGAGTCCGCCAAGGCGTGGCGCGAGGGCAGGAACCTGGAGGAGATCAAGGCGATACGGCGGGAGGAGGCGGAGAAGGCCGCCGCCGCGCTCGGCGCCGAGGTCCGTTTCTTCGACGCGGGCGACTACCCGCTGGTCGCCTCCGCCGAGCTGACCGACCAGCTGGTCGCGGTCTACCGGGAGGCCCAGCCCGACGTCGTGCTCACCCACCCCGTCGAGGATCCGTACAACGGCGACCACCCGGCCGCCAACCGGATGGCCCTGGAGGCCCGGATCCTCGCGCAGGCCATCGGGTACCCGGGCGAGGGCGACATCATCGGCGCCCCGCCGGTCTTCTACTTCGAGCCGCACCAGCCGGAGATGAGCGGCTTCAAGCCCGAGGTGCTGCTCGACATCACCGAGGTCTGGGACACCAAGCGCAAGGCGATGGAGTGCCTCGGCGCCCAGCAGCACCTGTGGGCCTACTACACCGATCTCGCCGTCCGCCGCGGCGTCCAGCTCAAGCGGAACGCCGGACCCAACCTGGGCCTGGCGCACAACACCATGGCCGAGGCGTTCATGCGGCCGTTCCCGCAGATCGCGCAGGAGCTGGCATGAGCGGTGTGATCGTCACCAACCCGCCGAAGGCGGAACTGAAGGACGTGGACGCCCTCGCCGGGTTCGGCGTCGCCACCGTGAGCGAGGCGATGGGGCGGACCGGCCTGCTGGGCCCGGGGATCCGGCCCGTCCAGCAGGGCGTACGGGTCGCCGGCACCGCCGTCACCGTGCTCAGCTGGCCCGGCGACAACCTCATGATCCACGCGGCCGTCGAGCAGTGCGGCGAGGGCGACATCCTGGTCGTCACCACCACCTCGCCCTGCACGGACGGGCTGTTCGGCGAGTTGTTCGCGACCGCGCTGAAGCAGCGCGGGGTGCGCGGGGTGGTCCTCAACACCGGTATCCGGGACACCCAGGAGCTGCGGGACATGGGCTTCGCCGCCTGGTCCCGGGCGGTCTCCTCGCAGGGCACGGTCAAGGCCACCGGCGGCTCGGTCAACGTGCCGATCGCCGTCGACGGCCAGGTGATCAACCCGGGTGACGTGATCCTCGCCGACGACGACGGGGTCGTGGTCGTACCCCGTGAGCGCGCCCGCGAGACGGTCGAGAAGTCCGAGGCCCGCGAGGCCAAGGAGGCCGCGACCCGCGCGGCGTTCATCGACGGCCAGCTGGGCCTCGACCGCTACGGGCTGCGGGAGACCCTCCAGCGGCTCGGCGTCGAGTACAGGTCGTACGAGGAGTACACCCAGTGACCGGGCCCGCGGAGGTGCGCTGCATGCTGATGCGCGGCGGCACCTCCAAGGGCGCCTACTTCCTGGCCGAGGACCTGCCCGCCGACCCCGCCGCCCGCGACGACCTGCTGCTGCGGGTGATGGGCAGCCCCGACCCGCGCCAGATCGACGGTCTGGGCGGGGCACACCCCCTCACCAGCAAGGTGGCGGTCGTCTCGGTCTCGGACGACCCGGAGGCGGACGTCGACTACCTGTTCCTCCAGGTCGCCGTCGACCGGCCCGAGGTGACCGACCGTCAGAACTGCGGGAACATCCTGGCCGGGGTCGGCCCGTTCGCCGTGGAGCGGGGGCTCGTGGCGCCCGGTGACGGCGAGACCTCGGTACGGATCCGGATGCTCAACACGCGGGAGCGGGCCGTCGCCACCTTCCCGACCCCGGGCGGGCGCGTCGACTACACCGGGGACGCCGAGATCTCCGGGGTGCCCGGCACGGCCGCCCCGGTGGTGATCGAGTTCCCGGCCGGTGAGAGCCCGCTGCTGCCCACCGGCAACGTCCGTGACACCGTCGCGGACACGGCGGTGACCTGTGTCGACAACGGCATGCCGACCGTGCTGATCGCGGCGAGCGCCCTCGGCGTCACCGGGTACGAGGCGCCCAAGGACCTGGAGGAGGACCTGGCCCTCGCCGACCGGCTGCACGAGATCCGGCTGGCGGCGGGCAAGCTGATGGGCCTCGGGGACGTCGAGACCGCCACCGTGCCCAAGCTCAGCCTGCTCGCCCCGCCCCGCGACGGCGGCGCGGTCACCACCCGGACCTTCATCCCCGTCCGCTGCCACACCTCCATCGGCGTCCTCGGCGCCGCGAGCGTGGCCGCGGGGCTCAGGCTGCCCGGCGGCGTGGGGGAGAGGATCGCCCGGCTCCCCGAACACGGCGACCGCATCCGCATCGAACACCCCACCGGATTCCTGGAGATCGACACCAGCGTCGACCCCGGCTCCGACGGCTCCCCGCCGGCCGCCCGCCGCACCGCGGTCGTCCGCACCGCCCGCAAGATCTTCGACGGCACCGTCTTCCCACGCGCCGCCGCCCTTCCCGCACGACCTCAAGGAGGCAACGATGGCTCCGCCGCTCGGTGACATCGCCCATATCGGCCACGCCCAGCTGTTCACCCCGGACCTGGACGCCAGCGTCGCCTTCTTCACCGACTACCTCGGACTGACCGTCAACGGCCAGGACGGCGACACCGTCTACCTCCGCACCTACGACGACTACGAGCACCACAGCCTGGTCCTCACCGCCCGCGAGCAGCCCGGCCTCGGCCGGCTCGCCCTGCGCACCTCCGGCGAGGAGGCCCTCCACCGCCGTGTCAAGGCGATCGAGGAGGCCGGCGGCACCGGCCACTGGGTGGAGGACGAGCCCGGCCTCGGCAAGCTCTACGTCACCACCGACCCGGACGGCCACGAGCACGCCCTCTACTGGGAGAGCGAGCACTACCGGGCCCCCGACGAGCTGAAGCCCGCGCTGAAGAACCAGCCGCAGGCCAAGCCCAACCGGGGGGTCGGCGTGCGCCGCCTTGACCACGTCAACTTCCTGGCAGCCGACGTGCTCGCCAACTCCGAGTTCCAGGAACACGTGCTGGGCGCCAGGCCGACCGAACAGGTCCGCCTCGACAACGGGACGATCGCGGCCCGCTGGCTGACCTTCACCCACAAGTCGTACGACGTCGTCTACACCTCCGACTGGACCGGCTCGACCGGACGGCTGCACCACATCGCCTTCGCGACCGACACCCGCGAGGACATCCTGCGCGCGGCCGATCTCGCCATCGACACCGGCGTGTTCATAGAGACCGGCCCGCACAAGCACGCCATCCAGCAGACGTTCTTCCTGTACGTCTACGAGCCCGGCGGCAACCGCATCGAGCTGTGCAACCCGCTCACCCGGCTGGTGCTGGCGCCCGACTGGCCGCTGGTCACCTGGACCGAGGCCGAACGGGCCAAGGGGCAGGCGTGGGGGCTCAAGACGATCGCGTCCTTCCACACGCACGGGACGCCGCCGGTCGGCTGACCCGGTTTCGGCCTCTGGGGGGTGGGTGACGCGTCAAGGCGCGTCGCCCACCCCCCTTTGCCACCTGGGGTTTTTCTCCCCCGTCACGGCGACGGCCCGGCGGTGTCCGGATTGTTGCTGTGATTGTTGACAAAAGTGTTGACGTTTTTGCTCGCCAATCCTTAGCGTCTACGCACCACGGGTCAGCAGCACGAGCCGCGTCGACCCCCTCTACCGCTTCCCCTCCAGGGAACGCATCCTGGACGAGAGGAAAACAAAGATGTCCTCCTCACCCGCCCTGTCCGCTCGCGGCAGCAAACTGGCCCAGCTGGTCGTCGGCCTGTGCTGGCTGGCCGTGCTCTTCGACGGCCTCGACATGTTCATCTACGGCTCGGTGCTGCCCCACCTGCTGGAGACCAAGACCTTCGGCATCACCCCGGACAAGGCCGGCGACCTCGGCTCCTACGCCACCTTCGGCATGCTGGTGGGCGCCCTGACCGCGGGCACGATCGCGGACCGGATCGGCCGCAAGCAGCTGATGATCGCCAGTGTCACGCTCTTCTCGCTCGCCTCCGGCATCTGCGCGATCTCCGGCAGCCTCACGGTCTTCGGCCTCGGCCGCACCCTGGCCGGCGTCGGCCTCGGCGGGCTGCTGCCCACCGCGATCAGCATGGTCTCCGACTACGCCAGGGGCGGCCGGATCGCGATCACCATCGGCGTGCTGATGACCGCCCACCACGCGGGCGGCATCCTCTCCGCGTACGTCGCCAAGTGGCTGGTCGACCCGTACGGCTGGCGCTCCGCCTTCTGGGTCTGCGTGCTCCCGCTGCTCTTCGTCCCCGTCCTGCTGAAGCTCCTGCCCGAGTCGCTGAGCTTCCTGGTCGCCAAGGGCCGCACCGAGGAGGCCACCGCCCTGGCCGACCGCTACGAGGTCGAACTGCCCGCCGTCGCGGCCAAGAAGACCGCCGCCGACCGCTGGGACGCGCTGCGCAACCTGTTCCGCGGCGGAGAGTGGCTGCAGACCCTGCTGTACTGGCTGGCCTCCTTCGGCGGCCTGCTGCTGGTCTACGGCGTCGCCACCTGGCTGCCGACCCTGATGCGCACCGAGGGCTACGAGCTCGCCAACGCCCTGACCTTCGTCGTCGTCTTCAACCTCGGCGGCATCGTCGGCATGCTGGTCGCGGGCCGCGCCGCCGACCGGTTCGGCGCCCCGCGCATCGCGGCGATCTGGTTCGCCCTCACCGCCGTCGGCGTCTACCTGCTCAGCGCCCACATGCCGATGGGCGTGACCACCCTGGTCGTCTTCCTCACCGGCGTCTTCCTCAACAGCGCCCAGACGATGATCTACGCGACCGTCTCCATCCGCTCCACCCCGGACAACCGTGCCACCGCCGTCGGCTGGACCTCCGGCATGGGCCGCTTCGGTGCCGTCTTCGGCCCCTGGCTCGGCGGTCAGCTGCTCGCCGCGGGCAACGGCGACTGGGGCTTCACCGCCTTCGCACTGGCCGGTGTCTCCTCGATGGTGTTCATCGGCATCGCAGCGCTGCGCTCGGCCAGGCAGCCGCAGGCCAGCAACGACCAGGAGAAGCTGGTCGCCGCCCACTGACCGGTCCCCCGGACCGGTCCGGCGCCGCGCCCCTTCCACGGGCGCGGCGCCTTCCTACTGCTCGCCGGCGGGCTCCGCCTCCAGCCCGGTGCAGGCCAGTCGTCCCGCCACCTCGGCGCACGCCTCCACCCCCCGCGGGGCCGGCACCGCGAGCATCGGGCTGGTGTAGCCGGCGGAGTCCTCGGCGGGGTAGCTCGCGGAGAGCACGTCCTGCCCGGCCCGGACCGAGACCTCCCGGGCGTGCGGGGTGTGCGGCCGTACCTCGGACCAGGCGGTGCCGCAGGCGGGGGACCAGCGCAGCCGGACGTCGTAGGCGGGGTCGGTGACGGTGCTCTTGGTCTGCGCGTCCCGTGCGCAGTCCGAGGCGTCCGGCAACTCGCCCTGGCAGGACCGGCCATGACAGCGCGGCGCCCCCGACACCGGCTGGGCGCCCTGCCCGCCCCGCCGGTCCGAGACGGTCACGGCGGCCGCGGTCACCCCGGCCACGGTGAGCAGGGCGACGGCGGTGAGCGGCAGCCGCCACCACCGGCTGGCCGGCCGCCGCTCCTGGACCGCCTCGGTGACCGGCGGCTCCTCGGGGGCCTCGCACAGCGCCAGCACGGCCGCGGGGTCGGCGCCCGCGAGCCGGGCCAGGGCCTCCACGGCCGCACGTGGCGGCCGCTTGTCGCCGGAGAGATAGCGGTGCCAGGCGGACTTGCTGTAGGGGGTGCGGGCGGCCAGCGCCGCGAGGCTCAGTCCCGTACGCTCCTTCAGTTCGCGCAGCCTCGCCGCCGGCGACTCGTCCGGTGGGGTGGTTCTCGCTCCTTCGGAGTGCGGCATGTCGCGTGCCTCGACTTCATTACGCTATGGGCGTTTCGCCCCTGTTGTCGGAATGGCTTCCCATCGGGACCGGGCCCGCAATCGGCGAACAGGTGTGAAGACGGTGAATCGAGTGGTGCATGTCGAAGGCCTGTTCGGGAACGCGGAGTTCCCGAACAGGCCTCTGGGGTCAGGGAGTACGGCGGTGCGAGCCCGTCAGCACCACGGGACGGCGTGGCCGACCCGGACGTAGTGGGCGGAGACGTACCCCTTGTGGTGCGGGAGCCGGTACCAGGTGTGGTTGCCGCGCACCGAGCCGCCGTACGTCTTGCAGGTCAGCGGGACGAGGTGGTGGCTGTGGCGGTGGCTCACCACGCGGTAGCGGGTGCCCGGGCCGGAGCGCACGTTGAGCCGGACACGGTGCGTGGTCACCCGGCCGACGTTCCGGTACGTGTAGTGGCGGTGGTGGAGGCGGTGGGCCGCCGGCGCGGGCAGGGTGGTGTAGTTGTAGAACTGCACGATTCCCTGGGGCGCGGGGACCGGGGTGGCGGCGCTCGCGGTGGCGGCCCCGGCCGTGGGCAGGAACGCGAACACCGCGACCGTGGCCAGCAGGCCGTTCTTCAGGATCCGACGGGACATGGAAACCTCCGTGCTGTCGTGCTCGTGACCACGAAGCGTGATCACGAGTCGGAGCGTTTCCGTGCCGGACGGCCGCCATGTCGTCCCCGCGTGCCCTGGAACGGCTGGGACGTCCCAGGGCACGCGGGCTCAGCCCATCTGGTCCTCGGCCGACAGGTGCTCGACCGTCTTCCCGGTGGCCGTGAAGGTCCGCGTGACATACCCCGACGAGTACACCCACAGGATCCGCAGCGGGGTGTCGCCGACGTTGCGGAACAGGTGGGGGACGGGGGACGGGACGTACGTGGTGTCGAACCGTGCAAGGCGGGTCACCTCGCCGTCCACCCACACCTCCGCCTCGCCCTCCAGGACGGTGACGTGCTCGTCGCAGTTGTGCGAGTGCAACGGCGCCCCGGAGCCCACCGGGTAGACGCTCATCCCGCTGGTGATGAGGTTCTCCCCGCCCGCCGACGGCGTGGTGATCAGCGGTGTCGTCACGACCGCACCGCCCCGGTCCAGCAGGGGCACGGACGCGGCCTTGATGATCGTGGTCATCCGGGGGTTCCTCTCCACTACGACGTACCTGACTCGCCGACCGACGGTAGGCCGCGGGCGCGTGAACGGGTGCCCCCTGGCGTGCAGTTTTACCTTGCGCTCCGGGAGGTGTGAGCGGCCGCGAAGCGGCTGTAGCGTCACCTCGCAATCCACGGCCGCCGGAGAGAAAAGGCAGGTACCGGCCCCATGAGGCTCCCCGTTCTCAGCGAAGACGACATGGACCCGCGCCAGCAGGAGCTGGCCGCGCGGATCGCGGGCCGCCGCGGCGCCGTCCGCGGCCCGTTCCGGGTCTGGCTGCACAGCCCGGAGATGTGCGAACGCGCGGAGTCCCTCGGCGCCTTCGCCCGCTTCGACTGCAGCCTCCCCAAGCACCTGCGCGAACTGACCCTGCTGATGGCCGCCCGCAACTGGGACGCCCAGTACTCCTGGAACGCCCATGTCCACCAGGCGATCGAGGCCGGCATCCCGGAAGCGGCCGTACAGGCCGTCGCCGAGAAGCGCGAGGCGGTCCTCGGGGACGAGGCGGACCAGGCGTTCTACCAGTTCTGCCGGGAGATCCTGGAGGAGCACTTCGTCACCGACGAGACCTTCGCCCGCGCCCTGGCGCACTTCGGCCCCAAGGGGCTGGTCGACACGATCGGCGCGCTCGGCAACTTCACCATGCTCGGCATGTGCCTGAACACCTTCCAGGTGGACCTCCAGGCCGACCGGGAGCCGCCGTTCCCGGACATCCGCGGCTATGGCCGGATCGCCCAGGACGGCGTCCGATCCGAGGCCTGACCATGAGAAACGCGGCCGATCTTTTAAGCGGGGAGACGTTGACAGGATTGCCGACATTCGATTTGTGTGGGTGACCAGCGCGGGCGAGCCGCACGCGCGTTCGGAGGAAAAATGGATCGCTTGCTCCTGATGCACAGCTTCGTGACCGTCGCCCAGGTCGGCAGTTTCAGCGGGGCCGCCAAGAAACTGGGCTCGTCCGGCTCCCTGGTGTCCCGGCACGTGGCGGAGCTGGAGCGGCAGATCGGCGTACGCCTGGTCAACCGCACCGCCCGTTCCGTGAGCCTCACCGAGCCGGGCCAGCGGTACGCCGAATTCGCCGCCCGCATTCTCGACGAGATCGAGGCCGAGGACGCCGGTATCGCCCAGCTCCACGACCGGCCCGAGGGCACCCTCAGCGTCATCTGTCCGAAGTGGATAGGCAGCCTCGACCTCGGGGACGCCATTGCCGCGTTCTCGGCGACGCATCCGAAGATCCAGGTCCGGTTCGAACTCGGAGGGATGTCCGACCGCACCTACGACTTCCTGGACAGCGGATTCGACGTCGCCTTCCACACCCGGGACCTCAGGGACTCCAGCGTCCGGCTGAAGAAGATCGCCTCACTGCCGTTCGTGCTGTGCGCCTCCGCGGAGTACATCGAACGGTGCGGGACGCTCGCCCACCCGAACGATCTCGCCGCCCACGACTGCCTGGTCCACCTGAACGACCCGGTCTGGCGGATCGGCCACGGGCACGCCAGCACCCTGCACAAGATCCGCAACATCGCGTTCTCGTCCAACTCCTACATCGCCCTGCAGAAGGCGGCGGTGCACGGCCGCGGCATCGCCCTGCTGCCCCAGCGCCCGGTCTACGACGACCTGGTCTCCGGCGCCCTCCAGGTGCTGCTGCGGGACCTCGCCGTACCCGACCGCCCGCTGTACGCGATCTACGGCCCCGGACAGGACACCCCGCGCAAGATCAGCGTCTTCCTGGACTTCCTCGCCGAGTGGTTCGCACAGAACCCGATTCCCGCGATCCGGTCGTAGGCCGGGCGGCCCGAGTGGCCCAAGCCGCAAGAAACGCTTGCGCATTCCGTAGAGCTCAGGCCATTGAGCCCCTCGCGAGCCGAAATCTACGCTCGCGAGGCGACCCGGAAACGAGGAATCCATGGGAATCCAGAGAATCGAATCGGTCACCTACGGCATCGACGACCTCGGCGTATGTGTCCGGTTCTTCGACGACTTCGGGCTGTCCATGGTGGAACGCACCGACGAGCACGCGGTGTTCGAGACCCGCACCGCCCAGACCCTCCACCTCGACGCCCTGCCGTCGCCGTCGCTGCCGGCCCCCGTCGAGGACGGACCGACGCTGCGCGAGGTCGTCTGGGGCGTCGACACCCCCGAGGAGCTGGAGCGCCTGGTGGCCGAGGCGGGCCGGGACCGTGAGGTCCGCGAGAGCGCCGACGGCGTCCACCACACCGTCGACGAGACCGGCTTCGGCGTCGGCCTGACCCTGGCCCGCCCCGCACCGGCCCCGGTCACCCCCCGCCCCGCCAACACCCTCGGCAGCGTCACCCGCTGGAACACCGCCCTGGAGCCGATCACCCGGGTCCGCCCGCTGCGCATGTGCCACGTCGCCCTGAACATCCCCAAGGAGGGCCGTGCGGCGGCCGTCGGCTTCTACGTCGACCGGCTCGGGTTCCGCCCGACCGACGTGGTCGAGCCGATGGGCGTCTTCATGCAGGCCCCGGGCGACGACGACCAGCACACCATGCTGCTGTGCCACCGCCCCGACAAGGCGGGCGTCAACCACATCGCCTACGAGGTGCCCGGCTTCGACGACGTCATCGAGGGCGGCAACTACATGATCGAGCACGGCTGGCGGGAGGCCCGCAGGCTCGGCCGGCACACCATCGGCTCCAACGTCTTCCGCTTCCTGCACGCCCCGTGCGGCGGCCGCGTCGAGTACGCCGCCGACATGGACCGGGCCGACGAGAAGTACGGCACCCGGGTCCACGAGACGACCCCGCCGCACCACATCTGGGCCCTGCGCACCAACCGCGACCAGGAAGCCCCCACCGCGTCCTGACCCTGAGAGGGCACCCCTTCATGACCACCGACCACGGCTATCCCGCCGTCCGCATGTACATAGCGGGCCAGTGGTGCCAGGGCGGCACCGGACGGACCGCCCCCGTCGTCAACCCCGCCACCGAGGAGACGATCGGCGAGGTCCCCCTCGCCACCCCCGCCGACCTCGACCGCGCACTCGAAGCCGCCGAGCACGGATTCAGGGTGTGGCGCGCGACCTCGATCGCCAAGCGCAGCGCGATCCTGGACCGCGCCGCCGACCTGATCGCCGAACGCGCCGCCGCCATCGGCCGCGTGATGACCCTGGAGCAGGGCAAGACCCTCGCCGAGTCCACGGGCGAGGCCAAGCGCACCGCCGACACCCTGCGCTGGCACGTCGAGGACGCCCGCCGCGCGTACGGCCGTATCATCCCGTCCGCCCCGGGCACGGTCCTCACCGTCCGCCGCGAACCGATCGGGCCCGTCGCCGCCTTCGTCCCCTGGAACTTCCCGGTCGGCGGCCCCAACCGCAAGATCTCCTCGGCCCTCTCGGCCGGCTGCTCGATCGTCATCAAGGCCTCCGAGGAGACCCCGGCGACAGCCGCCGCCCTGGTGGAGTGCTACGCGGACGCCGGACTGCCCGCCGGAGTGCTCAACCTCGTCTTCGGCGAGCCCGCCGAGGTCTCCGCCCACCTCATCGCCTCCCCGGTCACCCGGATGATCGCCTTCACCGGCTCGGTGCCCGTCGGCAAGCTCCTCGCCGCCGAGACCGGCAAGGTCATGAAGCCGTCCCTGATGGAGCTGGGCGGCCACGCCCCGGTCATCGTCTGCGCCGACGCCGACCCCGGACAGGCCGCCCGCCGCGCCGCCCAGGCGAAGTTCTTCAACGCCGGCCAGGTGTGCACCTCACCGAGCCGCTTCCTGGTCCACGAGTCCCTGGTGGAGGACTTCACCGCCGAGTTCGTGAAGGCCGCCGAGTCGGTCGTCGTCGGCGACGGACTGACCCAGGGCACCACCATGGGCCCCCTCGCGAACGAGCGCCGGCTGCGGTCGACCGAACGGCTGACGGCGGACGCGGCACGCAAGGGAGCCACCGTCCGCACCGGCGGCGAACGGCTCGACCGCCCCGGCTACTTCTTCGCGCCGACCGTCCTCACCGACGTACCGGCGGACGCGGACCTGATGTCCGAGGAGCCGTTCGGGCCGCTCGCACCCATCGTGCCCTTCAGCGACCTCGAAGACGCGCTGGCCACCGCCAACTCGCTGCCGTTCGGCCTCGCCGCCTACGGCTTCACCAGGTCGGCGGCCACCGCCGAGAAGCTCTCCGACGGACTGGAGGCCGGCATCCTCTCCCTCAACCACTGCGGCGGCTCGGTGCACGAGGCGCCCTCCGGCGGAGTCAAGGACAGCGGGTACGGCCGGGAGGGCGGGCCGGAGGCGCTGGACGCCTACCTGGTCACCAAGCGCGTCTCCCACCTGCTGACGCCATGAGGTACGCGCGAGTCTCGGTGGAGGGCCGGGCGGTCTGGGGCCGGGTACAGGGGGCACGCGTCGAACTGCTCTCCGGGTCGCCGCTGGAGGGCGAGCCCGACGTCCTCGGCACGATCCCCGTCGCCGGGGCCGTCTGGCTGCCGCCCGTCGTCCCGGGCGTGTTCTACGCCGTCGGCTACAACTACCCGCGGCACATCGAGCACATGGGCGCCGCGACCCCCGAACGTCCCGAGGTCGGCTACCGGGCCAACAACGCGCTCACCGGCCACCGTTCGCCGATCGTCAGACCGGCCGAGGTGACCGGACGCTTCGAGGCCGAACCGGAACTGGTCGCCGTGATCGGCCGTACGCTCCGGTACGCCGACCGCGAGGAGGCCCGCAAGGCGGTGTTCGGCTGGACCATCGGCAACGACGTCAGCGCCCGCACCTGGCAGCACCAGGACCGCACCTTCTGGCGCAGCAAGAACAGCGACACGTTCAAACCGATGGGGCCGTGGATCGAGACCGAGGTCGACGCGCTCGCCCAGACGACCACCCTGAGCGTCAACGACGAGGTGCGCGCCACGTTCCCGACCGGGGACATGGTCTTCGACCCCTTCGACTTCATCGTCGAGATCACCAGGCACATCACCCTGCACCCCGGTGACGTGCTGTGGATGGGCGCCGAGTCCACCTGCCAGATCGAGCCCGGCGACACCGTCGAGGTCGCGATCAGCGGTATCGGCGTGCTGTCCAACCCCGTACACCTGGAAGGCAACCACTCATGACCGCGGAACCCCGCTACATCCACCACGTCAACTTCCCCACCACCGACCCCGATCGCACCGCGGCCTGGTACACCAAGGTGTTCGGGATGAAGCGCATCATGCCCAAGTCCAACACCCGCGTGGTGCTGATGACCAGGGGAAACTTCGACCTGCACTTCACTCCCGTGGAGGAGATGGAGCGCATGGCGCCCTACCACTTCGCCGTCGAGGTCGACGACTGGGACGACTTCCTCGCCCATCTCAGGGAACTGGGCATCCGGCACACCCGGCCGATCGAACGCCCCGAGAACCAGTCCAAGTTCTGCTACATCCACGACCCCGACCACACCATGATCGAGCTCGTCTACCACAGCCGCCGCCCCAACTAAGCGCATCAGTACGGGAGTTCACCCCATGCCCATCGCCGACTCCGACGGCACCTCCATCTACTACGAGCGCCACGGCAGCGGCCCGGCGATCCTTTTCGTGCACGGCAGCGGCGGCCACCACGCCGCCTGGTGGCAGCAAGTGGCCGCACTGCGCGAGGAGTTCACGGTCCTCACCGTGGACCTGCGCGGCTTCGGCAAGTCCGACTCGTCCATGGCCGAGTTCGACGGCCAGGACTTCCCCGGTGACGTGGTCGCCGTCCTCGACCACGAGGACATCACCGACGCCATGCTGGTCGGCCAGTCCATCGGCTCCGTCGCCGCCCTGCGCGCCGCGCTGCTGCGCCCCGAGCGGGTCTCCTCGGTCGTCCTCGGCCACTCCCTCGGCGGCATCAGCCACCCCGAGCTGACGGAACTCGCCGCCGCCGACCGCGCGGAGGCCGTGAAACTGCCGGTCATCGACCGGCTGCTGACCACATCGTTCCAGCGGGAGCGGGCCGACCTCACCTTCCTCTTCCAGCAGATGGGCACGTTCAACGTGGCCAGGATGCAGGACCTGCGCAACCTCGACACGAACGGCCCCTCCCTGGAGGAGATCGGGGCCTCCGGCGTCAGGGTCGCCTTCCTGGCGGGCGAGAAGGACGCCGTCCTCAGCGTCAAGACGGTCACCCGCGCCCACGAACTGCTGGCCGGCTCGCACCTGGAGATCGTCCCGGACGCCCCGCACTCCATGTACTGGGAGGCGCCCGAGCAGTACAACACCGCCGTCGCCCGGCTCCGCCGCACCCTCACCGCACCGAAGGAAGCAGCATGACCAGCCTCACCCTGGCCGCCGCCGAGGAGATCATCGGCGCCGCCCACCAGCGCGCCCAGGAGATCGGCAAGGCGGTGAGCGTCGCCGTCGTGGACGCCGGCGGCTTCCCGATCGCCATCCGCCGCCCCGACGGCGCCCGCCCGCTCACCCCCGACATCGCCCGCGCCAAGGCCTACACCGCCGCGATCATGCAGCGCCCCGGCAAGATGCTGAAGAAGTGGCAGGAGTCCCAGCCGGTCTTCTTCGCCCAGCTCTCCCAGCTCCCCGGCGCCGCCCTGCCGATCATGGCCACCGAGGGCAGCCTCACCATCAAGAAGGACGGCGAGATCATCGGCGGACTCGGCATCGCCGGCGGCACCGCGGACGAGGACCAGCGGATCGCCGAGGAGGTCCTGAAGGCCCTCGGCTACGAGCTGGAGTTCGCCGCGTGGGGCGTCGCCGGCGGAAAGGACTGAGACCATGGCGGACACGTTCAACTACCGCATCGACCACCACGGCAGCCTGGTCCGCCCGGCAGGCCTGTCCACCGCCGACCCGGAGTCCGTCGACGCGGCGGTCCGGGAAGCGGTCGCCTACCAGCGCAAGCTCCGCTCCACCGTCGTCACCGACGGCGACTTCCCGCGCGAGGACTTCCGCGGCGCGGTCCTCGACGGCGTGTCGGGCTTCCGCCGAACCGACGAGACGGGCCCGGACGGCCTGGTCCGCTGGGTCGCCGAGGCACTGCCCAAGGCCAACGGCCCGCTGCTCGCCGACCAGGCCGCCAAGCTCGCCGAACTGACGGTGATCGCCCCCAAGGCCACGCTGCCCTCCCCGGCATATCTGGCGGCGACGACCTTCCAGCCCGACCTCGGTGTCTCCTCGGCCCGGGAACTGGGCGAGGCCCTCGCGGAGATCGTCCGGGCCGAGATCGAGCTGCTGGTGTCGAAGGGCGTCCGCCTGATCCAGCTCGACAACCCGCTCCTGCTCGCCCAGTTGAGTACCGACCCGGCCGACCCCGGCGCACTGTCCTTCGAGGACGCGCTGGCTGTCGATTCCCTCGCAGTACGGCTTGACGAGCGCCCGGAGAGTGTCCGCATCGGCGTCGCTCCCGGCTGGTCGGCCCCGGCAGAGGTGGACCGGGCCCGCGCCGGGCAACTGTACGCCGGCATCGCCGCCGACCGCTGGATCCTCCCGTTCGACCAGGGCACACCGGCCGAACTCGACCTCGTCAAGGCACTCCCGGACGACCGCGACTTCTGCCTGGGTGTGGTCGACGCGACCGCACCGGGGCTGGAGGACATCGACACGGTGATGTTCCGTATCGACGCGGCCGGTGAGTTCAAGGACCTGGAGGACGGGGCCGTATCCCCGTCACGGGGCTTCGCGGACGTGGCTGCGCGGCCACTGCTGACCGCAGAGGACCAGCAGCGCAAACTGGTGCTGGTCGAGACCATCGCCCGGTACTGCTGGGGCAACGAGTTCTGAGCGCTCCGCTGGAAGCGCTGCCGTCTGCGGCGCCGTCGTGGCCGGTCGCGCAGTTCCCCGCGCCCCTGAAGGGGCGCTCGTGCAGCGCCCCTTTCTTTGAGG
>NZ_JBHXLU010000147.1:0-18172 GCF_042720695.1 Streptomyces sp. NPDC058457 | reverse complement strand
CGCCGGGGACGCGAGGTCGGGACGAGGATGGCGGTGTCGGCCGTCACGGTCCCGCTCGCCCTGACCGCGGCCCGGGCCCTCGGCCCCTTCGCCGCCGGCGTCCTGGCCGCGTTCCCCGTCCTGCTGGCCGTCATGGTCCCGGCCACCCACCGCACGACGGGAGCACAGGCCGCCGCCGTGATGACGCGCGCCGCGCTGACCGTCGTACCCGGCACCATCGCCCTCCTGCTCCTGCTCTCCACGGCCCTGTGAACGCCCCGTGCCGGCCGGTGCGCGACCCGTACCGGCGGTCAGGTCACGCGCTCGAGGCGGGACGGCGACCCCGCCGTCTGACTGCCCTCGTCCCCGAGCGCCAGGGTGTCCGCGCCGTCCTCGGTCAGGGTGTAGACGTTTCCCGATCTGCACACCACACCCTGCGAGGGGTCCGAGGGGGTACTGGTGGCCGCCTGGAACACCACGGACGTCGTGTGCGTCTCCTGCAGCCGGAGGGTCTCCGTGCAGCCGATGTCGCCCCCGCTGCCGGCCTCGGTCACATGACTGACCTGCCGGCCCACGAGATCGCCACGTCTCGCGGCATGCAGGGTGAGGGTCACGGACACGCCCGTCGTACGGGCGTTGAACACCCCGTCGCCCGCGGTACTGCCCGGGCCGGTGCCCTTCCAGGTCCCCACCCAGGACGCGGGCAGCGCGTTCGCGGCGGCCGGGCCGGACGAGGACGAAGAGGGCGTCGACGGCGATGACGTACGACCCGTGGCCACCGGGCGGCTCACCACCTGCGAGCGGAGCCCCCCTTGGCATCCGCGTGGACTTGGCCTGCGGTGAGGTATTCATATCAGTTGGTGCAGTGCGCACGTCGGTCGGTGCGGTGCGTACGCGCTCCCGGCCCGCCCGCGGATACATAGGTGCAGGATGCACACTTGCGGGCGAAGTTAGGTCAGCCTTACTCTGCTGAATCGCACCACCCAGGGCCCGGCCGTCCGTCGGCCCCGCCCGCGGCGAGCGCTCCGCCGACGCAGCCTGGCCGTTCCGCTGCCGGAACCTCCGCTCACAGGACCGCACTTGAACCACTCCGCCTTCGGTCTGTACGACCCTGCCCGCGACCACAGCGCCTGCGGCGTAGGCTTCATCACCCGCCTCGACGGCGTACCGAGCCACGACGTCATCCGCAAGGGCCACGAAGCGCTCGGCGCCATCCCGCGGCGGGGCCTCGGCCGAAGGCGTGGGCGACGGCGCGGGCGTCAGCGTCGACCTGTCCGCGGAGTTCTTCGGCGCCCTCACCGGCGAACCGCTGCGCCCCGGGCACTTCGGCGTGGCCGACTGCTTCGTGCCGACCGACCCGGCCCGCCGCCGAGCAGTACCCACTGCCCATCGTGCAGTGGGTGTTCCGCGCCCCCGAGGACTGGGAGCGCGCCGACGTCGACGCGGCCGCCCACCGCGCCCTGCTCGTGGTCGAGGCCCCCGCCTACGCCGACGACGCGTACGCCGGCCTGTACCCCCTGTCGCTGAGCGCCCGGACCCAGGTGCTCAAGGGACGCCTCAACTCCGGTGAGGTCATCGGCTGCTTCCGCGACCTGTGCGACCCCCGGCACTCGGTGCGGACCCTGTACTTCCACACCCGGTTCTCCACCAACACCGAACCGCACCCGACCATGGCACAGCCGTTCCGCCTGACGGCGCACAACGGAGAGCTCAACACCGACCGCAAGAACCGCCTCTCCGACGAGGCCCTGGCCCGCGCTCGCGCGTGGAGCATCGTCCGCCCGCCGGGCCAGTCCGACTCCAGCCGCCTCGACCAGACCCTGCAGAGCCGGGTCTTCGACGACGGCCTGGACCTCTGAGGGGCTCCGGACCGTGGTGTCGGGGAAGGCGGATTCAGGGGTGTTGTTCTAGTCGTGATCGGTGGAGAGGGCGACATGCCGCCAGGCGTCCATGTCCTTGCGGAAGGTGTCCAGTTTGGCGTCGAAGGCTTGCAGGGTGTCGGCTCCGAGCGGGAGGCGCAGCGGTGGCTCGGGGGCGGCGGCCATCTCGACGATGGCGTGGGCGGCCTTGACCGGGTCGCCGGGCTGAGCGTGGTTCAGGCCTGCGGCGGCCGCACGCATCGCGCCGACGGTGGCGGTGTAGTCGTCGATCGTGTCGGGTCCGGTGTGGAGGCTGGTGGGGTCGAGGAAGTCGGTGCGGAAGAAGCCGGGTTCCACGAGGGTGACGTGGATGCCCAGGGGGGCCAGTTCGGTGTGGAGGGTCTCGGTGAAGCCCTCGACGGCGAACTTCGTGGAGGCGTAGACGCCCCAACCCGGCGCGGTCGCGAAGCCCACGATGGAGCTGATGTTGATCACGTGGCCGGAGCGCCGGCGGCGCAGTACCGGCAGTACGGCGCGCTGGACGGCGAGCGGGCCGAACACGTTGGTCTCGAACAGCGCGCGGACCGCGGCGTCGTCGGACTCCTCGACGGCGGCGAGCAGTCCGGTGCCGGCGTTGTTGACCAGGACGTCGATCCGGCCGAACCGCTCGACCGCAGCGTCGACGGCAGCCTGGATGCTCTGCGGGTCGGTCACGTCCAGCGGCGCGGTGAGCAGTGTGTCGCCGGCGTCGGGGAACTGCTCGCGGATGGTTGCCGCCTTCCGTGCGGTCGCGACCACCTGGTGGCCTGCGGTCAGGGCGGCACGGGTTATTTCCAGGCCGAAGCCCCGGGACGATCCAGTGATGAACCAAACGCTCATTGTCTTCTCCGGTGTTCAGACGGTGGGCAGGTCGAAGGCCGCGGGGTTTTGGGCGATGAAGTCCTCGACGTCGAGGGGGTCGCTGCCGCCGATCGTCTTCACGAGGTCGTTGGTGCCGGCGAAGACGCCGTTGCGGTAGTCGACGGCCACGGCGAGCAGGTGCTGGATCAGGTGGTCCGGTGCGCCGCGCCCGCGCAGGATGGCGGCGAATTCGTCGAGTTCGATGGGCACGTAGGTGACTTCACGGTCCAGCGCCCGCGACATCTTCTCGGCGATCTCGTAGTGGTTGAGTTCCTCGGCTCCGTACAGCGGGTAGATCTGGCCGGCGTGCGGGGCGGGGTCCTCCAGGATGGCCGCGATCACCTTGGCCTGGTCGCTTTCGGCGATGGGGGCGTGGCGTCCGTCGGCGAACGGCAGGCGCAGTTCGCCGGTGCCGTCGGCCCAGGTGTCGACCAGCCACTGAGCGAAGAAGGTCGGGCGGATGTGGGTGACGGGGACCGGGGCGTGGTCCCGGACGCGTTCGGCGACCCAGTGCTGGCGTGCCGCGTTGCTGGCGGTGTTGCGGCGGGCGGAGACCTGGGACATGTTCACGATCGCCTGGACCCCGTTCTCCTCCGCCGCCTGGGCCACGTTCGCGGTGGCGTCCATCAGGCCGGGGCGGATCGGATAGGTGAAGTACAGGGCGTCGATCCCCTTGGTCGCTGCGGCCAGGGAGTCCAGGTCGAGGACGTCGCCTTCCACGACGTCCGCTCCGAGGGAGGCGAGCCGTTCGGCGCGTCCGTCGAGACCGCGGACCAGTGCGCGGACGCGGTGTCCTCGCTGGAGCAGGAGTTCGGTGGTGTGCCCGCCGGTCTTACCGGTGGCTCCGACCACGAGGAGGTTGCGTTCCATGAGGGTGATCTCCGTTTCTTGAGAGGGCGCCGGCGGGAACTCCAGCGTCAGTCCTTCGAGCGGTTGCCGCAGAAGACGGGGGGGAGAGGCGGTGCGATCCCGGTTCGACCGGTGGCCGTGGTCGGCTTGCCGGCCCGCCCCGAGCGGCCGCGGCCGGGTGGTCAGGGTGTGCGGCGGGGCCGGAGGGCGAGCAGCGCGGCGGCCGCGACGATTCCGGTCCCGGCCTGGACGGACCAGGCATGGTCGAACCCGCTGGTCGTGGCCTGGGGGGTAAGGGCGACGAGCAGGGCCACGCCCACCGCGCTGCCGATCTGCCGGCTCATGTTGAGAACGGCGCTGCCGGTGGCGGCACGCTCGGGTGCGAGGGTGCCGGCAGCGGCGAACAGGGGCGCTTGGGCCAGACCGCCGGCCAGGCCGACCAGGATCAGGCCCGGGAACATGCCGCCCCAGTAGTCGGGGGTGGTGTGCACGGTCGCGAGCCAGTATCCGGCGGCGCATGCCATGGCCAGCGTCCCGGTCACGGCGGGGGCGGTGCGTCCGAAGCGGCTCTGGATGGGCCCCGCGCTCATGGCGAAGGCGATCGAGGCAAGAGGGGCCGGGGCGATCGAGACGCCTGCGCGCAGCGGGCTGAAGTGCCAGACCTCCTGCATGAACAGGGCGGTGCTGAGCAGGACGATGGCGAAGCCGACAGAGAACAGGAACAGGGCCACGGTGGCGGCGGTGAACGGCCTGCTGGCGAACAACTGCTTCTCGATCACCGGTACCTTGGCGCGCAGGGTGCGCTCGACGGTCACAGCCCCTGCCAGGGCGGCGGCGACGAACAGGGCCAGGGTGCGGATGTCCGTCCAGCCCCACCCGGGCCCCTGGACGGTGGCGAGCACCAGCAGGCTCACGGCCAGCAGTAGTGCGAGGGCGGAGACCGGGTCCGGCAGGGCGGCACCCCTGGGCTGGCGCACCTCGGGCAGCAGCAGCGCACCGGCGACGAGGGTGGCGATGCCGACGGGAACGTTGATCAGGAAGATCCACCGCCAGTCGAGGGTGACGAGCAGCCCGCCGACGGGCGGGCCGGCCGAGGCCGCGATCGCGCCCACGCCCGCCCACAGACCCACCACCAGGGTGTGCCGGCGCTTGGGAAAGCTGGGGTAGAGCAGGCCGAGCGAGGTCGGCACGATCATCGCCGCGCCGACGGCCTGGAAGGCGCGGGCGGCGACCAGTACACCGAGACTCGGTGCGGCGGCCGCGACGGCGGAGGTGAGGGTGAACAGCGCTACTCCGGACAGCAGCATCTTCTTACGTCCCCACTGGTCCGCGATGCGGCCGGCGGGCACGAGCACGGCGGCGAAGACGATCGCGTAGGCCGACAGCACCCACGACGCGCTCGCGACCCCCGTGCCCGGGAAGGACCGGCCGATTCCGTCGAGGGCGACGTTGACGACGAAGAAGTCGAGCTGCGCCATGAAGGCGACGGCACCCAGCACCGCCATGATGCTCCAGCGGCGCGGGTGGCCGGCCTCGGTGACGGCCGGAGCCGGGCCGCTGCGGCGGGTCGCCGTCACCGCCTGCGGTGCAGCCTGTGTGGGCATCCTGTCCACCCTCCCAGAGGAAAGGGCTTGGCAGCCCTTTTTGGTCTGCCTCCAGGAGACCTCTCGCAGAATGGGTTGTCAAGCCCTTTTTTGGGTTACAGTGGTGACCATGACCACCACCGGCCAAGCTTCGACTCGGAAGCTCACCGCCAAGGGCCTGGCCACGCGCGAACGCATCGTCAGGGCGGCCGCCGAGCTGATCTACGAACACGGTGTGCAGAACACCAACAACGAGCAGATTCGCGAGGCCGCCGGAGTCAGCGGCTCACAGCTGACGCGCCACTTCCCCACCAAGGAGTCCCTGGTGCGCGCGGTGCTCGCCTGGCAGGCCGACAGCATCGTCGCCCGCCATCAAGCACCGGAGTTGGGCGAGCTGGACAGCTTCGCCGCCCTGCGCCGGTGGGCCGACTCCTACATCGCGTCGCAGCACATGCTGCGCGGCGGGTGCACGTTCGGCTCCCTGGCCGCCGAGGTCGTCAAGACCGAGCCCTCTCACCGGGACGCCGTGGCTGACGGCTTCGAACGGTGGCAGGCGCTGTTCAGGCGCGGCCTGGGCAGGATGCGCGAACGCGGAGAACTGCGGCCGGAGGCCGATCCGGCCGCGCTCGCCCACCTGCTCACGGCCGCCTTCCAGGGCGGAGCCCTGCTGGACCAGGCGGCCGAAGACAGCACCCCGCTGCGCGACGCACTGTACGGGGCCCTGGACTACATCGAGTCGTTCGCCGCGGCGCGCTGACCGCGCCGCGGAGCGCGGGCCTTCGAACGGGCAGCGTTCAGGAAGCGCCCGAGACGGCTGGGCGGGAAACCCGCCGGGACCGGGCCCGTGCCGTGAGGGGGAGCCCCGTGAAAGCCTGATCGGCGACGCGCTCCAGCGCGGCCGCGTCGAGCCCGCCCCTGGCCAGCACCTCCATGCCCCGGTTGATCGCCATGAGCAGCCGGCTGATTTCGCGGGCGTCCGCCTCGGTGTCGAGGTCGCCGTGGCGCTGCGCCGCCTGCACGCACTCGACCAGTGAACCCTCGATCCTCCCGAGGGCCTGCTTGACGCGGGCGGCGGCCTGTGGATCGGGGTCGGCTCCCTCGATGACGAAGCCGGTCACCATGCAGCCGAGCCCGTCGGGGTCGTCGTGCACGAATCGCGCCGACTTGACCAGGTATGCGTGCAGCCGTTCCAGCGCGGTGTCGTCGGGGCCGTCGAGTACGGCCGCCCAGGCGGTCTCGGTGCGGTCGCAGTACGCCTCCAGCGTGCGCAGGTACAGCCGGCTCTTGTCGCCGAAAGCGGCGTAGAGGCTGCCGCGGCCCAGCCCGCCGGCCCTGGCGATGTCGTCCACGCTGGTGCCGGTGTATCCGGTACGGCGGAACTGTCGCTCGACGGCCTGTACGACCTTGTCCTTGTCAAATCCTGGTGGGCGCCCCATGGCCGTCAGCCTACAGGCAGCACGAGGATTCTTGACATTCCGTTCCATAAATCCATACGGTTCCTGACGCGGCGGTCCAGAATCCTGCGGTCGTTGCCCACGGCATCCCGCGAATCCCGCAGAACGGATGAGACGCATGTCCTCGCATGGCGGAATCAACTACCTCGCTCCCGGTGACGGCAACCCCGCTGGGGCACGAAGCAACCGGACGGCGACCGATGTGATCACCTCTGACCTGGTGTTTCGCCTCACGCGAGGGGTGGAGGGCAGCGGTCGTACGGTGAGTTGCACCCCCATGACGGGCGAGGTGGTGGCGGAACTGCCCGAGTCGTCACCCCGCGATGTGGAGGTGGCGTTCAGCAGGGCCCGTCAGGCGCAGCGAGAGTGGGCCTCGCTCTCGGTGCGCAGGCGTGCGGCGGTACTGCTCCGGTTTCACGACATCCTCCTGGACAGACAGGCCGAGGCGATGGACCTGGTCCAGGTGGAGACAGGAAAGGCCCGCCTGCACGCACACGAGGAAGTGCAGGGAGCCGCCGTGGTGGCCCGGCACTACGGGCGCAGGGCCCCCGCGTACCTCCGGCCGCGGCGGCACCTCGGTGCGTTTCCGGTGCTCACGAAAGTCACCGAGTGGCATCACCCGCGAGGTGTGGTCGGGCAGATCGTCCCCTGGAACTACCCACTGGAACTCTCCTTGGCGGACGCGCTCCCCGCTCTCGTCGCAGGCAACGCCGTGGTGACGAAACCGGACACGCAGAGCGCCCTGACGTCGCTGTGGGCGCGCCGGCAGCTCATCGAGGCCGGGCTGCCGCCCGACGTCTGGCAAATCGTCATCGGCGACGGTCGGGTCGTCGGGTCCGCCGTCGTGGACCGGGCCGACTACGTCGCATTCACCGGCTCCGTCCGCACCGGGCGGGAAGTCGCGGCCCGCGCGGCGACCCGGCTGGTCGGCGCGTCACTCGAACTGGGCGGCAAGAACGCCCTGCTCGTGCTGGCCGACGCGGACCTGGACAAGGCGGCCGAGGGCGCGGTGCGCACAAGCTTCACCTCGGCCGGCCAGTTGTGTCTGTCGACCGAGCGGATCTTCGTCCACTCCTCGATCGCACCCGCGTTCTTGGAGCGGTTCGTCCAGCGCACGAGTGCGCTCACCCTCGGCACCTCGCTGAGCTACGGGGTCGGCATGGGGTCGCTGGCGGGCCGACGCCAACTGGAAACGGTGTCCCGGCACGTCGATCAGGCCGTTGCCGAGGGGGCCACCGTCCTCACCGGAGGCAAGCCCCGCCCCGACATCGGCCCCTTCTTCTACGAGCCGACCGTCCTGGACGGCGTGGAGCCCACGATGGCCGTCCACGCGGAGGAGACGTTCGGACCGGTCGTGTCGGTGTACCGCTTCACCGACGAGGGCGAGGCGATCGAGCGGGTGAACGCCACGCCGTACGGCCTCAACTCCAGTGTCTGGACGAAGGACACGCGGCGCGGCGAACGCATCGCGGGCCGTCTGCAGAGCGGCACCGTGAACATCAACGAGGGCTACACGTCCGCCCACGGCAGCGTCCGGTCCCCGATGGGCGGCATGAAGGACTCCGGACTCGGCCGCCGGCACGGCCTCGAAGGCATCCTCAGCTACACGGAGTCGCAGACCGTCGCCACGCAGCGGATACTTCCGCTGGCCCCGTCGATGGGCATGGACGATCAGCAGTACGCGGCTTTCATCAGCCTGAGCCTCCGTGTCATGAAGGCACTGAGGCTCCGCTGATGACCGCACCGAGCCGCGCGGAGCCGTTCGCCCGCTGCCATCGGCACGCCTGGCTGCTCGTCGCCCTCACCGAACTGATCGGCGACTGCGCACGGGCCGCGGGTGAGGTGTACCGGCCGGTCGCCGAGGCCCCGCCCACACGGTCCGACGTTCTGGTGAACCTCGGGCCGCTTGTCGGCCTCTGCCGGTCTGCTCGTACGCGGGTGGAGGCGGCACGTGCTCGGGACGCCGTACGATGCACCTCGGCCGAGAAGGAAGCGGTCCCGGCCCGGACGGACGTCGGCGCAGACTTCCTCGCCGACCTGCTGGAATCCCCGGCACAGGCCGTCAAGCGGGCCCAGGAGCCGGCGAGCAAAGGCGAGTTCACGGTAGAGCAGATCCTCGATGAGGCAACCGATTCGGCCGTGCTCTCCGGACTGCTCGCGCTCCACGAAGCGCAGCGGCAGTCAGACCCGGGCACAGCGGCGGCGAGGCGCCTGGTCGCCGCAGGGCACTTCACCTTGGCCGTCGCCGTGATATCGCTCGACGTACCGGCTGCCGTGCCCTGAGCGTTCGACAGCTACGCAGCCTCGGCGGGAACGTCGCGAACGAGTTCGGTCAGCTCGCCGGAATCGATGTCGTAGAAAAGGCTGTGGATCTCCACGTGCTTCGGGGTGCCCGGGCTGTTGCGGATCAGGCTCACGTCGTAGTTGAGCGACTTTTCGAAGTCGGTGATGGCGATGCCGTCCCAGTCGTACAACGACGAGATGTCGGAGTGCTGTTCTTCCTTCACTGCGGAGGTGATTCCCTCCGCAGTGAAGGAGGTGGCGCCGCAGAAGGAGTGGTGGACGACGACAACGCGCTCGATTCCGAAGAGGTGTTGGGAGACCGTGATCGAACGAAGGGCGTCCGCCGCGCGACCGCCCCCGACGATCAGGGGGAACACCGTCGCCGTGGAACCGATCCTCCTGCCGGTCTCACTGAGGAGCAGTTCACCCGGGTAGACCTCGTCGCCGAAGTGATCGGCCACCGCCTGGGCGGCCCCGGCCGCCCGCGGGTCGAAGCAATACATGACGATCGTCCTGACGGGAATCGAACCGGTGACGATCTCCCGAGCCACGGCCTCGTCGAAACCAGGCTGCGCTCGGAACGTGAACTCCGCAAAATCCGACACTGCTTGACTCCGCTTCTCATTCTCGTGGTTGACTTCCCGGCTTTCTCGGGAAGCCTGGAGAGGTTCAGTGACGGCTATTCGCCCCACGGCCCGTCGAGCACGCCCCGCTCCATGGTCGTGACGCCGTCCGCCGCCCGCTCCTGCGCGAGATGGAAGGCGAGCGCGTAGGGAGGCGCGGCTGTCTCGGAGCGGGCACCGTGGGCAAGGACTTCCTCGGCCAGATGGTGGGCCATCCGCAGCCGCGGATACGCGGCGTGGATCTGCTTCTGCTCCGCGGCCACGAGGCCGGCGTTCTTGCCGAAGTCCACCCAGATGCCTTCGTAGGTCAGGTGGGTGAGCAGCCCCAGGCGTTCGGGGATCTGCGGAGTGGTATGCAGGGCGATGGCCTCCCAGACCTTGTCGACATCCCCGGTCGGGGCGCCGAGACCGGTCAGCAGAGCGGCCGCGAGATCGGCGCTCTCGATCTCGAACCGGAGCAGGCCCGGTGCGTCCGGCCTGGTGCCCAGGTCGTGCAGCACGTTGGCGGCGAAGAGCAGCTCCTCGTCGTAGTCCGCGTCGTTCAGGACCCCCTCGTGGGCGGCGAACAGGCGGGACCAGTAGAAGCCGCGGATGCAGTGGTTCAGCACGGACGGATGCACCGCCGCGCGGGCGGCAGCGAGGCTCGCCTCGACGAGCGGACCGGAGGGGAGAGCGAGTACGCCGTCGTGCAGCCTGTCCGAGAGGGTGGGGATGTCGGTCATGCCTCGACGCTACGAAAGCGGTTCCGGCGCGAAAAGTGGCACTGATGCCATGCATCGCTACTGTCGTGCCACTATGACGAACAGACACCATGTCGCCGTGCTCGTACTGCCCGGAGTGCTCGCGCTCGAGTTCGGCGCCGCGACGCAGATCTTCTCGACGGACCTGCACTACGGGCTGACCGTGTGCGCGGAGAGCGGGCCCGGACCCGTGCCCGGATCCGGCTTCGCGATCACGGTCACCGCCGGCCTCGAAGCGCTGGAGGACGCCGACACCGTGATCGTCCCGGGCTACGACGACATCGACACCCCCCATTCACCGGAGCTCCTGGCCGCGCTGTGGGCGGCCCACGCCCGGGGCTCCCGGCTCGTCTCCATCTGTACCGGGGTCTTCGCCTTCGCCGCGGCCGGACTGCTCGACGGTCGCCCCGCCACCACGCACTGGCGGCACGCGGAGCAACTGCGACGGCGCTACCCGCGCATCGACGTCCTGCCGAACCAGCTCTACGTCGACGACGGCGACATCCTCACCTCTGCCGGTGTGACGGCTGGGATCGATCTGTGCCTGCACCTGATCCGCACCGACCTGGGCGCGGCGGCGGCGAACATCCGCGCCCGGGACCTCGTCGCGCCGCCACGGCGACGGGGAGGCCAGGCGCAGTTCATCGAACAGTTCCGCCCCGAGGCCAGCGGGGACGAACTGGCTCCCCTGCGTGAGTGGATGCTCGACAACCTCGCGGCCACCTTCACTGTGGACGACCTCGCGGAGCGGGCCCATATGCCCCGGCGGACCTTCATCCGCCGCTTCCGCGAGGAGACCGGCACCACGCCGATGGCCTGGTTGACCGATGCGCGTATCGACCGGGCACGCGAACTGCTGGAGGCGAGCGCCGTTCCCGTCGAGCAGGTCGGCCGCCTCACCGGCTTCGGTGCTCCCGCCTCCCTGCGGGCCGCGTTCCACCGGCATCTCGGCACCTCTCCCCAGGAGTACCGGGCCGTGTTCCGCCACACGGCGGAGTCGGTGCAGACATGACGGCACGCCCGGTGTGCGGGCCCTCCCAGCATTCTTGACAGGTCGTTCCAGAAGTCCATAGGGTTCTTGACGAAGCGGTCCAGAACTATGCCGCCAGCCGCTCTCGGCACCCCTCAAAGCCCACGGAACGGACAAGACGCATGTCTTCGCAAGATCAGATGGCACCTCCGCTGACGCACGGGGGAGGTGAAGGCTCCTCGAACACCCGTCCGGCTCTCATCCTCGCCGTGCTGGCCATGGCGAGTTTCCTCGGCCAGCTCGACGTATGGATCACCAACGTCGGACTGCCGAACATCGGCCAGGGCGTGGGCTCGACCTCTCTGTCGGACCTGAGCTGGGTGCTCAACGGCTACGCGATCGTCTTCGCCGCCCTTCTCGTCCCTGCCGGACGGCTCGCCGACCGCTTCGGACGTAAGAACGGCTTCCTTCTCGGTATGGGTGTCTTCGTTGCGGCGAGCCTCGGGGCCGCGCTGGCCGGCGATGTGTGGGTGCTGGTCGTCTTCCGTGCCCTCCAGGCGGTGGGCGCAGCGCTGTTGACCCCCGCCAGCCTCGGTCTGGTCCTGACGAGCGCACCCGCCGACAAGGTGGAGCGGTACGTCAAGATCTGGTTCACCGCGGGCTCGCTGTCCGGGGTGTGCGGACCGATCTTCGGCGGGCTGCTGGTCCAGGCATCCTGGCGGTGGCTGTTCCTGGTGAACATTCCGTTCGGACTGCTCGCCATCGCGCTGGCCGCCCGGCTCATCTCCAACGCCAAGCACGAACAGGACGCCCGCATCCCCGACCTGCTCGGCGGCGTCCTGCTGATCGTCATGGTCGGCGCGCTGGCACTCGGCATCGTGAAGGCACCCGACTGGGGCTGGTCGGACACCCGGGTCGTCACGTCCCTGGCCGTGGCAGCGGCCGGGATGATCGCGTTCCTGTTCCGCTCGTCACGGCACCGGGTGCCCGTGGTCGACCTCTCGCTCTTCCGTGACCGGATCTTCGCCTCCGCGAACCTGGCCGGCATGCTGCAAGTGGCCTCGTTCGGCAGCCTCCTGCTGTCGTCGATCCTCTGGATGCAGAACCACTGGCACTACTCCGCCATCAAGACCGGATGTGCCAGTCTTCCCGGCCCGATCGGATTCGCGGTGGCCGCCACCATCAGTGAGACCCTCCAGCGCCGGTTCCGGATCCCGGCCGGTGTCGTCGCGGCGGTCGGCAGCGCGATCGCCTCCGTCGGCATCCTGCTCTTCGTCCTCCTGCTGCACGACGACCCGAACTACCTATCCGGAGCCTTCCCCTGCTGGCTGCTCTTCGGGTTCGGCGCAGGGCTGGCGCTCCCGACCGTCGTCTCTTCCGCGACCGTCGGTCTGCGTCCTGAGGAGGCCGCCACCGGCAGCGCCATCGTGACCATGTCGACGCAGATCGGCTCGGTCGTCGGCATCAGCATCCTGGTCGCCATGCTCGGCACCGCCTCCGGTGGCGCCTCCCTGAACACCTACCGACACGCGTGGCTGGTCACGATGGCACTCATGGCCGTCGCGGGCGTGGTGTCGCTGGGCGTATCGCAGAAGAAGGCAGTGGTCCGATGACGGCGTCCGTTCCCGCTCAGGCTTCCCGCGCCGCGGGCGCCGACGGCGGGCGGTCCCGCTGGCTCGGCCTCCTGGTGGTCTGCCTCGGCGTGATGATGGCCTTCGTCGACGTCACCTCCACCATCTCGGCCCTGGGCGACATACAGACCGACCTGCAGGTGACCGCGAGCACGCTCGTGTGGATCACCAGCGCGTACAGCCTCGCTGTCGTGAGCTTCGTGATGTCCGCGGGAACGTTCGGCGATCTCGTGGGGCGCCGGCGCGTGTTCAGCCTGGGTACCGCCGTCTTCCTGGTCGGCAGCGTGCTCGCCGTTTTCGCCGACAGTGCCGGCATGCTCATCGCCGCGCAGGCCATCGCGGGCCTCGGCGGGGCGGCCGTACTGCCGACGAGCCTGGCGATCGTCAGCGCCACCTTCACCGACCCGCACGAGCGCACCGCCGCGATCGGAATCTGGGCCGCGTGCTCCGGAGTGGGCCTGGCCGTCGGCCCGATCCTCGCCGGAGCCCTGCTCGAACACTTCTCCTGGCACGCCGTCTACCTCGCCAACATCGTCATCGCCGGCGCGGCCATCCTTCTGGCGCCGGCCTTCGTGGCCGAGTCAAGGCACCCCACGCGCAAGCCCGACCTCGCGGGTCTCGTCCTCGGCACTGTGATGACGGCCTCGGCCACCTACGCGATCATCCAGGGCGGCTCCACGGGATACACCAAGGCACCGATCCTCACCATGTACGTGGTCTTCGCCGCATCCCTGTTCCTGTTCGTACGCGTGGAACTCCGCAACCCCGACCCCATGTTGGACCTGAGGCTCTTCCGCAGCGCCTCCTTCTCCGCCGTGATGGGCGTCGCCGCTGTCAGCGTCTTCGGACTGGTCGGCGTCGCCCTGCTCAGCGTGCTCTACATGGAACGTGTAGGACAGACCAGCCCCGTCGCCGTCGGCGTTCGCCTGCTGCCGCTGTTCGGAACATTCCTCCTGGTCACCGTGATCGCGGCCAGGGTGCTGGTACGCCGGATCGGCCTGACCCCTTTGATCACCGCGGGTCTGCTCCTGATCGGCGCCGGTTCCCTCGCTCTGCTCGCGACCGACGCCTCGGGAGGCTATGGGGCGATGTGGCCGGGACTGTTCATCGCCGGCATCGGCGCGGGCCTCCTGACGGCGCCTTCGACGGCCGCCGCGGTCAACAGCGTCCCGACGGAGCAGGAGGGCATGGCATCGGCAGCGGTGAACATGGCCCGTCAGCTGGGAACCGTGCTCGGCCCCAGCGTGCTCGGAACGATCGTCACCAGCCGCTTCCCCCGGAACCTGCAAGACCGTCTCCTCAAGGCAGGCATCCCCTCGCCGCGGGCGGACCGGATCGTGGAGGGCGCGTCACACGGGGGTGGCGGAGCGGACCTCCCCGCTTCCCTCGCCCGCGTGGTGGGAACGGCGGTACCGAGGGCGTTCACCGACGCCGTGCACCTGGGGAACGTCATAGGCGGAGTCGTACTGATCGCCATGGCCGTGCCTGCGGCAATGTTCGTCCGCCAGAAGGTTCACCAGTCCCCGGACATCCACTGATGCGTGAGCGGACCGCTGAACAGTTCAAGCACAAACACCGGCACTGCCCACGAACCGAGCACCGGTCAAGATGACGGTCGGCCTTCCGGACGAGCGGCCCTCCTGGCGGTGCTGTGATCCCGTGGGCCCGGTCCAAGCCAGACTGAAACCGTGAGCCTGACGCTCCGCGCCAGCGTGCGCGCGAAGGCGCGAAAGAGAGACATCGGCATGGCCGAATTCCTGCTCAGCGTCCACGTGTTGGGGGCGATCCTGCTCATCGGACCAGTCACCGTCGCGGCGAGCTTGTTCCCGCGTTTCGCGCGCCAGGCACTGGCCGACGGACCCGAGCAGCAGTCGGCCAAGGTTGCGGTACGGCTGCTGCACCGGATCTGCCGGGTCTACGCCGTGGCCGGTATCTCCGTCCCGGCCTTCGGTGTCGGCACCGCCCAGGTGATGGGCGTGATGGGCAGCGCCTGGCTCATCGCCTCCATGGCTTTGACAGCGGTGGCCGCCGTCCTGCTGGGTATCGCGGTGCTCGGCACCCAGGACAACGTGATCACCCAGCTCGACAGGTCCGACCCGACGCAGAGCGCCACAGAGTCACTGATCGCCAGGCTGCCCCGCCTGTCGATGATCACCGGTCTGTTCGCCCTCGTGTGGCTGGTCGTGGTGGTCCTGATGATCGTCCGCCCCGGCTCGACGACAGGCGTATGACGTCTCAGCCGCCGCAGTGAACTCCGCGTTCTGCCGGTGCTGTTGGCGTGGCCGCGCCGTGCGACAGCCTGCGGGGGAGCCCCAGGGCAAACGGAACTGATCCCAGAAGGGGTCTTCCGCATGCGAGAGCCGCCGACGTCGGGCAACGGACAGGAGTAGACCCTGTCTACGGCCTTGTTTCTCATCAGGGCGGCGGCTGGCGCTCGTCCTTGCATCTTCGGTCTTTGAAAGATCCAGCGGGCCCTTGAACGGAATCACGAGATCCGGTCGGAGCGAGGTTGGGGCGGTAATGCCGCGACGGCGATTCGGGGTTGGGACAGCGCACCACGCAGTTGCCGGTTCTTCATGGTCAGCTGGTTGACGGCGCGTACGAGGTGGTCGACGTCGGTGCGCAGCTGGGCCGGCTCCGTGGCGTCCTGCTGGCGGAGTTCCTTCAGTTTGACGATCTGGTTGCGCAGGCGGATCTCGGAGTCCGGGATTTGTCCGCGGGCTCCGACCTGCGCGTGCAGGATGCGGTCCATGGCCGTGCGGATACGGTCGCGTTCGTCGGGTGCGGGGTCACGCGGTTCCGTCCTGGAGGGTGATACGGGTGCGGTGGTGTGTATCGGCGAGGTCGCGCAGGCGTTCGGCGTTGCCGTGCAGCCGCTTGCCGAGCGGCCCGGGGACGTGGGCTGCCCGCTGATCGAGCACGGTGGCGCGGTGCCGGAGGCTGGCGGCGTGTTGATCGGTGCGGGCAATGTTCGCGCAGGTGGGGACGGACTGGTCGAGACTGGGAGTGTCCTTGATGCCGCGATGGCACAGGGGCTTTGTCGCGCTTGTAGACGCACGTCAACAGCGCGTTGGGGTTGTCGTAGACGGCCAGTTGAGGGTTGGCGAGGATCTGGCGGGCCTGCCGGGCGGTGATGTACCGGTGTACAGGGCCGCGGACGTGGCGGCCTTGTCCGGAGCCCTCCGGCCCCGACGGAACGGGTGACCCTGCGGGAGCGAGGCGCCCACTGCGCTCCCGGCCCCCCCCAGCGCCCGGGCCGCGTAACCGGTGGCGGCCCTGCCCGGCCCCGCTCTCCGGCATCCAGACTGATCCCACCGGGCCACGGCCGCTGCTCGGGGTCGGGGCCGCGTTCCGAGGTGAGGCGCCGCCGGTCGTGTCCCCGGCGGGAGACGGTCGTTCCTCAGGGCATGAAGAGGATCATCACTGCCACCGCGCTCGCCCTGACGGGCCTGGCGCTCGCCGCCCCCGCCCACGCGGACGGATCTGCCCCCCACCAGCCCCGTGACCTCGCCACCAAGGTCGCCGGGGCGCTGCCCAAGGCCGCGGTTGCCGGTCTCAACGCTGCTGCCACCTCCATGACCGCCGGCCTGCAGGACCCGCCCCCGGCCAGGTAGGCGCCGCCCGTCCACGCCACTCCCGGCTCCGTCCCTTCCCCGACCCCTTCCCCCGACCCGACCCGACTCGCCCCCGACCCGGAGCCAGGGCCTTTCTCGGCCTACCGCCCCCGGGCCGGGGCCCGTCGGCCCTACTGTGCCGAATGGCGTGGCGGCGGGCCGGTGAGCAGACGGTGCTCGTGGGACGCGTAGCGGCTGCGTTCGCGGTCGGCGGCCCGCCGGCCGGCCAGGACGGTGGTGAGCCAGCCGGCGAGGAAGCCCGCCGGCACGGAGACGAGCGCGGGCGTGTTGTAGGGGAACCACGCGAAGTCGGCGTCCGGGAAGGCGGACAGCGGTGTCCCGGAGACCAGGGTGGTGCCGGGGGTCAGGGCGAGCACGCTCAGCGAGCCCACGACGAGGGTGGCCAGGAGCGCGGTGCGGGTGTAACGGCGCCAGAAGAGGGTGTAGAGGAGCGCGGGGGCGATGGCGGAGGCGCCGAGGGTGAAGGAGACCGTCGCCAGGGGCTGAAGGCTGCGCCGTTGGGCGACGACGGCCAGGAGCACGGTGGGGACGCCGACGGCCAGGGCACTGCACCGGGCGAGCGCGAGTTCCCGGGCCGGCGCCCAGGGCGTGGCGCGGGACGCGGTCAGGTCGTGGGCGAGGGTGTTGGCGCAGGCCAGCGTCATGCTCGCGACGGAGGCGAGCAGGGTGAGGAAGACGGCGGTGGTGACGGTGGCGAAGAGCAGGCTCTCCGGCCGGGACAGGCCGGTGCCGAACGCGGCACGGGCGCCGAGCAGGTACGCGGTGGTGCCGTGCGCGTCGGCGGCGGCGATGCGGTCGTGCCCGACCAGCGCGGTCGCGCCGGTGCAGACCAGCGTGAGCATCAGGATGAACAGGGTCACCGAGGAGACCGCCCAGGACATCGCGCGGCGGACCTGGCGCGGCGTGCCCGCCGTGTACATCCGCATGGTGACGTGCGGCAGGCAGGCGCCGCCCAGCACGATGGCGCACTGGGTACTGGCCATGTCCAGGGCCGGATGCGGGCTGCTGGAGTACTGGAGCCCCCAGGTCAGGTAGGCGTCGCCCGCCCCGCTCCGCCGCGCCGCCGCGTGGAACAGCGCCTGGGGCTGCCAGTCGAACGCGCGCAGGATCAGCACGCTCACGACCAGCCCGGAGCCGAGCAGCGCCACGGTCTTGATGATCTGGACCAGCGCGGTCCCGGGCATCCCGCCCAGCGCGGCATAACTGATCATGAGGACACCGGCCCCGGCGATGCACCCGTTCTTCATGCCGGGGTCGGTGAACCCGAGGACGTATGCCAGGAGTTCACCGACCCCGGCGAGCTGGACGACCATCATCGGGACCAGGGCGGCGAGGGTGACCAGGCAGGCCCTGACGCGTACCGACCGGGCCGGATGGCGGCGGGCCAGCGCGTCGCCCATCGTGTAGCGGCCGGTGTTGTGGAGGGGTTCGGCCAGTAGGAACATCAGCAACAGCAGCGACAGCAGGGCGCTGAGGGCCAGGACTATGCCGTCGAAACCGCACAGGGCGATGATCCCCCCGATGGTGAGGACGGTCGCGGCGGAGATGTAGTCACCGGCGACGGCCAGCCCGTTGCGCAACGGCGAGAGGGACCGGTAGCCGGTGTAGAACTCGGCGAGGTCGTCCGCCTCCGGGCCGGTGAGCACGCACAGCAGCAGGGTGAGGG
>NZ_JBHXLU010000146.1:0-18343 GCF_042720695.1 Streptomyces sp. NPDC058457 | reverse complement strand
GTCTGCGCAGTTGAGGCCGGTCCGCCGACTACTGGTGTCGTACGGATGATCCCCGACAGTCAGCCTGGCTCTGTCGGGGATCTTGGAGTTCCTCGGTGCGCCAGGATGATCAGCAGGCATGCTCGGGGCTGTTTCGCACACCGATGCAGTTGCCGAGGTGTCAGTTGCCGCTCCGTCACCGTTCCGGTGAGCAAGGCCCGTCTCTGACTGCGCAGATCGCGCGGGCGAGCACCCGGGCGGTACGCCCGCACCGTGCTCGACGTGCGCACACGCCAGCTCGCGCTCGTCGCCGCGTTCGCGGCACTCGGCCTCGGTGACTTCATCAAGGTCCACGGCGATTACGCCCTCAACGCAGGAGTCACCGAGGAGGAACTGAAGGAGATCGTCTACATGACCACGATTCCCGGCGGTTTCGCCCGCGCCGTCCAGGCCTCGCAGGCGGTGGCCGAGCTCATCGCCTCCCGCTGACCTGCCTGATACCTCATTCCCGCGGCCCGCTCCGGAGCAGGCCGCCGACCTCCGCCATGCCGCGTCGCACATGGCGTATCGCCACCGGACGTCAAACGCCGACCAGGCCTGTGTCACCAGGCCTTCTGTTACTCACCAAAAAGGCTTCCTGCATGCAACCGCATTCGGACCGTCCCATCGTCTCCATCGCCTACCACTCCGGCTACGGCCATACCAACGTGCTCGCCGAGGCGGTCCGCTCCGGCGCGGCCGACGCCGGAGCGGCCGTCCACCTGGTCAAGGTTGACGAGATCACCGAGGAGCAGTGGACCACGATGGATTCGTCGGACGCGATCATCTTCGGGTCGCCCACCTACATGGCCACCGCATCCGGCGCCTTCCACACCTTCGCCGAGGCCACCTCGAAGCGTTTCGTGCCGGCCACGTGGCGGAACAGGCTCGCCGCCGGATTCACCAACTCCGGGGCCAAGAGCGGCGACAAACTGCACACCCTGCAGTTCTTCACGATGCTCGCCGCTCAACTCGGCATGCACTGGGTAAACCTCGGCCTGCCGCCGGGCTGGAACAGTTCACAGGCGTCCGAAAACGACCTCAACCGACTCGGTTTCCATCTCGGTGCCGCTGCCCAGAGCAATGTCGTCCAGGGAGCCGAGGCACTACACAAAGCCGATATCGCCACCGCCCAGCACCTCGGCCGCCGAGTAGCCGAAACCTCTGCCATCTTCCGTGCCGGTCAAGCGGCTTCCGCCTGACCGTCCGCCCCGGCGGGCAGGCCGGCCGGGGCAGGCATGTGTCGCGAGGGCACCTGAGCCGAGGCGGCGGATGCCGCTGAGGAGATCTGAACCCGAATTCCAGAACAAGCAACGAAGCCGACTTGAGCAGCCGGCGACTTCCCACCGACCGACCCGTCAACACCGAGTGGACCAGAGGTCGGTGAGCGCTCCGGCAGTGCTCAGGAAGAGGGCGGTGGCAGGGGCGGTGCGGTCGCGGAGCCAGACGAGTTCGAAGTCGATGGTGGGCAGGTCCTGGTCGGTGCGGGGAACGGGGACGATGTCGGCCGAGGCGAGTTGGGTGGCCATCGAGGCGGGGACAAGGGTGAAGCTGTAGGGGTCGACCAGGCGGACGTGGCGCAGGCCGGGGATGGGGTCTTCCTCCTGGGCAAAGGTCTGTCCTTGAGGAAGACGGCACCGGCCTCGGTGGGGCGGACCGGGCGCCGGCGGGTGTTCCTGACCAGCCTGGCCGTCTTCGCCGCCGGCTCCGCGCTGTGCTCCCTCGTCCGCCCCTGCTGGTGAGCGGGGCGGCGATCACCGCCGGCGGCAGGGGGAGCAACGCTCGAGGAACGCCCCTGACGGGCAGCGGCGATTGCGCACGCCGAGACGGGCGGCGGCAGGAGCCTCAGCCGGTCATGGCGTCGCGTACGAGCGCGGTGTCCACGAACTGCTCGAAGCGAACGATCAGCCCGCCGCGTACGACGAAGTGGTGGGCGACGCGGACGTCGATCGGCTTGCCGGTGGCCTTGTTGGCGGCGGTGTAGCGGGCCAGGACGACGACGTTCTCCCCGTCGACGACGTAGGTGTCGTCGTGGGCGGTCCAGTCGTGCCACTCCTCGGCGAGCTGCTCCATCACGTTGGCGGTGATGCCGTCAGGGGTGCGGTAGGTGCCGGCGAGGGGAAAGCCGGCCATCTCCTTCCACTCGGCGTCGGGGGCGAGGGTCGCCCGAAGGGCTTCCAGGTCGCCCGCCGCGGAGGCCAGATACTGGCGGCGGACCACGTCGCCGGGTGCGGTGGAGGTCGCGAAGCCGCTGTTGTCGTACGTCATGCCGGTCAGCCCCACTTCATCTCGCCCTTGGCGACCTTCGCCCCGATCTGGGCGGCGATCAGCATGCCGTGGCGCGGGTAGCGCTGGACCAGGGCCTCGGTCAGCTCGGCGCCGTCGGCCGCCTTGTCGAGCTCCTGCTCGAAGGCGAGCAGGTAGTCGCGGGTGGCGATGATGGCGGAGGCGTCGGCAGGGGTATCGGGCAGACGGTGGCCGGGGACGACCAGCTCCGGCTCCAGGGAAGCCATCTCGCCCAGCAGCCCGAGCCAGGCGGAGCGGTCCTCAGGGGTGGGCGTGTCGGCGACCCAGACGTGCTCCTGCTGGAAGAGCAGGACGCCGCCGAGCAGGACGCGCTGCTCGGCCTGCCACAGGTAGTGACGGTCGGGCAGCGCGGCGGGGCCGCCCTTGAGCTCGAAACGATGGCCCTCCAGGGTCAGGTCCCCGGTGAGCGGCCGCAGTTCGACGAGACGGGTGGGCAGGTTCGGGCCGAGAGCCTCCCAGGCCTTGAGCTTGCCCTCGTAGGAATGACGAATGTGCTCGATGACGATCGGGGTGGCAACGAACTCGGCGTCGGGGAAGGCATCGGCGATCGCCTCGGCGCCGAAGTAGAAGTCGGGGTCGCCGTGGCTGACGAAGACAGTGGTGAGCTTCTTGCCGGAGTCGAGGATCTCGGCGGCCAGGCGGTGCCCGTCGGCGCGGGTGAACCCGGCGTCCACGAGCAGCGCGTCGTTCTCACCGGTGACGAGGGTGGCGGTCTTGTTCCGGCTGCCGACCGGGAAATCCAGGTCGAGGATCTTGAAGGACAGGGTGCTCATCGATGACTCCTTTGTGGAGGGGCGCGGGGACGGGAGGACGGGGGACGGGAGAGAGGGTCAAAGGGCACGCACGGCGGCAAGCCGCCGGTCGACTTCGTCAGCGGTGGCGTGGCCACGGGCCAGAGCGGTGACCCGATCGCCGTCAAGGGCGAGGAGGGTGGGGAAGCCGGCGACACCCAGCTCGGCGGCCCTGCGGAAGTCGGCCTCGGCCGCCGCCTGAGTCTCGGGCGCCTCGAAGGCGGCGATGACGGCATCGGCGTCCAGGCCGGCTGCCTCGGCGACCTTCCGCCAGGTCGCGGGGTCGGAGAGGCTGAGGCCGTCGACGTAGAAGGCCCGTTGGAGCGCGACGGCCAGTTCCACCGCACGGTCGGGGGCGGCCCGGCGCAGGGCGGCGACACCACGTGCGGCGGCCTCGGAGTCCATCACGAACGAGCCGTCGGCGATCAGGCTCTCGTACGCCGCGCCGAACTCCGCGCCGGTCACCTCTGCGATCTGGGCGTTCGCGCCCCGGACGTAGCCGAACTCCCGGATGGGAACCCGACGATGCCCGGTGAACAGGCCGCCGGAGACGACCTCGACCGGCAGCTCGGGGTGGCGGGTGACGACCTCGCGCAGGGCCGGGGAGAAGCCGTGTGACCAGCCGCAGTAGGCGTCGAAGACATACACGAACTGCATGGATGACCTCAGCAAGGATGTGGAGCCCGCCGAATGCGAGCGGTTCACCTGAGGAAACAGTATCTGACGCGTCAGATACTTCTCCATGCGTGTGACGGCTGCCACACCTGTGATGTCGGTGCACCGGCGAGGCCACCCGGCCACGGTCAGGAGGGGTCCGTCAGGGCAGCCGGGGCAGTTCGGCCCGTGCGGAGTGGCTCAGGATCCGCAGGTCTTCGGCGAACCGGTCGCGGTCCTCGGGCGGCAGCGGCTCCATGAAGTAGCGGCGGATGTTCGCCACGTGCACGTGCGACGCACGCACGGTGGTCTCCTCCCCCAGCGGGGTAAGACGCACCAGGCGTCCGCGCCGGTCGCCGGGGTCCTCGGTGCGCTCGACCAGGCCGGCCGCCTCCATCCGGTCCACCAGGCGCGTCACACCGCCCGTGGTCAGCACCTGCTCCTGGGCGATGGCCCGCATCGCCAGCCCCGGCTCACCGGCACGCCCCAGGATCAGCAGCACCTCGAACATCAGGTGGGTGATGCCGCACTCCGACTCCAGAGCCCGGCCCAGGATGTACTCCAGCCGGTTCGCCGCTCCCTGCAATCTCCCGAAGGCCAGGACCAGCGCATTGTTCGCGGCCTCACTCGACGACGAGATCTCCTCCGTCTGCTCGCCCATGCGTCACCCTTCCGATTCTCGACCCTGATCACCGATCATGCCGTGGATGCGGCGCGGCCACCGCGGGCACCCGCAACTTCCGGGGCCGGGCGGGCCCGACACGACGTCAGACGGTGTCGTCCAGGGCGTGACCGAGCCGGTCGAGGACGGCGGGGCATGCCCTGGCCGCGGCGCGAACGGCCGAATCGGCTGGAGGACACCGCGGCACACCTGCGCGCCACTCTGAACGCGTGGGCCATTGCGGCTCCCGACTGGCCCTGGGCCGATCCTGGTTCAGACCGCCAGCCCGATACGAGCGGCCCCCCCTTTCGCAGATCGTCCCGGAAAGGCGGCTTCTCCCGTTTGAGAGCTGGTCAGTCAGATACCCATCCGTCCGTCGGACGCGAGGGTCTTCGCGCTCGCGGCACACGTGGCACGCATACGGCCGCGGGCACAGGCGGGGAACTGTGCGAGATACCTGACGGCGGCGACGGCCGGACGGGCGTGGCACGCTCCCCACGGTCCGGTCCGCCTTCCCGGAGGGGCAACCGGCGGTGCGGTGCATCTCGGTGCCGTCGACGATTCCGGTCTGCCCTGTCACGCCGAGGTGGTCGACGACTTCCGCGGCAGTCCGTAGCCGCACGCCGGCAGTGACGGTGCAGCCTCGCTCGGCAAGCAGAGGGCGCACCTCACCGATGGCCCGAGTGATGGTGGAGCGGTCCACACCGAACCTGCATGCCAGCACTGGCTGGGGCCGGCCGTCGGAACCTTGCTGAACAACGCCCTGCGGCACGGCGGCGGCGCGATCGGCCTGCGCGCGACGGTCCGGGACGGGCGGTTGCGGCTGTCCATCACCGACCAGGGCCCCGGCTTCCCGGCCGGCTTCCTCCCGTACGCCTTCGACCGCTTCGCTCGCGCCGAGACCAGCCGCACCACCCCGGCACCGGCCTGGGCCTCTCCCTGGTCGCCGCGGTCGCGGCCTCCCACGACGGCACCGCACGCGCCGAGAACACCTCGCCGGGTGCCGCCGTCACGCTCGACATCAGTTGCTGAGACGGCGCCGTACGAGCCCGACGACCGGACCGGCGGCGATCAGTACGGCCAGAGCCGCGTACCCGTGGGTGAGGGTGGTCGCCGTGGCGACGGCGGCGACGAGCAGCGGGCCGCCCGCGTCGCCGAGTTCGCGGCCGAGTTCGGCGGCGCCCATGGTCTGGCCGAGGCGTTCGGCGGGGGCGGACGCGGCGAGGGCGGCGAAGCCGAGGGGGGTGATGAGGCCGGTGCCGGCGCCGATCAGGGCGGCTGCGGTCAGGATGCCGGTGAGGCCGGGCAGCATGGCGCAGCCCAGGCCGGCGGCGGTCAGCAGCAGTCCGGCGCCGAGGCCCGAGCGGGTCGTCAGCCGTCCTTCGTCCAGGCCGCGCCCGGCGCGGGGCTGGACCACCGCGGCACAGGCGGCGAGCACGGACACGGCGGCACCGGTGGCGACCGTGCCGAGACCGGCGGCCCGGCCCGACACGGGCAGGAAGCCGACGCCGACCGAGAGCGCGGCGGTCGCGGCGGCCAGTGCGGCGGTCGGGGCAAGGAAGAGGGGGTCGGCCAGGCGGCGGGCCAGGTCGAGAACCGTCTGCCGGGCCTTGGGCAGCGGCGGCACGACGGGCACGGCCAGCGCGGCCCACACGGCGACGGCGGCTCCGAGCAACGCCAGCACCGCGAACAGCAGCCGCAGACCGCCACCGACCCACACGAGCACGCCGCCGAGCAGCGGGCCGAGGGTGTAGCCGACGGACTTGTAGAAGCCGTAGCTCCCGAATGCCCGGCCGTGTTTGGCGGCCGGGTTGAGGCGGGCCACCAGGGCCGAGGCCGACGGGGAGAACGCGGAGGCTGCCGCGCCCTGCCCCAGGCGGGCCGCCCACAGCCAGCCTGGGCTGTCCACGACGACGTAGACGGCAGAGGCGGCGGCGAAAGCCATGAGTCCGCCGATCATGACGGGGCGGGCGCCGATCCGGTCGGCGAGCGTGCCGAACAGCGGCTTGAGCAGCACCTCGGCACCGTCGTACAGGGCGAGCAGGGCGCCGAGCACCAGCAGCGAGGTGACCGCGTCCGCCGATCGTCCGCCGAGGTTGGCGGCGATGCCGTGGGCGCCGAAGGCGGTGGTGAACCCGGCCGCGTACAGCGGCCACATCTGCCGGGCCGGTGCCGCCCGAGGGATCGCAGGCGTGCTCACCGGTCCTGCCCCGGGGTCTGGTGCAGGGCGGCGAAGACGCGCTCCGCATAGTCCTCGCAGGCGGCGGCGCACTGCCCCAGCCTCTCGCCCGCCTCGGCCGCCTCCGGGGCGCCGAAGACGTCCCGCGCGGTCAGGTCGCGGTGCCAGCGCCGCAGCCGCTCCAGCGACTGCTCCTCTTCCTCCAGTTCGGCCAGGGTGAACTTGGCGATCCGGATCTCCTTGGCCAGCTCGTCCTCGAACTTGCCGCAGTCGCCCAGGAACTCCGTCCAGTCGGCGGAGCGGGCAGCGGTGAACAGCGCCTGGAACCGGGCGGCGTCTTCCGGGCCGCGCCCGGACGCGTTCAGGGTGACCGCCTGACCGCCGGACTGCTCGGTGAGTTCGAGTGCGCGGGCGATACCGGCGGCGAAGACCGGCACGTCGGGTACGGCCCAGATGCCCTGGCCGAGCGAGAGCGCGCCGATCCTGCGCAGTTCACGCCAGACCGCGACCCGGTGCCGTGAGGGCTCCGTGGGGAGCTTGATCACGAGAACGAGCCAGCGACCCCCCGGTTCTTCGTTCGCATTCGTCACGCCATGGAATGTAGCAAGCGTTACATCCAAGGGTTCGCCTGAACCAGAGGCCCTGGTCTTGCTCCTGGGCGCCGGGACTGTCGATGTCGCGGGCGGCGGAAGGTTCGAAGCGGGCGACGGAGCCTGCCTGTGCCCACAGGCCCGTCACCTGCAGGCGACTGGCCGGCGTGAAGAAGCCCTTGGAGCGCGGGATCAGCCCGTATGCGCCGCTGTCCAGTTCCTCGGTCACGAACGTCCACAGCCGGCCGGGGTGGAAGGGCAGTTCGGAGCGGAAGACGGTCGAGGAGATGCCGGACGACTCGATGAGCAGGTAGTCGAAGCGGCCCTCGCGGGCCAGTCGGTCGACCTCCACCAGCAGGTCGTCGCGCAGGGTGCAGCAGATGCAGCCGTTGGTCATCTCGACCAGGCGTTCCTCGGTCCGCGACAGGGCCGCCTCGCCGCCGCGTACCGAGGCGGCGTCGGTGTCGACCTCGCTCATGTCGTTGACGATGACCGCGACGCGCAGCCCCTCGCGGTTGCCGAGGACGCGGTTGAGGAGGGTGGTCTTGCCCGCGCCGGGGAATCCGGACAGGACGCCGTCGACGGTGATCGGCACGAGCGCCGGCGTGGCCGCCTTCCACTGGGCGCGGCGGTGGCGGGTGTTGCTGCGGGACATCTTCCGCTTGGGAACGGCCATGAGGTGGTCCTCCCACCTGGCGTGCCTGCGTGACTGCGGCCTGGTCGTCACCGTCCCCGACGGCCGCCGCACCCGCTACGAACTCGCCGGCGAACGCCTCGGTCACGCGCTCGACCAACTGCGCACCGCCGTGGTCGCCGTCGAGGGCGACCGGACGTGTGCCGATGCCGACGAGAAGGGGTGCTGCTGACCATGAGCGCAGCGACATCCCTGTCTCTCGGCCCCGGCCCGGCCAGGCGCGGTGTCCTTGCCAAGCGGATACGGCTGCTGGTCGCCGCGACCATCACCTACAACGCCGTCGAGGCGGTCGTCGCTCTCGCGGCCGGAACCCAGGCTTCGTCCACCGCGCTGATCGGCTTCGGCCTCGACTCCGTCATCGAGGTCTCCTCCGCCGCCGCTGTCGCCTGGCAGTTCTCCGCCCGCGATCACGCGGTGCGCGACGCCCGGGAGAAGACCGCGCTGCGGATCATCGCGCTGTCGTTCTTCGTGCTCGCCGCCTACGTCGCCGTCGATGCCGTACGGGCCCTGACCGGTACCGGCGAGGCCACCCGCTCCCTGCCGGGCATCGTGCTGGCCGCCCTCTCCCTGGCCGTCATGCCGTTCCTGTCCGCCGCCCAGCGCCGGGCGGGGCGCGAACTCGGCTCGGCCTCGGCGGTGGCGGACTCCAAGCAGACGCTGCTGTGCACATACCTGTCCGCGGTGCTCCTCGTCGGCCTGGTCCTCAATGCCGTTCTCGGGTGGTCCTGGGCCGATCCGGTCGCCGTCCTCGTCCTCGCCGCTGTCGCCGTCAAGGAGGGGAGAGACGCCTGGCGGGGGGGAAGGCTGCTGTGCCTCCCATACGTCCGCCGGGATGCCGACTGCCCGTACGGAGCCTGATGTCGCGTGCGGCTGCTGCGACTGACCTCCACAGACGTCCATGACCTCCGCAGACATCCAGACAGCGCCCGGTACGTCATCCCGGAAAGAGCCTGGCGCCCGGGTTCACCGGCGTTCGGCCGCCGTGCGCGGTCAGCCGCAGTCCGGGCACACCCCGGACAGCTCGACGGTGTGCCGGACGTTCGCGAAGCCGGAGGTCTGGGCGACAGCGTCGGCCCAGACCTCGACCGGGCCGGAGTCGACGGGCCGGCTCAGGCCGCATTCGGTGCAGATGAGGTAGTGCCGGTGGTCGGGGCCGGGGCGGTACCGGAATAGGCGTTCGCCGTTGGTGTCGCGGACCATGTCGGCCCGGCCCGCGTCGGCCAGGGCGGTGAGGGTGCGGTAGACCGTGGACAGGCCGACCGGCGAGCCGTCGGCGGCGAGCCGGTTGTGGAGCACCTGGGCGCTGACGAAGCCCTCTGCCCGGACGAGCGCCTCGACCACGACGGTGCGTTGCTGGGTGTGGCGGCCGATCAGTGTGACGTCGGCCGAGGGTGTGGGGGCGTGCTGTCGGTCGGGGTCCATCAGCGTGTCTTCGCTCATGTGGCCGTGGGGACGGCGGTTCGCGTACGAGGACCGGTGGCGGGCCGTCGTATCAGGAACGTCGCGGCGTAGACGGCGGTGGCGACGGCCATGACGGCGAAGCTCGGGGGCATTTTCGGCACCGCGTACGAGGCGCACAGGCCCGCCCACATCTCCAGTACCGCCAGCCCGGCGGAGAGGGCGAGCGCCCGGTAGGGACGGTCCGTGAGCCGGATGGCGGCGCCCGCGGGGGCGGCGAGCAGGCCGAGCAGGAGCAGCGAGCCGACCGCCTGGGTGGCCTCGGCGGCGCTGATCCCGGCCAGGGCGAGGAAGCCGTAGCCGAGCAGGCGGACCGGTACCGCGCGGGCGGCGGCCACGGCCTCGTCGAGTGTGGCGAACAGCAGTGGCCGGGCGATGAGGACCACCAGCAGCCCGACCCCGGCAGCCACCAGCGCGGCGACGACCGCGCTGGTGGCGGAGATGCCGAAGACGGAGCCGAACAGCACGCTGACGCCGGCGGTTCCGTCGGTGGTGCTCCGGGACCTCGTGTAGACGGTGATGAAGAAGGCGCCCAGACCCAGGATCCAGGAGAAGACGCTTCCGATGACCACGTCGTCGGGTCGTGCGCGGCGGCCGAGGGTGCCGAAGAGGAGCGCCATGGCGATGGTCGCGGCGAACAGGCCCAGGCGGAGGTCGACGCCGAAGGCGAGGGCGGCCATCGCGCCGGTGAAGGCGACGTGGCTGAGCGCGTCGCCGGTGAAGACCTGGGCGCGCAGCACGAGGAAGTAGCCGACCAGTCCGGAGGCGGCGGCGATGGCGGTCCCGGCGAGGAGGGCGTGCTGGAAGAACGGCTGGGACAGCGGGGAGGATGCCAGCAGGACGGTCATACGGCCACCTCCCCGGCGGTGGGCGCGGCACCGGTCCGGGTCGGGGTCCGGCTGAGCACCTCGTGCAGCGAGCGCCGGCCCAGGGCGAGCAGGTATCCGGCGAAGGCGATGGACGTCACGAAGAAGCCCAGGGGATAGGGCGAGTAGTAGGCGACGGTGAGCCCGAGCCACGTCGCGGCGAACGCCAGGAGGACGGTCAGGGCCAGGCTCAGCGCCGGGCGGGCGGTAAGGGTCTGCGCGGTGGCGGCCGGAATGACCATCAGGGCGAAGACCAGGAGGGTTCCGGTGATCTGACTCGCCTCGGCGGTGGCCGCCCCCAGCAGGACGAGGAAGACCACCGACAGCGCCCGGACCGGCACCCCGCGCCCGCCGGCGACCTGCGGGTCGACGGACGCGAACAGCAGCGGACGCCCGATCAGCGCGAGCACCACGAGCACGGCCGCGCCGACCACCGTCAGCAAGGTCACCTGGGACGAGGTGATCCCCAGGAAGGTACCGAAGAGGATGGTCTGCGGCCCTTCCAGCAGCCCCTTGTACAGGGCGATGAACAGGAAGCCGCAAGCCAGCAGGAACGCCTGCACGGTCCCGGTGAGCGCGGACTCCTCGTGGTCGCCGCCGCCGCGCAGGGCGGCGATGACCAGTGCGGCGGCCACGCACAGCGTGAAGTACCCGTAGACCGCGCTGACGCCGAGCAGGACCGCTCCGGCGGCGCCGGGGAAGGCGACCAGGGAGACGGTGTGCGCGGCGAACGTCTGACGACGCAGCACCACGAACCACCCCACGGCCGCGGCGACCACGGCCACGACCGCGCCCGCGCGGAACGCGTTGACCATGAACGGGTACGACCACATCTCCTGGAAGTCGGCGAGGAGGTTCCACGACCAGACCGGTGCATCCGTCTCAGCGAGCGTCATGGCCGCTCCCCGGGGTGTCGTGCCGGTCGGTGTGCACCGCGGGCGCCTCCGGTTGGCCCACCACGACCAGCCGGCCGTCCGAGGCCCGCAGCACCTCGACGGCCGTGCCGTACAGCCGGGTCAGCGTCTCGGAGGTGATGACCTCGCCCGGGGTACCGGTGGCGGCTCCGCCCTCGGCCAGGTACACCACCCGGTCCAGGTGGTGGAGTATCGGATTCACGTCATGGGCGACCATGACCACGGACACGCCCTCCTGGTGGCAGATGCGCCCGATCAGCGCGGCTACCGCACTCTGGTTGGGCAGGTCGAGGCTGTCCAACGGCTCGTCCAGCAGGAGTAGTTCGGGCCTGCGGACCAGCGCCTGGGCGATCAGCAGCCGCTGCTGCTCGCCGCCGGAACACTGACCGATCGGCCGGTGCGCGTACGCCGCCGCCCCGACCAGCTCGATCACCTCGTCCACCCGCGCGCGGGCGGCCCGTCGACGCACGCTCGGGAACGGCAGCGGCACTCCCCACCGGTCACCGTCCAGCCCCATGCACACCACATCCATGCCGCGAACGCGCAAGGTGGCGTCGAAGCTGCGACGCTGCGGCAGATAGCCGATCCGGTCGTTGGCCTGGCCGGGCCGGGCGCCGAGCACCCGCACCTCGCCGGCCGCCGCGGGCAGCGCGCCGAGCAGCACCTTGATCATGGTGGACTTGCCGACGCCGTTGGGACCGAGCACGGCGGTGAACTCACCGGCCCCGATGCGAAGGTCCACTCCCGACCAGAGCGTGCGGCCGCCGACCCGCACGGCAGCGCCGCGCAGGACCACCGGCTCGCTTCCGGTTCCTTCGGCCAAGTCGTGGTCCCCGGCCCGGCGGTTGGGGACGGTAGGAGCGCTGTGGGCGGTGACGGCTTCGCGGGCCTTCGCTATCGGGTTCATGGTTCGGTTCACTTCCCGGTGGCCTTGGCCAGGGCCTGCTCGATGCCCTTCAGTTCGGTGGTCTGCCACTGCTGGAAGGTGGCCCCGGCGGGGGTGAGCGTCTCGGTCACCGTGGCGACCGGGATGCCCTCCGCCCTGGCAGCCTTGACCTGCGCCTGCACGTCGGGCGTGGAGTTCTGGGAGTTGTAGACGTAGATCTTGATCTGCTTGTTCTTGATCTGCTGGTCGATGGTGGCCTTGTCCTTGGCCGTGGGGTCGGAGCCCTCGCTCATCGCGTCCAGGAACGTCTCCGGGGTGAGCATCTTCAGCCCCAGGCCCTCGGCGAGCGGCGTGACGATGGACTCGGAGGCACCGATCGGGGTTCCGGCGTACTTCGTCTTGATGTCGGCTATGAGCGTGTTGTATCCGGCGAGCGTCTTCGTCTCGAAGGCGGTCTTCTGCTGGTCGAAGTAGGAGGCGTCGGCCGGGTCGATCTTCTTGTAGCCGGCGGTGATCTTCTCGATGACCTGGTGGACGTTGTCCGGGGAGTACCAGCGATGCGGGTTGCCGCCCGGCTTGATCCCGACGAGGTCGCCGACCTTCAGTTCGGTCCGCCCGCTGCCGGGGTTCGACGCGAGGAGCCTGTCGGCCCAGGCGTCGTAGCCGATGCCGTTGACGATGGCGTACTGGGCGCCGGCCACGGTGCGGGCGTCGGCAGCCGTCGGCTCGTAGTCGTGCGGGTCGGTGCTCGGGTTGGTGATGATGCTGTCCACCTTCACGTGGCTGCCACCGAGCTGGGAGGCGATGCTGCCCCAGAAGTTCTCCGCCGCCACCACCTGGATCGTCTTGCCGGAGCCGCTCCCGGTCGCGGCGGTGTCGCTGGTGTTCGAGGAGGAGGTCGAGCAGGCGGTCGCCGTCACCGCCGTCAGGGCGGCCGTCGCGGTGACCAGCGCGATTCTTGCTGAGGGCCGGGCGGAACGGGGGGTGTGGACGGTGGACATGCGGAGCTCCTTCGGGCGATGCCGGGCGCGCGGCGGAGGCGTGCCGGGCCGTGGGGCGACGCTTTCGACGCTAGATGGGAATGATTTTCAGATCAATGAGAGATGAAAACCGTTGCCACCTTTTGACCCGGTGTCCTACCACCGGGCCCGCATTGCCTGACCGTGCTCCGTCCCGGAGGGTGGAAGGACCTGGCTGTCGGCGAACTCCGCTCTGGCGGAGCGCAGTTCGGCGGTCCGGTGGGCGATGTCGACTGTTTCCGCGATGGAGTACCGCTGCTCGACCTTCTCGATGATCAACTGGGTTGGCGCCTTGGACTCAATCGCCCCCTCGACCATCTGCACGATGCGGGCGATCACTGAGTCCGGTGCGTCCGCTCGACCTCGATGCGGGGCGTGCCGACGCCGTTGAGGCTGCCGCCAACACCTCGTATCAGCGAGTCCGCCACGCAGGGGAGGCCCGGACCGAGGTGCTCTGGGTCAGGGGGCGGGCTCGGGGCTGAAAGCGATGAGTACGACGATGGTGGTGATCCAGATGAGCAGGGCTGCGCCTACCAGGTAGGGGCCGTACTTCTTCATGGTGGGACTCCCTTGCGGGGGTGGTGATCAGGCGAGGCCGAACCAGCCGAGGACGGTCTGGACGAGCAGGATGCTGGACATGCTCGCGACGCCGACGACCACGGCGGTGGCGGCGATGCGGTAGCGCGGGCTGTTGGCAGCCGGGCCGAGGACGGAGCGGCGGTTGGTCAGGACCAGCAGATAGACCAGGACGATCGGGCTGATCAGGCCCTGCAGGACCTGGGTGCCGATGAGCAGTTGGATGACGTCGACCGGGGTCATCGCCACGGTGGCGCCCAGCACGATCTGGGCGGTGAACAGGCCCAGGAACAGCGGGGCGTCGCGGAAGCTGCGGGAGACGGAGCGTTCGACGCCGGCCGCCTCTCCTATGGCGTAGCTGGCCGAGAGCGGGACGACCGCGCCGGCGAGGGCGGAGGCGCCGATCAGGCCGAGGGCGAAGAGGAGTTCGGCGTTCTGGCCGGCCACCGGTTTCAACGCCTCCGCAGCCTGGGCGGCGGAGTTGAGTGGGCCGGTGCCGCCGATCGCGGCGGCGGTGGCGATGATGATGGTCAGGCTGATGATGCAGGCGAAGACCGCGCCGAGCATGGCGTCCAGTTTGATCAGCCGGTAGTCCTCGGGCTTGGCTCCGCGGTCTACGACGCCTGCGGCAGCGTAGAACTGCATGTACGGGCTGACCGTCGTACCGATGAGGGCGACGGCGAGCAGGATGAAGTCCTTGCTCGGTTCGACGTGGGGGACGACGAGGTGTCTGCCGACGTCGGCCCAGTGCGGGTGGCCGAGGATCATCGCGATGGGGTAGGCGAAGAAAGCCAGCGACATGATCAGGAAGATGCGCTCGGCCCACCGGTAGGAGCCGAACAGGACGAGTGACCACAGCAGGATCGCGGCCGGCGGGATGACCGCCCACTTGGGGACGCCGAGGAGTTCGAAGGCGGCGCCGATGCCGGCGAACTCCGACACGACCAGGCCGGTGTTGGCCAGCAGCAGGCAGAACACCGCCAGTCCGGTCAGGCGGAGGCTGAACTGCTCGCGGATCAGCGCCCCGAGGCCCTTGCCGGTGTGCGCACCGAGCCGTACGGCCATCTCCTGGACCATCACCAGGGCGATGGTGACCAGCACCATGAAGAACAAGGTGCCGTAGGTGAACTGCGAGCCGGCCGAGGCGTAGGTGGCGATGCCTGCGGCGTCGTTGCCGGCGTTCGCGGCGACCAGGCCGGGGCCGGCGATCGCCGCGACCATGGTGATGCGCCGCCAGCCGGCGCGGCGGACGGGACCCGTCGCGACCGCCGGTGCCGCGGTGGCGGTGTCGAGGTCGCGGGTCACTGCAGGAACCTCCGGAAGTGCAGGCGCCCGCGCTCGGGCAGCAGGGCGTCGAGCAGGTCGTCGGCCAGGATCCGGCCGAGCGGGCGGTCGGTGTCGTCGACCACCAGCAACGAGGAGGCGCGGGCGGCGACCAGCTCGTCGGCGGCCTCGGCCACAGCGGTCTCCGGACGCACCGTGACAGGCGGACCGAACTGCGCCCGCCACGTGACCAGGTCAGTCACCGGAGTGGTGTCCTCGGCCACGGCGAGGTCGAACAACGCGATGTCGGTGACCAGACGCCCCTCTTCGTCCACGACCGCGACGGCGTCGATCTCGGTGCGGTGCTCGGCCTGCTCGGCCAGCTGCGCCCGTACCTGGGCGACTGTCTGATCCCGGTGGGCGGTGATCAGCAGGGTGGTCATGGCGCCACCCGCGGTGCCCTCCCGGTGCGTCAGCAGCCGGCGAAGCTCCGCTGCTTCCCCGGACGGCATGCGGGTCAGCAGCCCCTCGCGCTCCTCGGGGGTCAGATCGCGCAGGGCATCGGTGGCCTCGTCCGGCTCCATCTCGTCCAACAGCCGGGCGGCATGCTCCGGCTGAGCCTCGCGCAACAGGTTCTCCAACTCCGCCGGTTCCATCTCCTCCAGCGCGTCGGCCGCCTGCTCCGGCTCCAGCCAGCCAAGCAGCTGCTGCCGCTCGGCGCGGCCGAGGTCTTCGAGGATGTCGGCGAGGTCGGCCGGACGCAGCCGGTGCAGCGCGGCCCTGGAGGCCCGCAGCCGTACCTCGGGCGGTCCTTCGGTGGCCTGTTCGGCGAAGGGGGCGACCGCCTGCCAGTCCAGCACCCGTTCCGGGGTCGGCCTGGCCTGCCACCGGCGGGGGCCGAGCCTGCGCAGCAGGGTCGGCAGACTCACATCCACGCCGACCAGCACCACGCGGTCGACCAGCGGGGCCAGGTACAGATCGGCCGCCCGGGTGACCTGGACCCCGTCCACGTCGACCAGCTGGTGATCGAGTACGTCCTTGGCCAGCAGGACCTCGCCGGGGCGGCGGGCGAAGTCGCGCAGGTCGACGCGAGCGGTGGACAGTCGCACGTGCCCGGCGTGCACCTTGCCGATGGCGTCCGAAGCCAGGAAGGTGCGTCGTCGTCCGATGCGCAGGATCAGGCCGGTGACCGGCGGGTATGCGTCCGCGCCGTAGAGCCGGGCGACCACGTCGACGACGCGGCCGACCTCCTCGCCGGCCTGGTTGGTGACGGGTCCGCCGATCAGACCGGCGAGCGAGACCAGCGCGGTGCGGACCGCCTTGGTGGCCGTGGCCCGGCGTTCCAGGTGGACTCGGCGGTCGCGCAGGCGGGCGGTGCTGGACATGAACAGAGTGTGGGTAGCCAAGGTGAACACCCCCTTGCCCCGGTATGGCGGGGCATCGGGCGGCCCGCGGCAGCGCACTTGCTCCCCGAACCGGCGGCGGCAGGCACGCGGGCACACCCCGGTAGACGACCTGACAAGGCCGGTGGGCGGGGCGAACCGCCCACTGAGGTGCCGGGCGGATCGGGGCTCAGGGAAGAGCGGGCTGCTCCGGGCCGCGGAAGGACGGCGCGGACAACACGAAGAGGGGCGGACTATGGCCCGGACTACTGTCCATGTCGCCTCCTCCCGGTCGTGGCCGCGCACAGGGCGTCGCGGTCAAGCGGCAAGGGGAAGCCGGGCGGCGCACGGCCCGGCACACCCCATCTCGTCAGAGCTTTGGCACTCCACGGCGTGATCCCCCGCAGGGGAAGCCACTTGGGGTCACCCCTTGGGCCGGGGAGACCTGTCCTGATCCGGAGCGTCTCTCGACGGGTGGGATCAGTGGCCTGTGTCCGTGAAGACGCCTCACCGAACGAGGTGTCTGGTCAAACCACACGGAGCTTACGCCAGTGCCAACCCGGCCACCTAATCCATGACCAGCCCTTGACCCCGGACGGAACCGGAATCGGCCGTCAAGGTCTCTCGCTGTCGGAAAGCTCTGGTGAGAAGGCGGTCTCGATCCACTCGTGCACGACGGTCACGGGTACACGTCCGTCGGCCGCGACGACATGCTCCGGTACGCCGGAGAGCCAGGCGGTCAGCGCGGCCCTGCGCGGGCCGGCGGTGCGCGAGGCGAGACCGACACGGTAGGCGCCGCGGAGCCGGCGGTTGGTTTCGGGGCGTCCTCGGTCAGTTGCCAGGCCGCCCGGCGCGCAGTACGGCGGGCGCGCAGTACGGCGATGTCGCTCATGCGGCCGCCGCCTCCTGTTCCGTGTCGAGGGACGTGCCGTCGAGGTGCCCGTGCAGATCAAGCGCACCCGGCTCCAGCGACAGCCGCGCGACGAGCTGTTCCAGGCTGTGCGTCTACCCGATCAAACGCGAACTCGTCGAACTCCGCCGCGGCCTCAGCAACGGGCAACTCGCGCTGCGGCGTTACGGCCTGCTGCACGCCGGCCGAAGAGCGGCCGACCCGTCCGTCACCCGAGTGCCCCGCCCGCCCTGTCCGGCCCGGTCGCGTCCGGCCCGACGGCCTCCCGGCCGGTCGACACCTCGCCGCGGCCGGTCCCGGAGTCCTCGCGGTCATCCATCGGACAAGGGCCGAAGTCCGCGAGCGGATCCGGACGTCGGCCGGTCGCGCTGCACCGGACGCGAGCGGTGCGGCGGTCGTGAACAGCGACGGCGTTCCCGGCCTGTCCCACTCCGATTCGACGGCGCTCCCGGCCTGTCCCACTCGGCCTCGGGCGTGCCCCTGGGAGGCAGTCCCCGATTCCGGATGTCCGCCGAAGTGCTCAAGCAGAGGGCCCGCTGTCTCGCGTGTGTTCGCACCGCTCGTATGAGTCTCTCCCCCTTCCGACGTGCTGTGATGGGCTTCACCGTAAACATGAGGCACCCCTCGAGTACGCTGGGCAGCGCCGAACATGAGGGGCCCCTCCGGATGTCCCCGCAGGTCGGCTCGACACCGGGACGATCCGAAAGTTCCGGGTCGCACAACACGGACATCACAGCGGCCGCCACGTCGGCGGAATCGCGGCACATCACAAGGAAATGACCATGAACAGGTGGATCAGGCGCGTCTCGATCGCTGTTGCTTCTACGGCACTGGCAGGCGGAGCCCTTCTCGGAACCAGCAGCGCGGCGTCGGCGGCGACGGCCTCGGGACCCGCGGAGCACACGCGACCCTCTATCGCCGCCTTCACCACCGGCAGCGACCGCGACGGCCACCGCGACGACCGGTACGACCTCCGCACACAGGAAGAACGGTCGAACGGCCGCCACCTGTACGTCCAGGACGCGCACCACCGGGCGGAGCCGACAACGTGGAACAGCGTCGGCCGCGACCGCTGGTACCTGGACCAGGTCGCCTGGTATCAGCAGCAGCGCTGATGCGGCCGCAGGCCATCACGGTCGGTTTGACGAGCCGTGACGACGTGGTCGGGGATCACG
>NZ_JBHXLU010000145.1:0-19092 GCF_042720695.1 Streptomyces sp. NPDC058457 | reverse complement strand
CATTTCCGGGCCGGCCTCGGTGCCGCGAGGCCGGCCCGGAAATGCGGGCGACCGCAGACCTTGTACAACGGATACGAACGAAGAGGGACTCGTGCTCCGCATTTCTTTCAACGACGGCTGGCAGACCCGGCCCAAGGTGAACCCCTTCGCCGAACTGGGCGGCACCACGGCCCCGTTCCAACCGGCGACCGTGCCGCACGACGCGATGATCGAACGGGAGCGGGTCGCGCCGATGGGCGAGATCGGGATGGAAGGCGGGGCGGGGGCCTACTTCCCCGGCGGGACCTTCGAGTACCGCAAGACCTTCTACGTCGCAGATGAACACCGGGGCAAGCGGATCATCCTTGAGTTCGAGGGCGTGTACCGCGATGCGACCGTGCACATCAACGGTGACTACGCCGGGCAACGCCCCTTCGGCTACTCCCAGTTCCACATCGACGCCGACCGATTCCTGCGCTTCGGCCAGGACAACGAGATCAAGGTCGAGGCCCGCAGTCACCGCGACTCGCGCTGGTACACCGGCGCGGGTATCTACCGTGACACCTGGATGCTGGTCGGTGACCTGGTACGAATCGCCCCCGAAGGCATCCGCGTCACCACTCCCGACATCGACGCCGAGCAGGCAGTTGTGGAGGTGAGGACCAGGGTCGAGAACGACTCGATCTCGATCCGAACCCTCGACGTCACCACCGAGGTCCGCGACGGATCTGGGACCGTGGCCGCCACCGACATCTCCAGGATCACGGTGCTGCCCGGCGAGCCGGCAACGGTGCGTCAGCGTCTCTACGTGCAGGATCCGTTGTTGTGGAGCCCGGATACACCCGCTCTCCACAGCGCGAACGTTGTCCTGAGCGACGGGGATGGCCAGGTGGACGCTGACAACGTCACCTTCGGCATTCGCTCGCTGCAGTTGGACCCCCACCGCGGCCTGCGGATCAACGGCGAGAGCGTGAAACTGCGTGGAGCGTGCGTCCACCACGACAACGGTGTCCTGGGCGCGGCGACGTTCGCCCGCGCCGAGGAGCGGCGGGTGCAGATCCTGAAGGACGCCGGGTTCAATGCGATCCGGATGTCCCACAACCCGATGAGCAAGGTGATGCTGGACGCCTGCGACCGACTCGGCATGCTCGTCGTGGACGAGGCATTCGACATGTGGACCTCGGGCAAGAGCGAGTTCGACTACAGCCTCAGCTTCCCCGAGTGGTGGGAGCGCGACATCGAGGCGATGGTCGCCAAGGACTTCAACCACCCCAGCGTGATCCTCTACTCGATCGGCAACGAGATCCCCGAGGTCGGGTCCTCGTCGGGAGCCGCGTGGGGTCGGAAGCTCGCCGACAAGGTCCGCTCGCTGGACGGCACCCGATACGTCACCAACGGCATCAACGGCATGCTGGCCGTGATGGCCGACCTGGCTGCCAGGAAGCAGCAGACGGCCGACGAGGGCGCGGGCATCAACACCATGATGGCCGACCCGGCGGCGGGCATGAACGCGATCGGTGCCTCCGAGCTGGTGAGCCGGCGCACCACCGAGTCCTTCGCGGTCCTGGACGTGGCCGGCATGAACTACATGGAGTCCCGCTACGCCGCGGACCGGGAGCTGTTCCCCAACCGGATCATCCTGGGCACCGAGTCCTTCACCACTCACATCGACGGCAACTGGAACCTGGTCAAGCAGTACAGGCACGTCATCGGCGACTTCGCCTGGACCGGCTGGGACTACTTGGGTGAGGTCGGCATCGGCCGGCCGCAGTACCTCACTCCGGACAACCCACGCCCCGCCTTCTCCGCTCCCTATCCCTACCTGGTGGCCGGCTGCGGTGACATCGACATCACTGGACACCGCCGGCCCGCCTCCTACTACCGCGAGATCGTCTTCGGTCTCCGCACCCAGCCGTACCTGGCCGTCCAGCGGCCCGAACATTACGGGCAGGCCAGGGGGTCAGCTCCCTGGGCCTGGAGCGACACCGTCTCCAGCTGGACCTGGCCCGGCTTCGAAGGCTCGCCCGTCGTCGTCGAGGTCTACAGCGACGCCGACGAGGTGGGGCTCTTCGTCAACAACCGCTTCCTGGGGCGCCGGCCCGTTGGCGAGCACCACCGTTTCCGCACCGCCTTCGACACCCTCCACGAGCCGGGCGAGCTCCTGGCGATCGCCTACCGTGACGGCACAGAGACCGGCCGCAGCATCCTGCGGTCGGCCACCGGCCCGGTCCTGCTGCATGCCGAGGCCGACCGGCCGGTGATCACGACAGCGGGCGGCGACCTCGTGTACGTCACCCTGACCTTGACGGACTCCGACGGGACCCTGCACACAGGGGCCGACCGGCTGGTGAGTGTCGAGGTCACCGGGCAGGGCGCTCTGCTCGGGTTCGGAAGTGCTGACCCCTCGACCGAGGAACGCTTCGACGCCAAGCAGCGCCACACCTACCAGGGCCGCGTCCTGGCCGTCCTGCGCCCGACCGGGGCAGGCCAGATCCGTCTCACCGCCAGTGCCCCGGGGTGCGAGCCGGCCGAAATCTCCGTCACCGTCACCACCAAGTGAGCATGCCTCATGCCGAGCACGTCATCGGGGTTCGAGGCCAGGACGCTACCTGCGGTATGAACTACCCGGCCCGGGGAGGGTGCCGCACCCGCGATTCGAGTGTGCTGATGCCGCGCGGGGTAAACACGCCCGCGAGGATCTTGCGGTGAAGGTCACTCTCGCATGCGCTGGTAGGTCGGCCACGGATCAGGCGCGAAATGAGCATCATCGGGGTCCCAGCTGAGCGCGCCGTTCTGGCTCACGGGCGAGCCTCTCGCTGCCGAGACAAGACCTTCGGCGAACATGTCCGGCGGTCAGCAGCGATGAAGGCTGCGCAGGAAGACTTGCACGGCGAGTTCGGTGTGTTCCTCCTGCACCTCTGGCTCTCGCAGGATGCCGAGCGACGCGAGCCGGGCCGGCACGCTCGCGACGAGCCCGAGGAACAGCTCGGCGAGCATCGCGGTGTCACCAGGAAGGGCGATCGCCCCGGTGGCCGCGTGCCGCTCAAGCAGTTGTACGACGAATCGCCTCCTCGGAAAGGTTGGTGCGGCGTATGTCTGACGGGCGAGGTCGGGGAAGCGGTCGGCCTTGGCGATGGCGATGCGCGCCAACTTCACCATCGACGGGTGCAGCGCACGGCGGACCGCAGCCTGCGCGACAGCACGCAGCGCGACTTCAAGGTCGTCCAGGTCCGGCGGCTCCGATTCCCGAATGGGCCAGTCCGGCTGCACGATCGCCCACTGGACCACCTCCTGGAAGAGCGCCTCCTTACTGGAGAACCGGGCGTACAGCGTTGCTTTGGTGGTCCCGGCCGCGCTCGCGATGGCATCCATCTTGGTTGCTTCATAACCCTGTTCCAGGAACACCGCCAGCGCGTGCGCGCGGATGTCCTGTTCGAGTTGGGCCGCCTGGCCCCGGGTGGGGCGGCCGCCGCGAGGGGAACGCGGCCGGGTACCTGTACCAGACATGATCTCAGTCTGCCAGACCTGGAGCACCGGCTCACGATCAGTCGGCAGAGAAACGCGATGATCAGACCGGTCGGCTGGCTGTGCCGACCGGCACCGGCCGCCTTCGCAGCCACCGTGAAATGCCCCTGGGCCGACAGGCGAGTTCGGGCGGATCGCACCGATGACGATCACGAGCCGGGACACGGCGCACAACGGGCGGTGGCCGGGGGCGAATCCGCCGGTGCGCTCCGTTCACTCGTCTCCTGCGGGAACAGACCCCACGGATCTCTCCCCAAGCGCTGCGGGAGACAGGACACTGCGGCGGTCGTGCAGGAATTCCTGGGGGTAATCGTGCCTGACGCGTGTGGCGGCGTCGAGGCGTTCCATCTGGACGTCGTCGAGTCGCAGGCTCCGTGCGCCGAGGTTGTCGTGGGCCTGCTTGAGAGTACGTGCTCCCAGTACTGGGACAAGGCCCTGCCGCAGGAGCCAGGCGAGGGCGACACGCGCGGGCGTGGCCCCGGTCTCGGCAGCGGTCTCCCTGACGGCGTCCACTGCCTGTCGCCGGGAGCTGGAGAGCCGTGGGCCTGCTCCCTTGCCGGTCAGGAGCCCTCGGGCCAGAGGGCTCCAGGCCGTCACCGTGAGGCCGAGGGCTCTGGCCATCGGAAGAAGTTCGCGGTCCGGGGACCGGGCGGCGAGGGAGTACTCGATCTGCATGCCGCAGTAGGCGGTCCAGCCACGCAGTTCGGCAATGGCCTGGGAGCGGGCGACGACCCAGGCGGGGGTGTTGCTGACGCCGATGGCCAGGACCTTGCCGGAACCGACGAGATCGTCGAGTGCCCGCAGCGTCTCCTCGGTAGGGGTGCACTCGTCCCACGCGTGAACCCACAGCAGATCTACGTAGTCGGTGCGCAGGCGGCGCAGGCTGGCCTCTACGCTGTGCCGCAGGCTCTTGCGGTGGCTGCCGCCGGAGTTCGGATCGGATCTGCCGGTCGGCAGAGTGAACTTCGTGCCGAGCACGATGGCGTCGCGTTCGGCAGAGATCAGGCGTCCGACGATTTCCTCGCTCGTGCCGTCGTTGTAGACGTTGGCGGTGTCCAGAAAATTGCCGTCCGCCTCACGGAAGGCCGTGTAGATCTCGCGGCAGGTGTCCTCCTCGGTACCGAATCCCCATTCGGTACCGAACGTCATCGTCCCCAGGCAGAGCTCGCTGACGCGCAGCCCGGACCGGCCCAACAGGCGCGTCCTCATGGCTTCAGGCATCGTCGTCAGCCACCCAGTTGACGAACCTGTGCAGCGGGTACATACCGTCGTGCGGGTTGCCGATGCTGCCGGTGAGGGCGCTGCCGAGCTTCACCAGCCGCTGCACTCCCGCGGTCGCCATCGGGTCCCGCAGTTCAGTCTTGCGATCCCCCGGGTAGACGCCCACGGTCTGGGTGGCCACGGTCGCGAAGGCCGCAGCGTCCAGGACGGAGCCGATGGGGATGACGTTGACGGTCTTGTTCTCCGGATGGAAGTCCACCGGCTCGGGCGAGCGCACCACCAGCCCCCGGCCGTCGTAACCGCCCCAGACCCGGTACTCGGGATCGAGGAAGCGCAGGCCGTCGACCGTCTCGCGGATGTCCCGGGGCGTCTTCGGACCCGCGGCGGAGGCGAAGTCGCGTTCGACACCGAGCCGTTCGCACAGCAGGGCGCAGAATCGGTCGGCCTGCTCGGTCGTGCCTTCGACACAGATGTGGCGAGCGGCAACACAGGCGTCCTGGTTGAAGACGGTCGCGTCCGCCGCCGCCAGGTCGGCCACCTCGCGCAGAGTCTGCTCGGAGGCGAAGGCCTCTCTGCCGATGACGGCCATCGAGACCTTCGGATCGAAGGAGATCAGCTGGAAGCCGGGACCGGCGTACTTCGCGGCGTTCTCAATGGCCGGGCCGCCGCCCCAGGCGACCAGTTTGTCGAAGTACTGGGAGCGGTACAGGACGCCTTCGACCCGGGCGTCGCCGCCGCGCCAGTACACCGCGGACATCGAGCGGAGCACGGGGTGATCGGGGTCGATATCGGCCATGGTGCGCAGTACGGCGACGGTGGTGAACGGATCGGCGGAAGGCATCTTGAAGACGTTCACACCCTTGACGAGTGCGGCGTCGGCGATCGAGGTCATGGCCGCGCTCGGGGAGTTCCCGGCAAGCATGTGGACCAGCCGTGGGGGAAAGGCACGGACCCGGCTGACCCGGCCGTTCGGGTCCGTGTGTTCGACCCAGCCGTCCAGGACGTCGGGGCCACCGAAGGTGCGCTCGATGCGGTATTCGAGGGCCTCGCGGGTGAGGAACTGCCCCGGTCGGCGGAAGGTGTTCTCGATGATGCGACGTGGCAGAGCACTCACCCTCAGGGTCATCTCAAGCGATTCCTGGAGGTGGGAGTTCTTCTCAAGGGTGAGGTGCTCACCGATCTCGACTAGGTAGTCGATGATCTCGGCGACCGGGACGTCGAAGGCCGGTCCGGGCCGGGTGCGCGGCTCGAAGAGCCCGTTGAGTTCGAGCTTCGGCGTGACAAACGGCACGTTGAAGTCACGTGAGAGGTATTCGGTGTCCTCACCCCAGATCAGGCGGCCCTGTACGAAGTGCGGTACCCGGATCTTCGAGGAGACGGGCGCTGTGGTGTTCATGGCCACCCCTCTCAGTCCTCGATGAAACCGCGTACATAGGCGTCCATGGTGCCCGCGCACGTGATCTTGTCCCCGTCAGGGAGATCGGAGTAGCGGGTGATCTCGTCGAAGACGGTCGATCCGGGCCGGCCGCAGGGACAGACTCCGAGGTCGGCAATGATCTTGTCGCCGGAGATCGTTCCGCCCCACCGCCCGTCGACCGTCATGTCGAAGAAGGCGGCCCGGCCCTCGACCTGGCCATCCGAGACAGGCGCGAGAGACTCGCCCTCCTTGTCGAGCACGAAGAGTGTGAGTTCTGGAGGTACGTGGTAACGACCCGCGGGGCACTTGGCGAGCCGGACGTTCAACTCCTGCATGGAGTAGTAATGCAGGAACCGGCTCGGCTCGATGTTCAGCAGTCGGAAAATCTGCTCCCGGTAGTCGGGCGGCAGGCGCATACCCTTCAGCCCGCCGCCGGCCATCAGCGCGTTCCGGCCGGTGAGGTCCCCATCGGACGCGCCGAGTTCCCTGAGGATCTCGCACAGCCGATACAGCAACGGGAGGGTCGCGTTGAAGAAGACGCGTTCGGAGCGTCGCATGAGCAGCTGCTCGGCAAAGTGGCGAAGGCGCCGCTCGGTCTCGGCCTGACGACCCGCCGACTCCGCCTCGAATGCCGCGACCTCATCGGGAGCGGCCGCGCCCTCGGCCATCGCGCGGCGCATCGCGGCGAGGCGGGCCATGTAGCCGTACGGTCCGGCCGGCGCGTTGCCGCGAGGGAACGCAATCGCGTCCGGTCGGCCGTAGGAGGAGATGAGCAGGTCACGGACGGCGACGTGCTGGCTGATTCGCGTGTCCGGTCCGATGGGCAGGACGTGCCACGACGGATCCGGGGGCAGACCGAGCGCGCGAAGACAGCAGATCAAGTCCCCCAGTGAGGCCTTGCGATCCGCGCGGGTCTTGTTGAGGAACGAGCCCTTGCCGCTGGTGCCACTCGAACTCGCCACGAGATGCCCCGACGCCTCCAGCCGCTCGATCCATCCGTCGACGTCCTCGACACCGGACACATCGACGTCGCCGACCCGGTGAGTCGACAGTGAGTCGAGCCATCGGTTCATCTGGGCCCAGTGCCCCTTCACGATCAGTGACTCTGGGTAGCTCTTGTACGTCATGTGAGGGAAGAGCAGCGGAAGCATGTCCTCAGGCGAGCGGATCGTCGTGATCCCCTCCGCCTCGGCCCGCCGGGCCAGGACGGGAACCTGACCGCGGCGTTCCTGGAAACGCGCGTCGAGCCCCTTGATCACTTCCGGGTCATGCGCCGTGACTGGCATTGCGCCTCCGATCGTGATGCGATCACCGATAACTATACTTTCGGGTATAGTTTTGTCCAGAGGGCCGACTGGCGCCAACAGCGCTCGGCTCGATGAGATCGCAGGAGTCCTCCGGCCCGTCGTCGACCAGACGTACCCGTTCGATGCGGGGGACGCGGTCGTGATCGCGGTGATGTGAGGCCGTACCCGGTCGGTCCCGCGGCGTGGCGGACGTCGGGGACCGCGAACGGGTCAGTCCCCGATCGCCCGCGCAGGGACCGCACATGGCGTCGCCTCGACTGCGCCCGTGACGCGGCCGGCCGCCACGGTCTTCCACCAGCCCCAAGTCTCCGGCACGAACGGCCCGTAGTCGTCTGATGTCAAGAATTGGTCGCCTGAAGCCAAGCCCGTGGGGCGCCGAAGTGTCACGATCGTGGAGCCGAAGTCACACCCGTACCGGACATACCGACTGGTCGGCGTCTTCTGAAAGGCCGGGCCATTGTCATCATTGGACTGCGAACTTCTCGAGGGCGCGCTCGTGGTCACCCTGGACCGCGAAGAGCGCCGCAACGCCATCGACGACGACATGCGCAACGCGCTTCTCGCGCTTGTGCGTACCCAACCGGAACCGCCGAGCCGCGTGCTGGTGTTCCGCGCTCGTGGACCGGTGTTCAGTGCCGGCAACGACATGAAGATGATCGAGGCCAGGAAGGCGGCGGGCGGAGCCCAGGCACTCGGACAGCTCCAGCTCGAATCGCTTCAGCTTCTGCAAGCCTTCGCCACCTGTCCTGTGCCGACGCTGGCCGTCGTCGACGGTCCCGTCTACGGGTACGCCGCGGACATCGTCACTCACTGTGACTGGGTTATCGGCAGCGAACGGGCCACGTTCCACTGGCCCGAATGGAAGTTCGGGATCATGCCCACGGGGTCGAGCCTCGAACGAAGTGGTCCCGAGTTCCTCTGGCGCGGCCTTTCGGCGGGGTTCACCGCTGAGGAGGCGCTCTCCTCGGGTCTGCTCAGACAGCTTGAGAAGAGCGAGGATCTCGACGCCGGCCTCCGCGCACACACCGGATGGGTCGCCGAACTCTCGCCCGGAATGTACGAGGCGTGGCGCGCCGCCGTTCTCAGTGTCCGCCGTCCCCCGCCGGACCTCTGGTCCCGCCTCCCCGGCTTGTGGGCTCCCGAAGAGGACCAGTCGTGAGCACGAACGTCGCACGCCTCGCCGCCGAGGTCGGTGTGCCGCTCGACGAGATGCGCGACTGGTCGGTCTCCCAGCCGGACGAGTTCTGGGCCGCGGTGTCGCGCCTGTACGGGCCGCAGTGGACCACGCCCTACGAGAGCGTTCGTGGGACCGTCCCGACGGGCCCGGAGTCCTGGTTCCCCGGCGGTCGGACGAACATCGCCGCGTGGGCGCTCAGCGAGTCCCACCCCGAGAGGCTGCCGGCTCTGCGTTGGCTGAGCGAAGACGGCGCGGCCCTTCGGCTGACGCGGGCAGAGCTTCGGGCCGCCGCAGCGGAGATCTGCCACCGCCTTCGGGCACTGGGCATCGGGCCCGGCAGCAGGGTCGGCCTGGTCGCCGCACCGCACTGGTGCGGCTCGGCAGCCATCCTCGGCATCCTCGCCGCGGGCGCGTCCTGCCTGCCGCTCTTCTCGGGATACGGCGCGGGCGCCCTGCGCGACAGGGTCGAGGCAGGCGCGCCCGATCTGATCCTCGTCCAGGGCACAACGTGGCGCAAAGGCACCGAGTACGACATCGCAGCGCCGGTTCGTGCCGCCGTGGGCACCCTGCCCCGGCTCGGAGTGATCACGCTCAACACCCGAGGGACGACGCAGCCGGGTGACCCCGCGGCCTGGGATGTCGCTGAGCTGACCACGAGCAGGACTCCGTGGGCACCGGCGGCCCTGCCGTCGGGCGCGCCCGCGATCGTCCTGTTCACCTCCGGGTCGACCGGGCTCCCCAAGGGCGTCGTCCTCTCCCACGCGGGATACGCCCACCAGCTTGCCTCCGAGTGGCGGCTGCACCTCGATCTGAGGGAGGGCGATCGTGTGCTCTGGCCCGCCGATCCCGGCTGGGTCGTCGGCTCCTTCACTCTGTTCGGTGCACTGGCCGGCGGCGCCGAGTTGACGCTGCTCGACGGGAATCCGGCAGCCACCATCAGCAGGCACGCGGACTTCTCCGATGTGACGGTCCTCGGCGGATCGCCCAGCTTCCTGGCCTCGGTCGCTCACGGCCCCGAGGCGTACGGGCTCCGCCCGCGGATCATCGCGGCGGCCGGGGAGCCGTTCAGCTCCGAGGCATGGGCGGCGGTGGAGCGGAGCCTGTCCGGCAACCGCCCGTCGATCATCAACCTCTGCGGCGGGACCGAAGTCGGGACGTGTCTGCTGGCCACTCTTCCCTACGACGTTCCTCCGAAGACCGGCTTCGGTGGCCCGGCGCTCGGCGTGGACGCGGACGTCGTAGACGACCTCGGCAGATCGGTGAGCGACTCCCTGGGAGTGCTCGTCGCCCGCAACAGCTGGCCAGGACGAGCGATCGAGGTCTTCAACACGCCGTACGGTCTCGACGGGTACTTCCGCCGGTTCGGCGGCGGCGTGTGGTCGCAGGAGGACCTGGCCATGCGGACATCAACGGGATGGTTCGTGAAGGGCCGGGCGGACGAGGTCCTGAAGATCGCCGGCCGCCGCGTCGGCCCGAGCGAGATCGAGGACGTGGCCCTTGCCACCGATGGGACGTCCGCATGCGTTGCCGTCGACGCGACCGTTGACGGGCACAGCGTCCTGATCGTGGTCGTCGAGTCCGCACCGGGAGCGGACACCGATGTCCTGGCGCGGCAGGTCAGTGCGGCCATCGAGGGCGACATGGGCCGCCCGTTCCGCCCGTTCTGGACAGGCGCCGGCCCGAACCTGCCACGCACGACGACCGGGAAGCTCGATCGCCGAACGGTGCGCAACGAGGTGCGCGCCTCCATCGCATCGGCGACAGGAACCACGGCGACACAGGCGCTTCGCGCCTGGATGGATACGACCACTCTCACCACCACCGCTACCACCACCCAGCCGTCGACAGCGGCACGTCACCCGAGGAGGACCACCATGAACACCGTCAACTGGGACCGCGTCCAGCGAGGCCTTGAGCGAGAGAACCACCGCATGATCTGGCGCCCCTACGGGTTGCCGACCGTGAGCGACCCGAACCGCTCCAGCTTCTTCGAGGGTGAGGTCTCACCCCGCTGGGACGTGCCCCGCCAGATGGCGGTGTCGGTCGCGATCACCGGAGCCTTCTTCCAGCACGAGCAGAACCCGAACCAGCCGATCACCCCGCAGGAGATCTACGAGGAGGCTCGCGCTGTCGCCGCAGCAGGTGCGAGCACCGTGCACATCCACGTTCGCGATGACAAGGGCTACAACACGCTGAGTGCCGACCGGTTCCGCGAGGTGATCGTTCCGCTGAAGAAGGAGTTCCCGGACCTCGCCGTCGACGGATGTCTCGTGGCGGCGCTGGACGGCGAGTGGGAACAGATGAAGGAGGTCCTCGCAACGGGGCTCCTCGACGCGGTACCGCTCAACACGGCGGCGACCTATGTCGGCGACGCGCTGTTCGCGAAGCCGATCCCGGTCATCCTCGAGAAGGCGCGATTGATCCTGGAGAGCGGCGCCAAGCCGATCATCGCCTGTTACACGGACGGCGACATCAGCAACGCGGACCGGTTGCTCTTCAAGTCGGGCCTGATGCAGTCCGGTGCGTACTGGTGTCTGCTGCCGGCCCTTCCGGGATGCAGCCCGATGACGACCCCGAGGCAGGCCTTCGAGGGGCTGCTCCACCTCTCCTCGGCGATACGCGAGGTCGACCCCGAGGCGACGATCCTCGTCTGTGCCGCCGGCCGCGCGTCGACGTACCTGGTCACCGCCGCGGCTGCCCTCGGCCTCCACGTGCGGGTCGGCATGGAGGACACCATATGGAACTGGCCGCACCGCGACGACCTCGTCCAGTCGAACCTGCAGATGTTCGAGACGGCCAAGGACCTGGCCAGGCTTCTCGGACGAGACATCCCTGATCACGCCGAGTACCGGTCCCTCGTCGGCCTTGCGCCCGCATCCGTGCCGGCGAAGGGCTGACCGTGCCCATCACACACCAGGGCCTGGTCTGCTCGGCCTTCGGGCCGGTGAGCGACCTGCAGTGGCTCTCCCGGCTGCAGCGCGAGTTGGGGCCCGAGGACGTGCGGGTGGCCGTGCGCGCGGCGAGCGTCGGATTCATGGACAACCTCATGGCCCGGGGCCTCTACCAGCTCAAACCCGACCTCCCGTACGTGCCGGGCGCGTGCGGGGCCGGGGTGGTCACCGAGGTCGGCGAGAGCGTCACGGACTTCCTGGTCGGCGAGCGCGTCTCGTTCCTGAACTACTTCGGAGCCTTCGCCGAAGAGATCGTCACCGAGCGGTCGACGCTCGTGCGTCTGCCTGCCGACATGGCGTTCGACCAAGGGGCGGCCTTCCGTCTCACCTACAACCCGGCCTACTTCGCCCTCTCGGTCCGAGGAGGCCTGCAGCCCGGCGAGACGCTCGTCGTGACCGGGGCCACCGGTGGGGTCGGCGCAGCCGCGGTGCAGCTCGGCCTGAGCCTTGGCGCCACGGTCATCGCCGCGGTCAGCAGCCGTGAGAAGGCCGGGTTGGCCCTCCAAGCCGGGGCGCACCACGCCGTTGTCTACAGCGACGGGAGTCTGCGCGACACGGTCAAGGGCCTCACCGGAGGGCGTGGCGCCGACGTCGTCCTCGATGTGATCGGAGGCGACGTCTTCGACGAGCTCACACACTGCGTGGCACCGCTCGGCCGCCTCCTCGTGATGGGCTTCACGAGCGGTCGCATACCGCAGGTCGCGACGAACCTCATGCTGCTGAAGAACGCGTCCGTGGTCGGCGTCTTCTTCGGCGGCTGGGGGATCGGCAAGAACGCCGAGCAGGTCCGTGCGCTCAATGACCGCCTCTTCGAGCTCGCGTCCCAGCGAGCCCTTGAGGTGACCATCGGTCATCAACTCCCGATGCACGACGCAGCCATGGCACTGGAGTTGGTCGCCGAGCGCGAGACGATCGGCAAGATCGTCCTGTACACCGAAGGCTGACCGGTCTGGGCCAGGTCTAGGCCGTCGTTGTCCTGTCCCGCCGGCGCGCGGCCAATTTGCTCGGTGACTCGCCGTACCAGCGCTGGCAGGCTCGGGAGTAGCTGCTCTGCTCGGAATAGCCGAGCATGGTCGCGATCTGCGATGCCTGCATCCCGGTCGCGGCGAGTTGCCAGGCCATGGTGCGCCGCACGTCGTCGAGGATCTTCTCGAAGGACGTGCCCGACTGGGCGAGCGTGCGCTGGACGGCGCGCGGATGCAGGGCCATCTCGTGGGCGACGACGGTCAGGCTGGCCTGGTTGACCATCAGCAACCGTTGGATCAGCTCATGGACATGGTCGGCGAACTCACGGTCGGGCCTGACCTGAGCGAGGTAGTTCTCCGCCAGGGTCAGCGCCGCGGCATCTCGTCCACGAATCGGCCTGGCCAGCACATGGTTCGGCAGATGAATCGAGTTCACGTCGCTTCCGAACTCGATGGGACAACCGAACATCTCCTGATATGTCTCGGGCGGTGAGATACGGCGGTGCTGCATGGTCACCTTGAGCGGGACGAAGTCGTCACCGACCATCAGGCGGAAAGCGTCCATCGCCACGCCGAGGGCCTTCTCCACCATCTGATCGCGGTGCGGGAGCTGCCGCAGGGTGATGGCGAAGGTGAACGCCGCCGCTCGCGGTCCGCGCCGGAGCTCGGTGACATCCGCGGGTGCGCAGTTGTACAGGTATCGCGAGACGCCCTCGATTGCGTCAGCGACGGTCTCCGAGTGGCGGATGATGACCGCGACCGGACCCAGGATCTTGATGTCCTGCCTGCGCGCCAGACGCATGCCGAAATCCGGGCAGTCCAGCTCCTGCGCCGCAGCACCGATCACAGATGCCGCCGCGGTGTAGCTGATGAAGTGCTCGTAGTCCCCCGCCGTTGCGGGGTCGATGCCATGTGCGCGCATCAGTGCCCCGGCATCGCCACCGAGGGTCGATACCAGGTCCTCGAACGCGAGCAGCGCGGTGCCCCTCGTAAGATTCGCCATTGTCGTGAAATGTTAACCATTCGTCGTGTGAAGTCAAGGACTCGCGATCGTCGTGCTGGCACGCTGGCGGCAGTTGAGGTCAGAGGCTAAAGCAGACGAAAGGAACTGCCAGTCATGTCGTCTCTCGAGAAGCTCACCGTCCTGGGAGCAGGCGTCCTGGGTGGGCAGATCGCCTGGCACAGCGCGTTCAAGGGCAAGACCGTCGCGGTATACGACATCGCGCAGGACGCCATCGACCGCTGCCGGGCCGCGCACGATCAGTACGCCGCCATCTACCGTGCCGAGGTCGGTGCCAGCGACGCGGACATGACCGCCACGCGACAGCGCTTGACCTACGGCACCGACCTGGCTGCCGCAGTCGCGGAGGCCGACCTGGTGATCGAGGCGGTGCCGGAGATCCCCCAGGTGAAGACCGCGGTCTACGAGGAGATGGCCGAGCTTCTCCCCAAGGACACGCTCATCGCGACGAACTCCTCGACGTTGCTGCCGAGTGACTTCGCATCGGCCACCGGCCGTCCGGACAAGTTCTGCGCACTCCACTTCGCCAACATGATCTGGGCCATGAACTACACCGAGGTCATGCCGCACGCCCGGACCTCGCGAGAAACGCTCACTGCGGTGACGGAGTTCGCCGTGGAGATCGGGATGGTGCCGATCGCCCTCCGCAAGGAGCAGAACGGCTATGTCGCCAACAGTTGGGTCGTCCCACTGCTGAATGCCGCGCAGACGCTGGTGACCAACGGCGTTGCCACACACGAGGACGTGGACCGCACGTACCTCCTCACAGGAGCCAAGGTCGGGCCGTTCGGCATGATCGACATGATCGGCATGGAGACGTGTCACAACGTCCTCACCTACTGGGGGAGTGTGCGGGGCGACGCGCAGATGAACGCCAACGCCGACTACATCAAGACGCACTTCCTCGACCGCGGATTCCTGGGGCTGCAGACCGGCAGGGGTTACTACGAGTACCCCGACCCGGCCTTCGAACGCCCGGGTTTCCTCGCGGTTCCCGACATCTCGGTCGTCCCGGACCTCGTGACGCTGATGACGACACAGACGGAGACACTGGCATGAGCGCCGACGCCGCGACGACCACGAAGTTCGGGCATGTCGACGTGTTGGTCGTCGGCGCCGGCATCTCCGGCATCGGCATGGCCTGCCACCTGAAGAGAAAGCAGCCGGACCGGACCTTCGCGATCGTCGACAGTCGCGACTCGATCGGCGGGACCTGGGACCTCTTCCGCTACCCCGGCATCCGGTCCGACTCCGACCTGCACACCTTCGGCTTCGAGTTCAAGCCGTGGACCAGGGACAACGCGATCGCCAACGGCGACGAGATCCTCGACTACCTGCACGAGACGGTCGCCGAGAACGACCTCGCTCGCCACCTGCACCTCGGGCACAAGGTCGTCCGCGCAGACTTCTCGTCCGACCAGGCGCGCTGGATCGTCACGCTGGAGCGCGCGAGTGACGGCGAGCAGTTCGACGTCACCTGCGGCGTGCTGTTCTCCGGTGCCGGCTACTACGACTACGCCCGCGGGCACACGCCCCACTTCGAGGGGCGCGAGGACTTCCGCGGTCAGATCGTGCACCCACAGCTGTGGCCGGAGGACCTCGACTACACCGGCAAGAAGGTCGTGATCATCGGCAGTGGCGCCACGGCCGTGACGCTCCTGCCGGCGCTGGCCGAGAAGGCCGGCCACGTCACGATGCTGCAGCGCTCACCGGGATACATCATGCCCATCCCGCGCAAGGACCCGATCGCGAACTCGCTGCGCCGGCTGTTGCCGAGCCCCGTCGCGTACCGGATCACCCGCAGGATCAACATCAACAGGATGAAGCTGCTGTACAACCTCAGCCAACGCTTCCCGAAGCAGATGCGCCGCCTGATCCGCAGGCTGAACACCATGGTGCTTCCCAAAGGGTACGAGGTGGATACTCACTTCAATCCGCACTACGGCCCGTGGGACCAGCGGCTCTGTGTGGTCCCGGACGCCGACATGTTCAAGGCCATCTCGAGCGGCGACGCCTCGGTCGTCACTGATCGCATCGTGCGGTTCACCGAGGGGGGGATCCTGCTCGCGTCGGGCGAGGAGCTCGCCGCCGACATCATCGTCACCGCGACCGGCTTCAGCATCCTGCCGTTCGGCGGGATCGCACTGGAAGTCGACGGTGAGCCGGTCGACCTCCCCAGCCGCATGGTCTACAAGACGATGATGGTGAGCGGCGTGCCCAACTTCGCGTTCGCGATGGGCTACCTCAACTATTCGTGGACGCTCAAAGTCGACCTCGTCGCCGAATACCTGTGCCGACTGCTCGTCCACATGGACAGCCACGGCTACGCCACCGTCACCCCGCACGTAGACGATCCGACGCTGACCCGACGGCCGTTCCTCGACATGGAAAGCGGCTGGGTCGGTCGATCCAAGGACCTGTATCCGCAGCAGGGCTCGCACGGCCCGTGGACGGTTGACCAGAGCTACGCGCCCGACCGCGACCGGCTGACCAAGGCCCCGATCGAGGACCCCGCCCTGAAGTTCACCGCAGGCCGTGGTCGACTCGCAGTCACCGGCCGTACGACCACGCCCACCATGATCGCTGTCCAGGGCCGGCCGACCCGGGTTCGTATCGTGGGAGATCCGGCGAACCCGCCACTGCTGCTGCTGCACGGGATCGGCCGCAGCCTCGAGGACTGGGCTCCGCAGTATGCCCGCCTGGCAGACACCCACCGGGTGATCGCGCTCGATCTTCCCGGCTCAGGGTTCTCGGCCCGGGTGCCCGAGCCCACCACGCTGGAGGTCCTGGCACGCGGCGTTCTCGAGACGCTCGACACCCTCGGCGAGCGGCGACCGCTGCACGTGGTCGGCAACTCGCTCGGCGGCGCAGTCGCCATGCAGCTGCTCGCCCTGGATCCGGGGCGGGTCGCCAGCCTGGTGCTGGTCGACAGCGCCGGCTTCGGCGCGAAGGTCGCACTTCCGCTGCGGCTGCTCGCCCTGCCCGTCTTCGGCGAGCTCATGACCCGACGGACCACACGTGGCGGCGCGCGCATGGCCGAACGCCTGATCTTCACCGACCGGACGCTCGCGACTGGGGCGCGGATCGAGCACGCCATGGACATCGCCGGCCAGCCGGATACAGGCACGGTGGTTCTCGAGACCACCCGTGCGCTCGCCACCGTCCGCGGAATCAAGCCGGAATGGCGCGCACAGTTGGCCGCCGCCGTCACGAAGCATCCTCGCCCGACCCTGGTCATCTGGGGCGACCGCGATCGCATCGTGCCGGCGGCCAATCTCGAAACCGCGCACCGGGTGTTCCCGCACGCCGAGACCCAGTTGTTCACTGGTGTCGGTCACATGCCGCAGCTCGAATGCCCCGACGACTTCGCAGCCCGCGTGCTGGCGTTCCTGGCGGACGCGGAGCCAATGCCTGCGGCGAAGGGCCGACACGACGACGCGCGCCAGGAGGAACTCGATGGGCAGCATTGACGGCCGGGATCTTGGGACATTCGGGGTCTGGACCTTCGACTTCGAGTTCCAGCCTGCCGCGCAGATGCGGGCGTCGATCCAGGAGCTGGAGGAGCAGGGCTGGAGGGCGTTCTGGATTCCGGAGCTGTTCGGCCGCGAGGCGCTCACGCACGCCGGCTATCTGCTCGCCTGCACCGAGCGGATCAACATCGTCAACGGCATCGCGCGGATCTGGTCGCGCGATGCCCGGTGGACCCACGGCGCCGCCCTGCTCCTGGCCGATGCCTACCCCGACCGCCACGTGCTCGGGCTCGGGGTCAGTGGCTCACCCCCGGCAACAACCACGCCCCTGGCGGCGATGAACGCGTACCTCGACGAGCTCGATGCGCTGACGACCCCCAATCCGGCGCCGAAGGCGCCGATGCGCCGCGTCCTGGCCGCGTACGGGCCGAAGATGCTCCAAATGGCTCGTGACCGCTCTTCCGGCGCGCACACGTACAAGGTCAACGTGGCACACACACGGCAGGCGCGGCAGATCCTCGGGCCGGACGCGTTCCTCGGCGTCGAGCACGCCGTGCTCTTCGAGTCCGCCCCCGACAAAGCCCGGGCGATCGCACGCGAGCACCTGCACACCTATCTCAACACCCCGTTCAACTTGGCGAAGTTCCGCCGCCTCGGCTACTCCGAGGAGGACATCGCCAACGGGGGCAGCGACCGGCTCGTCGACGATCTCGTCTTCTGGGGCGACCTCGACACCATCGTCACCAAGCTGCGTGCCCACGTCGAGGCCGGCGCGGACCACGTCGGTGTGCAGGTCATCGGGATCGAGCCGGGTAAGTCCGCGATGCCCTACTGGCGCATGCTCGGCGAAGCGCTCCTGCCCCGGGACCACGTGCACCGACCCACGATCCAACCGCTCGTCCAGTGAAAGACACTGCCCAATGAAGATGGGCGGATCTTCTTCCGGGGGCGTTCGTGTCGAGCCCGACGGGCTGTCGATCACCACTGCGTCCATGGATGCGTCGACTGACCAGTTCTCCTGCCCCAGCGGTCTGCCTGCCTGTGAAGACACCTCGGATCAGGCCTCTGTCGGTCAGCCGCTTCATGACCTCCGACCGCAACGAATCACCGACGGAACCTTAGTAAGGAGCAGAGCAATGCGAGGCACCATCACCATCGTTGACAAGGGCAACGTACGGGTGCACAGCTACATGGCCCCCGAGAGCGGCCTGAACGTCACCACCCAGCTGATCGAGACCCCGAGCCTGCTCGTCGCGGTGGACGGCCAGGTCAACGTCGCGGACGCCGACGAGGTTGTCGAATACGCCAAGGGGCTCGGCAAACCGCTGGACCGCCTCATCGTCACCCATGCGCACCCGGATCACTTCCAGGGCGCCGGCCGCTTCAACGTGCCCATTCACGCGCTGGAGATCGTGCGCGAACAGATGGCGGCGCGGGGTGATCTGCAGGACCTGAACGGTGTTCCGATCCCGGCAGCGGAGATGGCCCCCACCGATCTGATCACCCCGGGTACCGAGGTGATAGACGGTGTTCCGTTCGTCTTCGAAGCCGTCTCCGGCGGTGAGACCACGGACCAACTGCTGATCCGGCTGCCCGAGCACGGCGTGCTGGTGGCACAGGACCTCGTGTACCACCACACTCACCTGTTCGTCGGGAACGACGACATCGCCCGCTGGCAGGTCATCCTGGAGTCGCTGGCGGCCGACCCGGCTTACGACACGATCCTGCCCGGACACGGGCTGCCCGCAGGACCGGCCGTTCTCGCCGAGAACGCCGAGTACTTGCGGGTAGCCAGCGAGCTTCTCGGTGACGACGGCGAGGCCTACAAACAAGCCATCATCGCGCGCTTCCCCGCCCTCGGAGTTCCGTTCGTGATCGACATCAGCAACTTCTACCTGTTCGGCACCCGACCCGCCTGACCGTTCCAAGTTCCGGACTGGCACCCGCGCCAAAGACGTGATCCGACGGGCCCACCCCGCGGGTCACCGCCGCTGGGGTATAAAAAAAAACCCGCCCACCCCACACACAACCAACACGGATTGCGGGTTCGGGTGGTAGA
>NZ_JBHXLU010000144.1:0-19323 GCF_042720695.1 Streptomyces sp. NPDC058457 | reverse complement strand
GCCGTAGTGCGGCCGTCGGACCGGACCCGGTCCGGTGCGAAGCGCGTGTGTGATCAGCAGCAACCACCACTCCCACCGCTGGACTCGGCCATGCCTTCGTGCCGCGGACGGTTACCAGGACCGGAATCGTTCAACCACAGTCCACCCGACACAAGACCACTGACCAGGACGACGATTGCGATGAGCGCGATTATTTTATTGCTCACGAAAATCCCCTCCCCCGAACAATAGAAGGTGGCGCTTTGACAATTAGAGTCAACCTTGAATTACTGTCGCAGTCAAGCAGCTTCTTGCAAAATTAATAATATCCAAGCGGAATATCGCGCACCACATAAGCGAAACCCGGCCGCGATCAACGAAATGCGCTGCAAAATGCGGTTGAGGGCCACTAAAAGATCACCGGAAGCCCATTGGGCAGATATCAACTTACTGGTAACATCGATCTGTCATCCCGACAGTCAAGTACTGCACCGAGGAGTTGGCATGGATCCACTCGGCAACGCGACGGCCGCAGGACTCGGCGAGCGCATCAGGGTGTTGCGCGGCAAACGTGGACTCAAGCAGCAGGACCTCGCGTCCGGTGAGATTTCGGCGAGCTACATCTCCTTGATCGAGTCGGGGAAGCGCGGCGCACCGTCGGACTCGGTGCTCGCCGCGCTCGCCGAGCGCCTGGGGTGCTCCGTGGAGTACCTGCGCAGCGGACGCGACGACCACGAGCTGGAGGAGACCCGGCTGCGGCTGGCCTTCGGCGAGATGGCCCTGCGCAACGGCAGCAACGGCGAGGCGCTCCAGACCCTGAGCGACCTCCTGGCGAAGCCGTCCCTGCTGGACCCGTCGATGACCCGGCGCGCGCGCATCGCGCAGGCCTCCGCCCTGGAGAAGCTCGACCGGATCGAGGCCGCCATCACGATCCTCGAAGACCTCCAGCGGGACCCCGAACTGCCGCCCGGCTCCGCCGACTGGTGCACGGTGTCGGTCGCCCTGTGCCGCTGCTACCGCAACGCCGGCGACATCACGACGAGCATCGAGATCGGCGAGCGGGCCATGTCCCGTCTCGACGCCCTCGGCCTGGACGTCACGGTCGACCACGTCCAGCTCGGCGCCACGCTCATGGCGTCGTTCCACATGCGCGGCGACCTCACCCGCGCCCAGCTCCTCGGGGTCCGGCTCCTGGACGCCGCCGAGAAGCAGGGGGCACGGGCCGCGCGGGGTGCCGTCTTCTGGAACGCGGGGCTCGTGGCCCGCTCCCGCGGCCAGCTGAACGAGGCGCTGGCCCTGGTGGAGCGGGCACTGGCGCTGATGTCCGAGGACGACAACATCCGCCATGTCGCCATGCTCAAGATGAACTGCGGCTCGCTGCTCCTCCAGGTCGACCAGCCCGAACCGACGCGCGCCAAACAGCTGCTGGAGGAGGCCCAGCAGCTGCTGGCGGAGGTCGGCAACGCCCCGGAGCTCGCCCAGTGCGAGATCGGCCTGGCCGACGCGGACGCGATGCTCGGCAACTGGGACGAGGCCGCGGCCCACGCGGAGCGGGCCCTCGGCCTCACCGGTCCGGAGTCCCGCATCCAGGCCGTCGGCGCGCGTGCCACGCTCGCCGAGATCCATCTGCTGCGCGGCGACCACGAGCAGGCGGCCCAGTGCCTGCAGGCCGCCACCCGGCAGCTGCGCCAGTTCCCGCCGTCCCACCAGACCGCGCTCAACTGGCGTTACGTGGGCGACCTGTGGCGCCGCCAGGGCAACAGCACCGCCGCCCTGCAGGCGTACGACCAGGCGCTGTCGTCGGCCGGCCTGGCCCCGCACCGCGACCCGAGCACGTCCTTCACCGAGCACGGCCGTTCCTGACCCGCTCCGCCCTGTTCCCCGGACCACCCGAATTCCCCTTCCGGAACCACCGTGAAATACCCGCACGACAAAGCGAATTGAAGGTCCGTCGAGCACCGATTTCCTTGTACCGGTTCCGGTCCTTTCACCGCCGGATTCGACGCGGTTCGACGCCGGTTCGGACGCCGAGTCGAGCATTGGGTCGGACGCCCGGTCAGAGGCCGGGTCGGACGCCCGGTCGATGCCGGTGAAGCGGCCCCGGGCATGCGGCCGTCAGCGGGCCGCGGCGGCCAGCCGGTGCACCGCGGCGAGCGGGACCGGCAGCCGGTCGGGGCGCAGCCGCGACTCGTACACGGCCTCGTAGACGGCCTTGTCCGCCTCGAACGCCCGGAGCAGCACGGGGTGGCAGTCCGGGTCCTCGTGCCCGGCGGTCGCGTACCCGGCGACGAACGCCCGCCGGTTGCGCACCGCCCACGCGGACGCGCGCCGGCGCCGGCGCAGCCGCACCGCGGGCGAGGTCTCCGGCGGCTCGCCCGCCTCGACGGCGGTGAGCCCGGTGCGGGCCGCGTAGTCGAAGGAGCGCAGCATGCCGGCGACGTCCCGCAGCACCGGCTGCGGGCGGGCGCGTTCGGCGGCGGAGCGGGCCGGCTCGCCCTCGAAGTCCACGATCCGCCAGCCGTCGTGGGCCCGCAGCGCCTGCCCCAGGTGCAGGTCGCCGTGGGTGCGCTGGACATAGAGGGGGCAGCCGCGCCCGGCCACCCGGGCGCAGTCGTCGAAGAGGGCGCCGAGCCGTGCGACGTACCGGGCGAGAGCCGGGACCTCCTCGGCGGCCTCCTTGAGACGCATGGTCATCCGGGCCGCCTCCTCGGCGACGTCCTCCACGGTCAGCCGGGTCCGCCCGAACGCCTCGCCCAGCGCGCCGTGCACGTCGGCGACGGCCCGGCCCAGGCCGAACGCGTCCCCGGTGAAGCCCCGGGCGGGGCCGCGCCCGGTGCCGGCCACGGAGTCGGTCGCCTGCCGCAGCGCCTCCTCCCAGCCGTCCCGGGCGTCCGGCAGGAACTCCTCGACGAGGCCGAGCACCAGGCCCTCCGCGCCGTGGGCGTCGCTGTGCACGGCCCCGTAGAGGTGGGGGGTGCGGGCGCAGCCCTGGCGGGTGAGCGCCCGCAGCGCCTCGACCTCGGTGTGCGGTGCCGGCTCCGGGCGGCGGAAGATCTTCAGCAGGACCCGGTCGCCGTAGGCCACGGAGGTGTTGCTCTGCTCCACCTGGAGCGGCCGGGGCACCAGGCCGACGGGCAGCGGATAGCGGGAGCTGCGTTCCAGGCGCGGCCCCTGCGGTGCGCCGCCGCCCGCCAGGGTGCGCAGCAGCAGCGCGAGCAGGGCGCCGTCGGCCAGCGCGTCGTAGACCCGCCAGCCCTGCCAGGGGCCGGCCGGCACGGTGGCGATCGCGGCGGTCGCCAGCCGGTCCGGCAGCTCCGGGCGCAGGCCCAGCAGGAGCTGGACGCGCAGCGGCCCGGCGTCGCCGTCCGCCGAGACCACGGCGTGCAGCAGCAGCGGGGGTTCGTCGCCGACCACCGACGCCGCGTCGGCGGTGAGCGGGGCCCCGGCGTAGCGCGCGTCGAACCAGCGCCGGCCCGTCAGCCAGGGCCCGAGCGCGGGCAGCAGCGGCCGCAGGATCTCCGACCTCGTCTCCGTCCCCGTCTCCGTCCTCATGACGCCTCCTCGGTCGTCAGTACGTGCGCGACCTGGTGGGCCGGGTCGAGGCGCACATAGGTGGACTCGCCCCAGGCGTAGGCGGCTCCGGTGAGTTCGTCGCGGAGCTTGAGCGTGCCGTCGCCGGGCAGGCCGAGGGCCGCCAGGTCGCAGGTCACGGTCGCCTCCTGGGCCCGGTGCGGATCCAGGTTGACGACGACCAGCACCACGTCGGTGCCGCCCTGGGGCAGGTCCACGTGTTTGGAGTAGGCGAGGACCTGGTCGTTGTCGGTGTGCTGGAGCCGCAGGTTGCGCAGTTCCTGGAGGGCCGGACGGGTCCGGCGGATCCGGTTGAGCCGGGTGATCAGCGGGGCGATGGTCCGCCCCTCGGCCTCGGCGCGCGCCCAGTCCCGGGGCCGCAGCTGGTACTTCTCCGAGCCGAGGTAGTCCTCGGTGCCCTCGGCGAGCGGGGTGTTCTCGCACAGCTCGAACCCGGCGTACACCCCCCAGCTGGGCGCGGCGGTCGCCGCCAGCACGGCCCGGATCTCGAAGGCGGCCCGGCCGCCGTGCTGCAGGTAGGCGTGCAGGATGTCCGGGGTGTTCACGAACAGGTTGGGCCGCAGGAAGTCGGCGCTGTCCCGGGTGAGTTCGGGCAGGTACTCGGTCAGCTCCTGCTTGCTGTTCTTCCAGGTGAAGTAGGTGTACGACTGCTGGAAGCCGGCCTGTGCCAGGGCGTGCACCATGGCCCGCCGGGTGAACGCCTCGGCCAGGAACACCACGTCCGGGTCGGTGACGTTGACCTCGGCGATCAGCCGCTCCCAGAAGTGCACCGGCTTGGTGTGCGGGTTGTCGACGCGGAAGATCCGTACGCCCTGGTCCATCCAGTGCCGAAGGACGCGGAGCGCCTCGGCGTACAGGCCCTCGAAGTCGGTGTCGAAGTCGAGGGGGTGGATGTCCTCGTAGGTCTTCGGCGGGTTCTCGGCGTAGGCGACCGAGCCGTCCACCCGGTGGTGGAACCACTCGGGGTGCCCGGACACCCAGGGGTGGTCCGGGGAGCACTGCAGGGCGAAGTCGATGGCCACCTCCAGGCCGAGGCCCCGGGCGGTGGCGACGAAGTACCGGAAGTCGTCCAGGGTGCCGAGGTCGGGGTGGACGGAGTCGTGGCCGCCCTGCCAGGAGCCGATCGCCCAGGGCGAGCCGACGTCGTCCGGGCCGGCGACGAGAACGTTGTCGGGGCCCTTGCGGTGGGTGGCGCCGATGGGGTGGACGGGCGGCAGGTACACCACGTCGAAGCCCATCGCCGCCACGGCGGGCAGCCGCCCGGCGGCGGTCCGCAGGGTGCCGCTCACCGGCGGCGCGCCCGACTCCACCACGGCTCCCTCCGAACGCGGGAACAGCTCGTACCAGGACCCGACCAGGGCCCGCCGCCGCTCCACGCGCAGCGCCGACGGCCGGGAGGCGGTGACCAGTTCGCGCAGTGCGTAGCGGCCCAGGGCGGCCGTCACCCGGGGGTTGGTGACGGCCGCCAGCCGGGCCGAGGCCGGGCCGAGGGTGTCGCGGAGCGCGGCGATCGCGGCCCGGACCTCCTCGCGCCGGTACCGGTCGGTGATGTCGTTCTCGCCGTGTGCGGCCCGTTCGTGCAGCAGCACGCCCTCGCGCAGGGTGAGTTCGGTGTCGACGCCGGCCGCGGTCTTCAGCTCGGCGTCCCGGCGCCAGGTGGCCAGGGGGTCGGCCCAGGCCTCGACCCGGAAGGTCCACAGGCCCTCGGTGCCGGGCACCACGGTGGCGCTCCAGCGGTCGGCGTCCGGATCGACGAGGGTCATCGGCACCCGCTGGGCGGGGGCTCCCTCGGGACCGCGCAGGACCACGTCCGCGGCGATCACGCCGTGGCCCTCGCGGAAGACGGTGGCCGTGATGTCGAGGTGCTCGCCGGTCACGGCCTTGGCGGGCAGTTCCCCGTCCCGTACCCGGGGGCGGACGTCGAGGATCGGGATGCGCCCGGTCACCGGTGTCATGATGATCGCTCCTCTCCCCGTTCGCGTCCCGTCAGCCCTGCCCGGCCGGGACGGCCTGGGCGGCAGGGGCGGGCTCGACGGGCTGACGGTCGGCGAGCAGGTCGATGATGGTGCGGGCGAAGACGTGGCAGTGGTTGCCGGTGCGGCCGGTGACCAGGTCGTCGTGGACGACGACGTCCTCGTCGACGTACTCGCCGCCCATGTTCCGCAGGTCGCCCAGCAGGTTGTTGTGGACGACCGCGCGCCGGCCGCGCATCAGGTTCGGGATGGGCGCGGCGAGCCACATGCCGTGGCAGATGATGCCCTTGACGATCGCCGGGTCGGCGAACGCGCGGCGCAGGAACTGCGAGGCGGGCGGCAGCTGTTCGGGGTCCTCGGTGTAGCGGAGGCGGTCGGAGACCATCCCGGAGGGGACGATCACCGCCGAGTACTCCTTGAGCGCGAACTCGTCGAGGTCCTCGAAGGACTCGGTGACCTCGAAGGGCATGCGGTGCTCGTGCCCCTGGAAGGTCATGGCCTCGTTGCCCCAGAGCCGGGTCAGGAAGTGGACCTCGGCGCCCTCCTCGGGGAAGCGGTAGCGGTAGTAGAGGATCTCGGGCTCGTAGAAGTCGCTCTCCATCAGGACGGCGATCTTGTGGCCGGTCAGTCGCACGGCCATCACCCCTTTCCCCTGGCCGTCACCAGGTCGACGAGGAACGGCCCGTGGTGGGCGAGGGCCTGTGCCACCGCGCCCTCGGCCTGGCCGGGCTTCTCCACCCGTACGGCGGCCACCCCGAGGGAGCGGGCCAGGCCCGTGAAGTCGATGGGCGGGTGGGAGAGGTCGAACATGCCGGGCTGTTCGTGGGCCGGTATGCCCGTCTCCCGCCAGTACTCCTCGATGTTGTCCTCCAGCAGCCGGTAGCTGCCGTTGTCGCAGATCACGAACTTGGTGGGCAGGCCGTGGCGGGCGGCCGTCCACAGCGCCTGGAAGGTGTACATGCTGCCGCCGTCGCCGGTGAACCCGACCACCGTGCGGTCGGGGTGGGCGAGCTGGGCGCCGAGTGCGCCGGGCAGGCCGACGCCGAGGGAGCCGCCCCGGGTCTGCATCCACTGGCCGGGCACGGTGGGCGGCAGGTGCCGGAAGAGCGTCGGGGACGCGGTCAGCGCCTCGTCGAACAGCAGTGCGTCGGACGGGAGTTGGCGCGCGAGTTCGCGGGCGAAGGCGGCGGTGGGCACGGACTGCGCCTCGCCGTCGGCCAGGTCCCGTTCCCGGGCGCCGGCCAGGGCGTCGGCGCGCTCGGCGGCCCGCACCCGCAGCCGTTCGGCCGCCTCGGTCCGCCGCGCCTCGCCCATCTCCCCGTGCAGCGCGTCGGCGAGCAGCCCGAGGGTGGCCTTCGGGTCGGCCACGATGCCGAGGTCGACCGGGAAGTTCTTGGCGATGGCGTCGGTGTCCAGGTCCACGTGGACCACCGGGGTGCCCTCGGCGAAGACGTCGTACAGGGCCGGGAACACCTCGGGCAGCGCGTAGGTGCCGACGATCAGGACGCCGTCGGCGGCGCCGGTGATCCGCCGGCTCTGCTCGCCGAACATGTGCCCCAACTGGCCCGCGTACGAGGGGTGGTGCACAGAGAGGTTGACCTCGGCCCAGTCGGCGCCGTACACGTCGGCGCCCCACAGCTCGGCCAGCCGAGCCAGTTCGGGCTGAGCGCCCGCGAAGTGCACGCCGTCGCCGGCCACGATCAGCGGGCGGCGGGCCCCGGCGAGCAGGGCGGCGGCCCGGGCGACGGTGTCCGGGGCGGGCAGGCTGCGGGTGTCCGGGTAACTGACCGGAACGACCGCCTCCCGGGTGCCGGCGTCCATCACGTCGGCCGGCAGCACCACCAGGACCGGCCCGTACGGCGGGGTACCGGCCACCTTGAAGGCGCGGCGCAGCACGCGCAGCGTGGAGTCGGGGTCGAGCACCCGGGTCGCCCACTTGGTGACGGGTTCCGCCATGCCGACCAGGTCGGCCGCCATCTGGGCGTCCAGTCCGGCGTACCGCAGCCCGGCCTCGCCGACCAGGGTGACGATCGGGGCGTGGCCGCGCATGGCCTGGTAGAGCATGCCGATGCCGTTGCCGAGGCCGACCCCGGAGTGGAGTTGCAGGACCGCCGGGGTGCGGGTGGCGCGGGCGTGGCCGTCCGCCATGCCGACGGCCGTGGCCTCCTGCAGGGCCAGGATGTACTGGATCGAGGGGAAGGAGCGCAGTTCGTCGAGGAACCCCTGCTCGACCGTGCCGGGGTTGCCGAACATGTACCGGACGCCTTCGGCCTCCAGTTGCTCCAGGAGCGCGACGCGCGCGGGCCTGCTGTCCATGCTGGTCACCTCTCGGACCTTTCGCGGGACGGGTGTCAGGACGTCAGGAGGTCCTGAACCCCCACTGGCGCAGGCCCTGTTCGAGGACCTCGACGGTCTTCTGGCCGGTCAGGTAGGAGTCGGGGGTCGAACGGCCCGTGATGAACGGGTAGTCGACGATGACCGAGGTCTCCTTGCCGAAGTTGCCGTGGTAGGCGCCGCCGGGCGCGGTGGCGTCGCGCAGGATGTACTCCAGCGGGTACGGCGGCGGGCCCATCACGAAGTCGGTGCCGAGGAAGCCGGTGCCGTCCTTGTAGTCGTACTCGATGCAGTGCCCGGTGACGTGCTTGCCGCGGATGATGGACTCGCGGGTCTCCTGGTCGCGGGCGAAGGCCAGGCAGGCGACGCCGTAGCACTCGGCGGCGATCGGCCGGTCCAGGGCGCGGAAGGCGAGGATCAGGTCGTGCACCCGCCAGTTGTTGGCGAGGTCGACGATGGGTCCGCTGCCGCCGACGATCAGCAGGGCGTCGTAGCGGTCGGCGATCTGCCGGCGGATCTGCTCCAGGCGGCTGTGGTAGGCCTCCCAGTCGCGCAGGAAGTACGGCCGGGAGCGGTAGGGCCGGTCGGGCAGCCAGGAGGCGAGGTCCAGGGGGTTGTCGAGGCGGTCCGACTCCTCGACGGCCCGTACCTTCGCCGCCATCTCGGGCGTGGTGACGGACCGGCCGAGCGGCGGGTCGACGTACTCGGGGTCCATGCTCGGCGGCAGCGCGTTGGGCCGCTTGCCGGTGGGGGTGGCGAAGGTGAGGTGGTAGCCGGCCTGGTCGAAGGTCTCCAGGGGGCCGATCAACTCCTCGCCCCAGTAACCGTGTTCGGACAGGACGACGAGAATGCGCCTGCTCATGGGATTCCTCCCGGATCGGCGGGACGGTGCCAAGTGGCGGATTCCTGTCTACGGCGGGGCACTTCGTCCGGACCATCGCCGCCGCCCGTGCTCACGGCACATGCCCAAGTGGCCGAATGCACTACGGCATGTTGTGGCCAACGCCTGCGGGCCGGTCGCTACCAGGCGGTACGGCCGTCCCGGCAGGGGAGTTGCCCGAGCCTGAGCTGCGACTTCGCACAGTGCGGCCGGGGTTCGGGCGCCGGGACGCGCGGGGCGGCCGGATTGTGGGGTCATCGGACGCGTATCGCTCCCGGTCTCCCCGGGGGCGGGACCCCGATGAGCGGAGACATCCATGTCCACCGAACAGACCGGCTCCGACCGGGAGATCGAGGAGTTCGTGCAGCGCTGGTTCGGCCTGCTCAACGTGCACGCCCCGGTCGCGGAGCTGCTGCCCCTCGTCGCCGACGGGGGCCTGGAGATGGCCTTCCCGGAGCGCACCCTGCACAGCCACGCGGACTTCCTCGACTGGTACGCGGCCGTCGGCGAGGCCTACAGCGAGCAGGACCACACCGTGGAGAAGCTCGTCCACCAGGAGACCGGAGCCCGGATCGGCATCGACCTGACCGTCGTGTGGACGGCGAAGTCGACCGCCGACGGCTCCGTGTCCGCGTTCCGGATCAACCAGCAGTGGCAGCTCGAACGCCCCGCACCCGGCGCCGCCCCGGTGATCGTCGACTACCAGGTCGGCGAACCGGCCGCCCTCTGACCCCGTCACCGTTTGGAGGCTGACATGCCGTCGAATCCGACTTCCCCGGTGCCCCAGGGCGCCGACTACGTGGTGGTCGGCGCGGGTTCCGCCGGCTGCGCCGTCGCCGCCCGGCTCAGCGCGGACCCGTCCGTGACCGTGATCCTGCTGGAGGCGGGCGGCCCGGACGAACGTCCCGAGATCCACCACGCCGACGCCGCCTCGGTCCTCTCCCTGCTCACCGCCGACTGGCGCGGCGAGATCGACTGGGGCTACGTCACCGAACCCGAGGCCGGCATGGACGGCCGCCGGATACCGGTGGCCCGCGGCAAGGTCCTCGGCGGGTGCAGTTCCGTCAACGCCCTGATGTGGGTGCGCGGCAGCCGCCACGACTACGACCGCTGGGTCGCCGAGGGCGCGAGCGGCTGGTCGTACGACGAGGTCCTGCCGTACTTCCGGCGCGCCGAGAGCTACTCCGGCGGCGGCTCGGAGCTGCGCGGGGCCGACGGCCCGGTCCGGGTACGGCAGTTGGACCGCCCGTCCCCGCTGGCGTCCGCCTTCGTGGCGGCGGCCGGTGAACTCGGCCACGACGCCGCGAGCGACGGCGACTACAACGGCGCCCGGCAGGACGGGTTCGGCTTCCTGTACCAGACCAACCGCGACGACGCGGGCGGCCGGTGCAGCGCCGCCGACGCCTATCTGCGCCCGGCCCTGGACCGCCCCAACCTGACCGTGCTGACCGGCGCCCGGACCACCCGGCTGCTGCTCGACGGGAACCGGGTCACCGGTGTCGAGTACGTCCAGGGCGGCGCCCCGGCCCGTATCCGCGCCGACCGCGAGGTCATCGTGTCCGCGGGCGCGTTCGAGTCGCCGAAGCTCCTGATGCTGTCCGGCATCGGCCCGGCCGACCACCTCAGGGCGCACGGCATCCACTGTGTGCGCGACCTGCCGGGCGTGGGCGCCGGACTCCAGGACCACCTCTTCACCCCGGTCTGCTACCAGTCCCTCCAGGAGCACCCGCCCGGCGCGCTGCTCTCCGAGGCCGGGCTGTTCACCCACACCCCGGCGGCCGACCCGGCCGGGCCGCCCGACCTGCAGTTCACCTTCGGCCCGGTCAAGTTCCTGCCCGCCGGTGCGCCCGCCGAGCAGTGGGAGGGCCCCGGCCTCACCTTCGCCCCGATCGCCGTGCTCCCGCACAGCCGGGGCCGGGTCCGGCTGCGCGACGCCGACCCGGAGTCCAACGCGGTGATCAGCGCCGGCTACCTCACCTCGGCGGCCGACCTGGACGTCCTGGTGTACGGGGTCGAGCTGGCCCGCGAACTCGCCGCCACCCGGGCCTTCGACGCCTTCCGCGGCGACGAACTCGGCCCCGGCAAGGACGTCACGACCCCGGACGAGCTGCGCGCCTACGTCGCCGCCAACGCCACCACCCTGTGGCACCCGGCCGGCACCTGCCGGATGGGCACGGGCCCGGACGCCGTCACCGACCCCGAGCTGCGCGTCCACGGCATCGAGGGCCTCCGGGTCGCCGACGCCTCCGTGATGCCGTCCATCGTGGCCGGCAACACCCACGCACCCAGCGTCATGATCGGCGAGCGCGCGGCGGCGTTCGCCCTCGGCACCTCCGAGCCGCTTCCGACCGCCGCCCGAACCAACGAGGGGATGCAGCATGTCCACCCGTGACCAGCAGGAGATCCAGAAGCTCTACGGGCGCTTCCTCGACGCGCTGAACGCCGGTGACCTCCAGGGGGTCCGCGCCGTACTCAGCCCGGACTTCACCGACCACCACCCCGGCTTCGACATCACCGGCATCGACACCTACCTGGACGCGGTGCGCGGCGCCCACGAGGGGCTCGACCTCAAGGGCGAGCTGGAGGAGGGGGTACCGCTCGGCGAGGACCGGCTCGTCACCCGGGTGAAGCTCACCGGCACCCACCTCGGCGACGTGCTCGGCTTCCCGGCCACCGGCCGCAAGGTCGAGTGGTCCACCACCGAGATCTGGCGGGCCGAGAACGGCCTGTTCGTCGAGCGCTGGGCCCAGGACGACCTGCTCGGCCTGCGCGCCCAGCTGTCCTCGGACGACCTGAACTACACCGTCGTACGGCAGGTCAGCGACGCGGTCAACGAGCGCCGCTACGACGACCTCGACGAGATGTTCGGGCCGACGTTCCGGGACAACAACCCGGCGTGGAGCGTCCAGAGCCTCGACGAGCTCAAGGGGATCATCAGGGCCGCGCACGACGCGCTGGACTTCACCGTGCACCTCGACGCCCTGTACCCGGCCGCCCCGGACAAGGTGATCATGCACATCACCTTCCACGGCCGGCACATCGCGCCGTTCTTCGGCAAGGAGCCGACCGGCAAGGAGGTCTCCTGGACCAGCCTGGAGGTCTACCGCCTGGAGGACGGCAAGGTCGTCGAGCGCTGGGTGCAGGCCGACACCACGGGCCTGATGCGCCAGCTCGGCGTGGACCTCCCCTGATCCCTCTCCCGGAAAGCAGGAAAGGACGGGCGCATGAGCACCCGAGAAGTGGTCGACACGTACTACCGGCTGGCCAACGAGGGCGACTGGGACGCCTGGTGCGACCTGTTCGCCATCGACCAGACCATGGACGAGCAGCTGGCCGGGCACGTCGAGGGACGCGAGACGCTCCGCGAGATGATGAAGGGCTTCCCGCAGATGTACGCCTCCTTCGCCAACGTCCCGCGCCTCGTCGTCGTGGACGGCGAGCAGGCCGCGGTGGTCTCCGACATCACCGCCCGCACCCCGGACGGCAGCACGGTCGAGGCCGTGGTGTGCAACTACTTCCGGGTCCGGGGCGGGCTGATCACCTACCTGACGAACGTCCACGACACCGTGCCGTTCGCCCCGGTCACCGGGAAGTGACGGCCATGACGACCGCCGCCCCGCAGGGCCTGCGCTGGTCGCACGTGGGCCTCAACTGCCGTGACCAGAAGGCCACCGAGGACTTCTACACCCGGCTCTTCGGCTTCCGCCGGGCCCGGGTGGTGGAGGCCGACGGCGTCCGCGTGGTGTTCCTGCGCAACGGCCCCGTGTACCTGGAGCTGTTCGCGACCGACGCGGACCCGCTCTTCCCGGCCGCGAAGGACGGCCCTGCCGCGCCCGGCACCGCCCGCCACCTGGCCTTCCAGGTCGACGACGTGGACGCGTTCCTCGCCGCGGCCCAGGGCGAGTTCGAGCCGACGCTCGGACCGCTGACGTTCGACGAGTTCATCCCCGGCTGGAAGACGGTGTGGGTATCCGACCCGGACGGCATCGTGGTGGAGGTCAGCCAGGGATACACCGACCAGTCCACCGAAGAACTGGCAACGTACGCCTGACAGGAGAGTTCCCCACGATGAAGGCCGTCTCCGACCAGACCATTCTCATCACCGGCGCGACCGACGGTCTCGGCCGTGCGGTGGCCCGTGAACTCGCCGCGCAGGGCGCGTCGCTGATCCTGCACGGCCGCAGCGCGGCCAGGGGCGCGGACCTGCTGGCCGAGCTGCGCGCGGCCGGCGCCACCGGCCGGCTGAGCTACGAGCTGGCCGACTTCTCCTCCCTGGAGGACATCGGCAAGCTCGCCGAGCGGATCCTCACCACGTACGACCGGCTGGACGTGCTGGTGAACAACGCGGGCATCGGGGTCGAGCTGGCCCGCCAGGAGAGCCAGGACGGGCTGGAGCTGACCTTCCAGGTCGACTACCTGGCGGCCTACGTCCTCAGCTGCCGGCTCGCCCCGCTGCTGGTGGCCTCGGCACCGGCCCGCATCATCAACGTCAGCTCCGCGGGCCAGGCCCCGATCAACTTCCGTGACGTGATGCTGGAGCGCAACTGGGACGGCGTGCAGGCCTACTGCCAGGCCAAGCTCGCCCAGATCTCGCTCACCTTCGACCTGGCCGAGCGACTGGCGGGCACCGGGGTCACGGCCAACGCGCTGCACCCGGCGTCGTACATGCCGACCAAGATGGTGGTGAACCTGTTCACCCCGCAGAGCACGGTCGCGGACGGCATGCGCAACACCCTGCGGCTGATCACCGACCCGGCGCTCGACGACGTCTCGGGCGTCTACTTCAACCGCTCGACGCGGGCCCGGGCGGGCGCCCAGGCGTACGACGACGCGTCCCGCGCCCGGCTCCGCGAACTCAGCGAGTCCCTGACGGGGGTGACCTTCCCGGCCAGCTTCGGCTGACCTGGCCCGCCCCTCGCCTCCCCGAACGGGACGAGCCCCCGCCTCACCGCAGCGAGGCGGGGGCTCGTCCATGTCCCCTCTCCGTTTGGGAGAGCGGGGCCGCTTTGGCGTTCGTGGGGCAGAATGCTGTGCGCATGAGAGAAGTAGTGGTCAACGGTTTGATCGCAGGGCCGTTGGGGATCTTCATAGGCTTCTGCCTTCGTACTTCCAGCAGCGCAGTTCCGACAAGAGGGCCGAACGGGCACGCCAACTGGCCCTGATGCAGCAGCTTGTTGTCGAGGTGATGGACCTGGAGCGGGCGCGCAGGATCTACCGCGAGGCCCACCTGAGCCGACGTGCCAAGTTCCGTACCTTGGCGATGGCAGGCGTGGAGTTCTGGTCGGCGTGGAATGCCCGGGGCAGCACGCGGGAGGCCGCTGCAGCAGCAGCGGCTCCAGCCGTGCGAGTTGTAGACGCCTGGGACCGAGGCACCCTCACTGAAGCTGTCGAGCTGACCACGCACATGACCCGTGTGTCGGCTGTAGGACTGCCGCTGGGCATGGTGAAGGACAAGGCCGTAGCCGCGGCGGCGCAGCGATTGATGGACGCGGCGCTGGAAGACAAGGGCGAGAGCGAGATCACGGCGGCCGTCCGGGAACTTCGGGCAGCGTTCTACGGCGACACCGAAGCAGGCTGACGGAAGAACCCACGAGGAGGGCCCAATCACTTTCGGAAGGTCGGGGCGCTTTTGTCATACTGCGTCCGGGAGTTCATTATCCGCGATGACTTATCGTTGCAACCACAGGGGTGTCCCTCACAGGGAGTAGCAATGCCGTCGCCCAGGCGCGCGTCTACTTCGCCGTCAGGACCCGCGAGGCCGAGCTCGGCGCGCTGACCGAGCTGGAGGTACGGCGTACCGCTCTGGCTCGCGCCCGGGAGATGGTCGACTACCAGATCTTCCGCGACATGATGCGCGACAACGCCCCCGACTACGAGCCCAGCAGCAAGACCACCCGCATGTTCTTCGCCGCCATGCAGAACAAGCTCTACGTCCACGTCGTCGGCATGACCGCCGTCGAGATCAGGCACGCGCGCACCCTCCAGACCTGGCCGGGCATCGAAGAGGGCAGGCCGGAGCCGAGCCTGAAGAGCGCAGCCCGCAAGGTCGCCAAGAACTACCTGACCGGGCTGGAGCTCCGGAAACTGGACCAGCTCGTCGGTCGGCTCTGCCTCCGGGCCGAGGACATCGCCGAGGACGGGCTCCACCTGTCGCTGTCTCAGTGGCGCAACCTGGTAGAGGCGGAACTTGTGATGGCGAACCGTCAGATCGCCGCCTGACCAAACACCCGCGGCCCTGCCCTCCTTCGGGAGAGCAGGGCCGCTTTCGTGCATCCGGGGTCACGCCTCCGGCGGCCGGTCGTATGCGGCGAGCGTTGCCTTCGTCGTCGACGCGTCCTGGAACACCAGCTCCCACGGTCCGGTGTTCACGTCGAACTCCTTGCCGAAGCCCACCCACTTGCCCGTCATACGGCGGCCGGTCGGCTCAACGAGCAACTGGATCGCACCGTGGTAGTGGGCACCGCGGTAGTAGCCATCGGTCGCGGTCTGCTCGGTCCACGTTCCGGTGGCAATGTGGCCGTCGATCTCCAGGTCCATCGTCAGCGGAGAGTTCGGATTCGACGAGCCGTTCGGCAGTGAGCGTGCGGTCAGCCGGTTGCCGTGCTGGAGGAGGACGACGTAGTGCAGTCCGGTGAACGCGGCATCCCGGCCGGAGCTGAAGTACTCGTACCGCGACAGCCAGACCCCGGAGTAGTTCCTGTGTGCTGCGTGGGGCTCGCTCTGCGGGGCCGCGGCCGAATGAGTGACTACCGGGACCTCTGGCTCCATGTCGTGTCCGCCCTGCCCGTCCTCGGAGACGCGGGCCTGGGGTACCGCGGTGAAGCCGAGCGACTCGATGGGCAGGCCGGTGACGACCTCAAGGGCTCGGGCGTAGACGGGGCGAGGGGCGATGGTGACGCCGGATTCCCAGCGCTGTACGAGGCGCTTGTTGGCGTCGTTGGGCTGCCCGGCACGGGTGCCTGCATCGCGGATGGCGCGGGCGAGGTCGTCCTGTGACATGAGCAGCCCCATACGAGCCGCTCGCAGTGCGCTGTTCGGTGTGGCCATACGGATCACGGTAGACCTTACGGGCAAGGAATGACACCGAAATGACGCCCTCGATGTCGCCGTTATGACGCCTGCGCTGACGCCGCGCAACTCCTTGTGACCGGAGCATCTTGAATCCGTGACGGATTCAGGCAGCAACGCGGCGCACCCCGGACTGACGATCACCGTCTACCGGGTCAACAGCAGGACCATGGAGCGCACCCCCCTGGGATCACGCACGCTCCCCCCAGCGGACGAGCCCGTGATCAACCTGGCCTTTCCGCCCTGCGAGTGCCCGCGCTGCAAGGCAGGGACGGCATCCCGGTGAGCCCCATGCGGGACAACGAACCCGAGCAGGCCGAGGGCATATGTGTGGCCTGCGGCGCCTACACCGACAAGGCCATCGTCCGCTGGCTGCCGCGCATGTCCGGGGCCGACGTCCGTCTGATCGTCCACGCGAGGGACGACGACTGCACGCCGCCCGAGCCCGCCCGGCTCATCCGGCTGGCCCGTCACAGCACCAACCCCTGAAGCCCCTTCCGCCGCCGCACCACTCCCGGCGGCGGAAGGCTCGGCACCCTCTGACCTGAGGATGCCCGTCCACAACAGGAGGACAATGTGACCATCGCGTTAGAACGTCCCGTGGGCACCGACCCGACGCTCCTCGTCACCGCTGAGGTAGCCGACCGGCTCACCCGTCGGATCGTCGCCGACCACCCCGAGATCAGCCCGGAGACCGCCCTCCGCATCGTCGGCCAGGCCGCGGGGTTCATCGCCGCGTCCGGCCGACAGCCTGGCCAGTCGCTGGCACCCAGCAACCTGGTCGACTACGGCTGGCACGCCTTCATCCTTCACACCGTCGACTACGCCCAGTTCTGCGAGCAGGTCGTCGGCCGGTTCGTCCACCACGTCCCGACCGCCGACGACGACCAGGTACCCGGCGGACCGCAGGCCGCCCGGGAGCGGACGGTCGCCGCCATCACGGCGGCCGGGTACACCGTCGACCCGGACCTGTGGCCGGACGTGGCGGACTGCAACCAGTGCTACGACGGTTGCACCGACAGCCCCAACAGCGGTGGCAAGCGCTGAAGTAGCACCACCGATCGTGCAAGACTCCAGCCGCCCGGTGTCGCAGCCGGGCGGCTGGCCCTATGAGCGGAGCACCACGTGACAGAGACAGCGATCGCCTGGGACACCTACTCGCGGCAGCGGCCCGAGCGACGGCCGGTGAACGGGCGCGGCGAGACCACCTGGTTCAACTGGACCCAGTACCAAGACCACGGCCCTGGCGCCGAACTGCTGGAGCTTCCGGCCGGCGGCCGCGTGCTGGATCTCGGCTGCGGCAAGGGCGGTAACGCGGCACACCTGGCCGGCCTCGGGATGACGGCCGTAGGGGTGGACGTCTCGCCCCGGCAACTGGCCGCCGCACGGGAACGCTGGGGGGCGACGCCGGGGCTGGAGCTGCACCAGGCGGAAGCCGTGGGCTTCCTGGCCCTGGGCCGGGAAGGCTTCGACGCCGTCTACTCCGTATACGGCGCCCTGTGGTTCACCGATCCGGCGCGGCTGCTGCCCGCGATCCGTGAGCGGCTGCGGCCGGGCGGCCGGCTGGTGTTCTCTCAGCGGCCCCCGGTCGACGGCTGCTACGGCTGTCAGGCGTCGTACATTCCGCGCGGCGACGACGAGGACCCGCTGGTCGTGAAGCGCTGGGACTTCGAACCGGAGGCGTGGACCCGCCTGCTGCACGAGCACGGCTACGCGGACGTCGACGCCCGCGTGCTCGCCGCTCCCCCCGGCAACCGGACCATCGGGACCCTCATCGTCCGGGCCCGCGCCTGAGAAACCATCCCTGGAATCTGCCTTTCGACTAGGGCGCTGTGACCGACAGCCGGTGGTGGAAGACGTTGTGCGGGTCCCAGACCGCCTTCACCGCCTGGAGACGGGCCAGGTTGTCCTTGAAGTAGAGGCTCTGCCAGGGCACCCCGGAGGTGTTCCAGGCCGGGTCGGCCAGGTCGGTGTCCGGGTAGTTGATGTACGAGCCGTCGTTGGTGTCGTCGGGCGCGGGAACCCCGCCGGTGCCGGCGTACAGGTCGCGGTAGAGGGCGCGCATCCAGGCCACGTGCCGGTCGTCGTCCGCGGCGGCGGGCCAGTACGTCGTGAAGTTGGCCTTCAGGACCGAGTCCCGCTGGGCCAGTGCGGTGGCCGAGGACGCGACGGTGTTGACCTTGCCGCCGTAGGAGTAGAGCAGGATCCCGGCGTGACCGTCGTAGCCGGCGTCGGAGAGGTAGCCGTAGAGCGTCGAGGCCTGTGCTGCGGACCAGCCCCTGCGCAGATAGGCGCCCTTGGACTTGGTGCGGTTGTACAGGCCGGTGTCGTAGGGGTCCTTGAGCGTCGTCTTCATCCACGGCCAGGAGGAGCGGACCTCGCTGTACGGCGCCCCGATACCGCCGGCCACCGCCGTGACGTATGCGTCGAGGAGCGCGGAGGCATCCGAACGGGTGCCGTCGATCTGGGAGTTGAGCACCAGACTGCCCTGCACCCGGTTGTAGAGGATGAGCACGCTGTGCAGGCTGTCGTAGGCGGAGCCGGCCACGCTGTTGCGGGCGTGCCAGGCGCCGTGGTCGGCGATCAGGGCGGTGAAGGCGGCCTCCGTCAGGTCGCTCCACTTGATGCTGACCGTGGACTTCAGGAGCGTCTTCGGGGGCCTGGGCAGCAGGCCGGCGGGGTCGGTGCCGGTGGCGTCCGGGGAGCGGAACCAGTAGCGGGTGACGATGCCGTAGGTGCCGCCGCCCCCGCCGGTGTGCGCCCACCACAGCTCGCGGTGCGGGTCGTCCGGCTCCCGGGTGGCGACCACCGCGCGGGCGGTGCCGGAGGCGTCCACCGTCACCACCTCGACGGCGTACAGGTGGTCCACGACGGCCCCGTGCTGTCGGCACATCGCCCCGTAGCCGCCGCCGCTGACGTGCCCGCCGACCCCGACGGTCGGGCAGGTGCCGCCCGGCAGCGCCACACCCCACTCCAGGTACAGGGTCCGGTAGACGTGGCCGAGCGTGGCACCGCCCTCGACCAGGAAGGCCCGGCGGACGGGGTCGTAGCGCACGGCGTCCATCTCGGACATGTCGACGAGTATCCGTACGTCCGGGTCGTCGACCAGCCCGTCCAGGCAGTGCCCGCCGCCGCGCACCCCGATGCGTCTGCCGTCGCGGACGGCCTCCTGGACGACGGCCACCACCTGGTCGGTGCTGTGCACGAGCCGCACGGAGTCGGGGGCGGCGGTGAATCTCGCGTTGTAGCCGCGGGAGGTGAGGTCGAGATAGCGGGCGTCGGAGGCGTCGACGGTGACCGCGGCAGGGGCGGACGTCGTGGTGGCGGCGTGGGCGGGGGCCGGGAGGAGGGCCGCGCCGGCCCCGGCGGCGGCCGCCGTGCCGAGGAGTCCGCGGCGGGTGAGTCCGGCGGCGGGCCGCCGGTCCGGCTGCTGCTGTCGTGTCACAGGTGTCTCCTTCATTATTGGGGAAACGGCCGCCGCCCGTGAGTCACTGAAAT
>NZ_JBHXLU010000143.1:0-21024 GCF_042720695.1 Streptomyces sp. NPDC058457 | reverse complement strand
CCGGTGGGGAACACCGGCGGCCCGCCCGCTCCCGGGGCGAGGGGATCAGCCGACGTCGGACGCGTCCAGGCGGTACAGGCCGCTGTACGCGCTCACGGCCGTGCCGTGCTTCTTCACCCAGGTCGCGATCTCGGAGTTGGTGCCCTGGCCGCCGTCGCTGCTGACCACGATGTAGTGCAGCTTGCCTGCCTTGACCAGGCTCTTGAGCTTGGCGAGGGTCATCGCGTCGTCGCTGCCGGACCAGCCGCCCATGGAGATGACGGGCTGACCGGACTCCAGGATGATCGAGGACGCGGTCTGGTCGGTGGCCACCGCGACCAGCCAGGTGGCGCCGTCCTGGTGCTTCTTGAGGTACGTGATCATCGCGGAGCTGACCTGGGTGCCACCGCCCATGCCCCCGGCGGTCCGACCGGACTCCGACTGGCTGCTGGAGCTGGAGCTGGAGCTGGAGTCGGCATCGGCATCTGTGGTGCCCGTTCCGGTCGGCGGCTGCCCCATGGACTGCCCGCCGGAGCCGCCGGAGCCGCTGGGGGCAGTGCCGCTCGGCGCGCTGCCGCTCGGGCGCTGGCCACCGCCGCCGCCCATGCCGCCACCGGTGTTCGGCCCGGCCGTCGGGTTGGTGCCGTTGGTGCTCGCGGTCGTGGCCGCCGAGACGGAGTAGGCGGCCGGGCCGGCGAGCAGGGCGACGACCGCCGCCACCGCCGCGAGGCCCATCAGCTTCTGCCGCCTCATGAACCGTCCGGCCAGCAGCCCGGCCACCGCCAGCGCACCGCCCAGCGCGGCCACCACCTCGGCGACCGTGTACACCGTGCCGGAGCCGGAGACCCGCTGGAGCAGGACGACCGACCAGATCGTGCTGGCGGCGATACCCGCCGGGAGCACCCAGCCCCACTTGGCCGCCGAACCGTCCCGGAAGGCCTTGTACAGCATGACCCCGCCCGCGCCGGCCAGGGCGGCGATCCCCGGCGCCATGGCGGTGACGTAGTACGGGTGGAAGGTGCCCTCGGCGAGGGAGAAGGTCAGGAAGTGCAGCACGAACCAGCCGCCCCACAGCATCAGCGCGGCCCGCCTGGCGTCGGTGCGCGGCGCCCGGCCGCGCAGCACCAGCCCGCCGACGAGGGCGATCGCGGCGAACGGGATCAGCCAGGAGATCTGCCCGCCCATGATGTCGTTGAACATCCGGTACAGGCCCGAGCTGCCGCCGAAGCTGGCGCCGTTGCCGGCCGAGCCCACCGAGGAACTCGCCCCGAAGATCCGGCCGAAGCCGTTGTAGCCGATGACCAGGTCCCACACCGTGTTGTCGGTGGAGCCGCCGATGTAGGGCCTGTCCGAAGCCGGGATCAGGTCGACGATCACCATCCACCAGGCACTGCTCACGACCAACGCGACCGTGGCGACGGCCAGGTTGCGGATGCGCCGGCCCAACGACGCGTTCGTGGCCCAGAGATAGACCAGGAAGAACGCGGGCAGCACGACGTACGCCTGCATCATCTTGGTGTTGAAGGCGAACCCGATCGCCACCGCCGCCCAGACCAGCGGCATGAGCCTGCCCGTGCGCACCGCCTTCAGCAGCGCGGCCGCCCCGAGCAGCATCAGGAAGACCAGGATCGGGTCGGGGTTGGTGTCCCGGTTGATGGCGACGGTGATGGGCGTCAAAGTCAGCACCAGTGCGGCGACCGTGCCCGCGACGACCCCGAAGTCCCGCTTGACCAGCCGGTACAGCAGGGCGACCGAGCCGACTCCGACGGTGACCATCGGCAGCATCAACTGCCAGGTGCCGTACCCGAAGACGCGGGCGGACAGACCCATCACCCACAGGGCGAAGGGGGGCTTGTCGACGGTGATGAAGCTGCCGGCGTCGAGGGCGCCGAAGAAGAACGCCTTCCAGCTCTTGGTGCCGGAGTAGACCGCCGCGTCGTAGAAGCTGTTGCCGGTGACGGAGGTGAGGTTCCAGGCGTACAGGGCGGTGGCCAGGAGCAGGATCGCCCAGAGGGCCGGGCGGGCCCAGCGCGGGTCCTCGGGGGCGCCCGTGAACAGCCTTCTGACGCGGGAGACCGGCGGGGCGGCGGCCCGGTGCCGGCCGTCCTGGACCGGAGTGGGCGGCGGGGCGAGGGTCGTCATGACGCGTACTCCATGGGCTCGACGGCGGTGGCTGCCCCGGTGGGCAGGGCCGTGACGTTCTGGGGGACGGTGGTGCGGCGGGGTACGGCGTGGATGCGGGTGCGGCCGGTGACGGTGGCCCGGAACATGCGGGCCATGCCCTTGAGGTCGTCGACGGCGGTGCGGACGATGTCGACCCGGCTGTCGGGGTCGTCGACCCAGTCGACCGGGACCTCGTGCACGCGCAGCCCGTTGCGCTGGGCGAGCACGAGGAGTTCGGTGTCGAAGAACCAGGCGGTGTCCTCGATGTGCGGGGCGAGGGCGCGGAACACCTCGGTGCGCACGGCCTTGAAGCCGCACTGCGCGTCCGAGAAGCGGGCGCCGAGGCCTGCCCTGAGGAGCAGGTTGTAGGAGCGTGAGACGAACTCCCGCTTCGGGCCGCGCACCACCGCCGACTGCCGGTGCAGCCGGCTGCCGATGGCGAGGTCGCTGTGCCCGGAGAGGAGCGGGGCGACGAGGGGCAGGAAGCCTTCGAGCCCCGTCGACAGATCGACGTCCATGTAGGCGACGACGTCGGCGGTGGAGCGGCTCCACACGTGCTTCAGGGCGCGGCCCCGGCCCTTCTGCTCCAGCCGCTGTGCGTGGACGTGCGGCAGGCGCAGGGTCAGGTCGGTCGCCACCGTCCAGGTGGCGTCCGTGCTCGCGTTGTCCGCGATCGTGATGCGGAACGGGAACGGGAAGGAGTCTTCGAGGTATGCGTGGAGACGGCCGATGCTGCCGGCGAGGACATGCGCCTCGTTGTACACCGGCACCACGATCTCGACCGACCGGCGCCGGACGCCTCCCGCGTTCGTTTCGTTCATGACCTCGACGATCGGGGCCCTGTCTGGGGCGGTCGTGAGGCTTCACTGAGCGAGGAATGAGAATCAGGGAACTCACAGGTGGCGCACAGTGGACGACGGTCAGGTCACAAACTGAAGAGGATCAGTCAGCCGCCAAAGTGCTGAAACACTTCCGGTCTAGACTCTCTCCGCAACGGCCTGCGCTACGGCGACCGTGGTCGATAACTGGGCACTCTCTGCCAAACCCGAAGGGCATTCGGCGTTTTGATACGGATAGATTCAGTCACCAAGCGGTACCCGGACGGTACGGTCGCCGTCGACCGGCTCTCCCTGGAGATACCGGATCGTTCGATCACCGTCTTCGTCGGCCCCTCGGGCTGTGGCAAGACGACGACCCTTCGGATGATCAACCGGATGGTGGAGCCCAGCGAGGGCCGCATCCTCCTCGACGGCGCCGACATCCACGCGCAGCCGGTCAACACCCTGCGCCGGTCGATGGGTTACGTCATCCAGAACGCCGGTCTCTTCCAGCACCGCACCATCATCGACAACATCGCCACCGTGCCCCGGCTGCTCGGCTGGAGCAAGCAGCGGGCGCGGTCCCGGGCGGCCGAGCTGATGGAGCGGGTGGGGCTCGACTCCGCGCTCGCCAAGCGCTATCCGTACCAGCTCTCCGGCGGTCAGCAGCAGCGCGTCGGTGTGGCCCGGGCGCTCGCCGCCGACCCGCCGGTGCTGCTGATGGACGAGCCGTTCTCCGCCGTCGACCCCGTGGTCCGCAAGGGACTCCAGGACGAACTCCTGCGTATCCAGGGCGAGTTGGGCAAGACCATCGTCTTCGTCACCCATGACATCGACGAGGCGATCAAGCTCGGCACGATGGTCGCCGTGATGCGCACCGGCGGTCACCTCGCCCAGTTCGCCCCGCCCGCCGAACTGCTCACCGACCCCGCGGACGCCTTCGTCGAGGACTTCCTCGGTGCCGACCGGGGCATCCGGCGGCTGTCCTTCTTCCCGTCCGCGGACCTTGAGCTGCAGACCGCCCCGATCGTCGCGATCGACGCCGACGCCGGCAGGCTCGGTGCCCGCTCCGCGGCCGACGCCCCCTATCTCCTCGTGACGGACCTGGACGGCCGGCCGCTCGGCTGGGGCGAGCCGCGGGCCCTCACCGCCGGCTCGATCCGCCCGGAGCAACTGGCGTCGTACGGGCGGCCCTTCGTGCCCGGCAAGGACTCGCTGCGCGCCGCCCTCGACGGTTCCGTGCTCTCGCCGACCGGCTGGGCCGTGGCCGTGGACGGCGAGGGACGCGCGGTCGGCGTCGTCTCCCAGCAGGTCATCGGCGCCGCGATCCGCACCGCCCACGCCGAGGGCCGCGACGACGCGAAGGTCGGGGGATGAGCGGCTTCTTCGACATCCCGAGCGACCTCCAGAACACCTACTTCGGGCTGATCGGCCTCCACCTCCGCGAGGCCCTCATCCCGGTCCTGGCCGGCCTGCTCGTGTCCCTGCCCATCGCCCAGCTCTGCGTGCGCTTCCGCTGGCTGTACCCGCCGGTGCTGGGCGTGACCACCATCCTGTACGCCATCCCCTCCCTGGCCTTCTTCGTCGTCCTCATCGACTACACCGGCCAGACCGAGACGACCGTGATGATCCCGCTCGCGGTGTACAGCCTGGTGGTCCTGGTCCCGGCCATCGTGGACGGCGTCCGCTCGGTCCCGGCCGAGACCCTGGCCGCCGCGACCGCGATGGGCCTCGGCCCGGTACGCCGTTACTTCCAGGTGCAGTTGCCGATCGCCGTCCCCGCGATCATCGCGGGCCTGCGCGTGGCCACCGTCTCCAGCATCTCCCTGGTCAGCGTCGGCATGCTGATCGGCAACCAGGGCGCCCTCGGCAACCTGCTCAACGACGCGAACATCTACCACCGCCCCGAACTGGCGGTGAACTCGGTCGTGACCACAGCGGTGCTGGCCATCCTGGCCGACGCCGTCCTCGTCCTCGTACGCCGTGTGCTGACGCCCTGGATGCCGAAGGAGAGCACCCGGTGAACGTCCTCAACTACGTCCATGCCTTCTTCAGCGACAGCTCCCACTGGCACGGCTACGACGGCATCCCCACCCGCCTGTGGGAGCACATCCAGTACTCCCTGGAGGCGCTGGCCTACGCGGCGGGCATCGGCCTGCCCATCGGCCTGATCACCGGCCACTACGGCCGCGGCGGCAACACCCTCGCCCTGATCGCCACGGCCGGCCGGGCGCTGCCCAGCTTCGGCCTGCTGGTCCTGATGTTCATCTGGCTCGGCTTCGGCATGCTGCCGGTGATGATCCCGCTGGTGATCCTCGCCGTACCGCCGATCCTGGTCACGACGTACGAGGCGATGCGCTCGGTCGACCCGTCCCCGGTGGACGCGGCGCGGGGCATGGGAATGCCGGAGGCACGCGTCCTCTTCCAGGTCGAGCTCCCGGTGGCCCTCCCGCTGATCCTCAGCGGCCTGCGCTCGGCGGCCATCCAGATCGTCTCGACGGCGACCATCGCGGCATACGTCAGCCTGGGCGGCCTGGGCCGCTACATCATCGACGGCCTGTACCAGAAGAACTACGAGAAGGTCGTGGGCGGCGCCACGCTGGTGGCGGCCATGGCCCTGGCCACGCTGGGCATCTTCTGGGCGGTACAGAGACTGACGGTCTCTCCCGGAGTGCGGAGGAGTTAGCGCCCCGTCAGGGGCGCGGGGAACTGCGCGACCAGCCACAACCGGTCCGCAGTTCCCCACGACCGCGACTACCCACCACTACGCGCCAGCGCCAGCTCCAGCACGACAAGCAGCGCATCCCGCACAGAACCCCGTTCCCGCGCGTCGAAGACGACCAGCGGCGTCCCTTCAGCAACGTCCAGCGCCCACCGCACCTCGTCCAGCGTGTGCTCGACGCGGCCGTCGAACGCGTTGATCGCGACGGCGAACGGAATCCCCTTGTGCTCGAAGTAGTCGACCGCGGCGTAGCAGTCGTCGAGGCGACGCGTGTCAACGATGACCAGCCCGCCGAGCGCGCCCTCCACGATGTCGTCCCACATGAAGCCGAAGCGTTCCTGCCCGGGCGTGCCGAACAGGTACAGCTTCAGCGTCGGGTCGATGGTGATGCAGCCGAAGTCCATCGCCACGGTCGTGGTCGTCTTGCGCGGGGTGAGCGAGAGGTCGTCCACACCCGCCGCGACCTCGGTGATCGAGGCCTCGGTGGTCAGTGGCTCGATCTCCGAGATCGAGCCGACGGCGGTGGTCTTGCCCACGCCGAAACCGCCCGCGATGACCATCTTCACCGGCAGCGGCGGCCGTACGGCCGTACGCCCGGTGCCCCGGGTCAGCGAGTCAGTCGGTGTCACGGAGTACCCCTTGGGAGTCGGGGATGGCCCGCAGGCCATCGATAACCCTGCGCAGGACGGACGAGTCGTGGGTGGCCTCGAAGTCGGGCACGTGCACCGTCAGCTGCCCGGCCTCGCGCAGGTCCTCGGCCAGCACCCGGACCACGTTCAGGTGCAGCCGCAGCCGGGCCGCCAGTTCCGCGAGCGACTGCGGAATCCGGCACGCGGCGACGATGTCGTGCTGCTCGAAGGAGAGCCGCTCCAGCACGGCGAGCCCGGCGACGGTGGCCACCACCTGGGTCTCGACGGGCATCGCCGGTCCGGAGGCGCTGTCCGCCACCCGGCCGGCGGTGACCAGGAACGGCCGTACGGCGGGGGCGGGGCCGACCGGGTCCGGGCCCGGGGGCGGGGTGCCGTCCGCCATGGCTGTGTCTTCCTCTCTCGGCCTTCTCGGCTTGCCGACCGGCGGTGCCGGTCAGCGCGTCTGTGGGACGCCGACGCTGTTCTTCAGCTCCAGGACGAGCTGCGGACTGAGCGCCGCACCCGCGCGGTTGGCGAACAGCGTCATCTCGTAGGCGATGTTGCCGAGCTTGGCCTCCTTGTCGGCGACCACGCCGAGCACGGCGCCGCTGCCGATCGCGGAGACGATGACATGGCCGCCCTCCAGGTCGATGATGACCTTGTTGAGGCTGCCCAGGCCGTAGTTGCCGGAGGCGCCGGCGGCCAGGCTGGTGATGCCGGAGACGATCGCGGCCAGTCGCTCGGAATGGGCGCGCTCGCGCAGTTCCGAGACCGCGATCAGCAGACCGTCGGAGGACACGGCGATCGCGTCGACCACGCCTGCGGTCTCGGTGGCGAAGCGGTTCAGCAGCCAGGTGAAGTCGGCTGCGGCCGCCTGCAGGTCGGTCGGCGTGACGCCGCCCGTCGGGGTGTCACCTGTCGACGTGCTCACTGCTCGGCTCCTTCCGGAAGGTGGTTCTGGTCCTGCGGGGGGTTCGGGGGGTCGATGCGCGGCGGTACGGGCCGTTCGTGGCTTCCGGTGTCGCCCTCGCGCCGGGCGCGTTCCACCGCCGCCTCGAACTCGTCCAGCGCGTCCCGCTCGGCCTCGGCGTCACGGGTGCGCGGTGCCTGGGCGAGGCTCTGGGCGGCGCCGACGGTGGTGCGGAGGGTCGCGCCGCGTACCCGGCGGCGCAGCGGGCGGGGCTCGTCGCCGTCGTCGGAGTCGGCCGGGGGCTCGCCGGAGCGTGCTGCCGGGATCAGCGGGGCCTGCGGCGCGTCGGGCTCGGCGGCCGGTTCGCGGCGCGGCTGGCGGCGGGGGAGCGGACTCTCCGGCTCGGCCCAGGACGGCACCGTGACGGCGGCGGTCGGGCCGGTCGCCTCGGCCGACGCCACCGGTGCCGCGGGCTTCGTCAGCGCGGCCGGTGCCGTCGGTGCCGTCAGCTCGGCCGGCTCTGTCGGCTTCGTCGGTTCCGCGGCGAACGGGGCGCCGGAGGTGTCCGCCACCGCGCTCATCGTCAGCAACAGCCGGGAGGGCAGCGTCACTTCGGCGGTGACACCGCCGCCCGGGGTCCGGGTCAGCTCGACGCCGATCTCCCAGCGCCGGGCCAGCGCACCCACCACGAAGAGGCCGAGCACCTTGGTCGGCACCAGGTCGAGGCGCTCACGGCGGATCAGCCGCATGTTCTCCTCGGCCAGCCGCTCGGCGCTCATGCCGAGGCCGTGGTCGGTGACGACGATGTGCGCGCCCAGGTCGCTGGAGCGGACGGTCACCTCGACGGGGCTGCCCGCCGGTGAGAACGACACCGCGTTCTCCAGGAGCTCGGCCACCATCAGGGTGAGGTCGCCGATGATGTCCGGCTCGATCATGGCGTCCGTGCCGGCGTACAGCCGTACCCGCTGGTAGCCCTCGATCTGGCCGAGCGCGGCCCGGACGACGTTGGACACCGGGGTCGGGCCCCCGGCCAGCACGGTCTCGCGGATGCCGGCCAGCAGCATCAGGCTGTCGGCGTTGCGGCGCAGGCGGACGGCGATGTGGTCGATGGAGTAGAGGCGTTCGAGGAGGGCCGGATCGGTCTCGGCACGCTCCACCGCGTCGATGAAGGCGAGCTGGCGGGTGGTCAGGTTGCTGACGCGGCGCCCGACGTTGCCGAACATCTCGGCGGTGTTGCGGCGGCTGAGCACCTGGCGTTCGAGCAGGGCCGCGGCCGTGGCCTGCACCTGGTTGAACGCCTCTGCCAGGTCACCGATCTCGTCGCGGGCGGTGACCGGCATGTCCCGCAGCCGGGGCGGGCCGGAGTCCTCGGCGTCGTCGTCGGCGACGCGGGCGAGTTCGCGGCCCGCCACCTCGGCGACCTCGTGCGCGACCCCGGTCAGGGCCTGCACCGGGCGGATCACCGAGCGGCGCACCAGCACCGAGAGGGCGAACCACAGGAGGAAGCCGAGCACCGAGCCGTTCAGCAGGTAGATCGCGTGCCACTTGGCCGACTCGGCGGCGGTGTCGGCCCGGTCGGCGATCTGGCCGATGAGCGAGGTGGTGATGGTCAGCCGGGCGGTGGCCTGCTGGAGATAGGCCGGGTAGTCGGTGAGCGCGTCCTTGACGGCCTGCCGGATCTGTTCCTGGTTGCCGGACTCCAGCTGGGCCGGGTCGATCTGCAGCTCGGCGAAGGACTGGGCGATGGTGGTCTGGGCCTTGGTGTGCTCGACGTCGGCCAGCTGCCGGGCCTGTCCCTCGGTGGCGAACCGGGTGAACCGGTCGGCCTGGTGCTGGTAGAGGTCGTAGGCGCCGACCGCGTTGGTGAACTCGATCAGGGCGTTGGTGTCCCCGGTGGTCGCCGCGAGCACGTTGGTCTCGAAGGCGCCGTGGGCGGCGTCCGCGCGCAGCAGCGAGTCCAGCAGGTTGCCGGTGAAGGTGGAGGCGAGGTTGGCGTCGCGGTCCAGACCGAGGCCGTCGATCAGGTCGTTCGACGCGTTGCTGTAGGCCGGGTCGATGTTGTCGGCGGGCAGATAGGACTGCTCGACGGATTCCCGCAGGCTGGACAGCCCCTCGACCTGCCGCAGGGCGTCCGCCTCGGTGTCCGGCAGCCGGTCGCCGAAGGCGTCACGGACCTTTGCGACCTGGGAGTTCACCGCGTCCTGGGCGGTGCGGTAGGCGGCCGCCGAGGGAGTGGAGTAGCCGGACTCGTAGCGCGCGGAGAGCAGGATCGCCTGCTGGTGCTCCGCCTCGACCTTGTCCACGAGGCGTGCCACCTGCGTGCTGTCCCGGACGGTCTGCGCCGCGTCCCCCGCGCTGGTGGACTGCCCCACCAGGTCGGTGAAGACGTAGGCCAGCAGTACGGCGATGACGGCGAGCGGTACACCGACCAGCAGGTTGAGCTTGCGCCGGAAGGGCCAACGGTCGGCGAAACCCCTGATCCCGCCCCGCGCCTGGGCGGGCAGGACGGGCGCGTCCACCTGGTTCGTGGACACCGGGCCTCCTTCATGAGGGTGTCTGGTCTGGGGGGCGTCTTCACCCCGAGCTGTTGCGGAACGACACCGAGTAGCGGGCCCCGTGCACCGCTGTGACCGATATCAACTGCCGTGAGACTACAGCGTTCTTGAAGGCTCATTCCGCTTGCCGTTTATCAAGAATCCGTTACAAAGAGACCGCTCTCCGTCCACAACTGGCCACGGATTGAAGCCAATCGGTGACCCGGAGACACTTGACTGACCGAGAACCGGCTGGATTGGATCGTCGGGAGTGGTTCGCAACAGCCCCGTGGTGCACAACAGGCCGCGTGTGGTTCGCAACACCCCCACCCTTCCCACAGCTCCCGGAACGGCAACCGTGACTTCCAACACCCTTCCCAGCAGGTCAATCCGGACATACCGAGGCGTGGCGGCGGTCGCGCTCGCCGCGACGACGGCCCTGCTGGCGGGCTGTTCCTCTTCCGACGACAGCAAGTCCGACCCGCTGTCGGACAGCAAGGCGAGCGGGGACGCCGTCGTCGTCGGCTCCAACAACTTCGCCGAGAGCATCCTGATCGCCGACATCTACGGCGAAGCACTCAAGGCCAAGGGCGTCAAGGTCACTTACAAGTCGAACATCGGCAGCCGTGAGACGACCTACGGTCTGCTCAAGAACGGGTCGATCTCGGTCCTGCCCGAGTACAACGGCGCCCTGCTCGCCTACCTCGACCCCAAGGCGGCCCCGAAGACCGTCGAGGAGACCACCTCGGCCATCGAGGCGAAGCTGGACTCCAAGCTGACGCTGCTCGACCCGGCGGACGCGCAGGACAAGGACACGGTGACGCTCAACGCGGCCACGGCCGCCAAGTACAGCCTCACCGAGAAGTCCTCCATAGCCGACCTCAAGAGCATCGCCAAGGACCTGGTCATCGGCGCCTCGCCGGAGTTCCAGACCCGCCAGCAGGGCCTGGTCGGCCTGAAGTCCGTGTACGGCCTGGAGTTCAAGTCCTTCAAGGCGCTGGACGCGGGCGGCCCGCTGACCCAGGCCGCCCTGAAGAAGAACGCGGTGCAGGCCGGCGACATCTTCAGCACGGACCCGACCATCACCAAGGAGAAGTTCGTCGTCCTCCAGGACCCGGAGAACCTCTTCGGCTTCGAGAACGTCCAGCCGCTGGTCTACAAGAGTGCCCTGAACCAGACGGCCACCGACGCCCTCAACGCCGTCTCCGCCAAGCTCGACACCGCGGCCCTGCTGGACCTGGACACCCAGGTGCAGTCGGGCAACAAGGACCCGCTGGACGTCGCCCAGGCCTGGCTGAAGAAGGTCGGCCTCACCAGCTGACCCGCGTCCGGCCGTCCTCGGATCCTCCCTGGACCTTGTCCGGACCTTCCCCGGACCTGCTCTGGACCTTCGTTGGACAGCACCACCGACGTACCGAGACAGGTGCCTGCGCACTCGGGTGTCGTGCTCGACGGCAACGGCCTCGGCCTGACCGGACTCGTCCGGCTCGCCGACGCCGTTGCCGGCCCTGTCGTACCACCCGCGGCGCTCGACCGGGTCCGCCGGGCCCACGAGAGCGCCGACCGCCTCGCCGCCCAGGGGCAGTGGTACGGCCGTGGCACCGGCGTGGGCGCCCACCGCTCCGTCATCGTCGACCCGTCCGACGCGGCCGGTCACACCCTGCGCCTGCTGCGCAGCCACGCCGGCGGCGCCGGCCCGCTGCTGCCGGCCCGTCAGGCCCGCGCGCTGATGGCCGTCCGGGCCAACCAGCTGCTGGCCGCCGGCTCCGGCATCCACCCTTCCTTCGTCACGGCACTGACCGAGGCCCTGCGCCTCGGCGTGCACCCCGCGATCAGCGAGTACGGCGGTGTGGGCACCGGCGACCTCACGGCCCTGGCCCAGACCGGCCTGACCCTGATCGGCGAACGCCCCTGGCTCACGGCGTCCCCCGACGCCGAACTGCCAGCCCCGGTCGCCCTTCGCCCCGGCGACTCGCTCGCCCTCCTGAGCAGCAACGCCCTCGCCCTGGGCCGGGCCGCCCTGGTCTGCCACGACCTGGACGTACTGCTGCGGGCCACCCACGCGGTGGCCGCCCTCTCCCTGGCCGCCGTCTCCGGTTCCCCGGAGGCCTACGCCCCCGAGGTGCACGCCCTGCGCCCGTACCCCGGCCCGGCCAGGGCAGCGGCGGAGGTACGACGCCTCCTCGCGATGCCCGACCACCCGCTCACCACCGGCCGCCGCATCCAGGACCCCTACGGCTTCCGCGCCTTCCCCCAGGTCCACGGCGCGGCCCTGGAGGCCGCCGACAGGCTCCGCCACATCGTCGAGACGGAGATCAACGGCCCCACGGAGAACCCCGTGCTGGCCCCCGACGGCAACGTCTACCACCACGGCGGCTTCTTCGCGGCCCCGCTCGCCCTGGCCCTGGACGGCCTCGACCTGGCCCTCCTCCAGACCGCCCAGCTCTCCGCAGCCCGCCTCCAGGCCCTGACCCGCGCCGACCTCACGGGCCTGCCCGCCTTCCTGACCGCGGGCCCGGCGAGCAGCTCCGGCACGATGATCCTGGAGTACACCGCCAACTCGGCCCTCGCGGAACTCCGTTCCAGCGCGACCCCGGCCGCGGCCGGCCACACCGTCCTCTCCCACGGCTTGGAGGAGGCGGCGAGCTTCGCGGGCCAGGCGGCGAAACAGGCCGAACGGGCGGCGGAGGCGTATCGGGTGGTACTGGCCTGCGAACTGGTGGTTGCGGTAAGAGCGCTGCGGCTGGGAGCGGTGGAGCCGACGGTGCCCGCCTTCAGGCTGGCGGCGGCAGCCTTGCCGGGGGACATGGAGGACCGCGCCCTGACGGGCGACGTGGCGGCGGCGATGGAGTTGCTGCCACTACTGGCCGACGTCTGAAGAGCGCCCCTTCAGGGGCGCGGGGAACTGCGCGACAAGCCCCCACCCGCCTGCAGCCAAAACTCAGCGTGTGTGATTCCGTCATAAACGCCGCCGCTGATGGAAGAAAACCTTCACTTCCCATCCAGAACCGTCGGCCTCCGCTTCGCCATACGCACCCTGCCCGCATGACGACGACACCCACGCGAACCCCCACCACCCCGACCCCCTACCCCTGGCGTTGGCACGCCCTCGCCGCACTCCTCCTCGCCGAGGCGATGAACCTCCTGGACGCCACGATCGTCCAGGTCGCCGCCCCCGCCGTGCACGCAGGCCTCGGCGGCTCCGTCTCCGACGTCCAGTGGTTCAGCACGGCGTACACCCTGCCGTTCGCGGTCCTGCTGATCACCGGCGGACGGCTCGGCGACATCGCGGGCCGCCGCCGGGTCTTCGTCCTCGGCGTCACGCTCTTCACCGCGGCCTCCGTCGCCTGCGCCCTCGCACCGACGGCCGGCCTGCTGATCGCCTTCCGCGCGGTGCAGGGCGCGGCGGCGGCCGTGATCATTCCGCAGACCATCGGACTCATCAAGGCGATGTTCGAGGGCGACGAGCTGTCCCGGGCGCTGGGCAGCATCGGTCCGGTGATGGGCCTCGCGGCCGTCTGCGGCCCGGTCCTCGGCGGTGTCCTCACCCACGCCGACCTGTTCGGCTCCTCCTGGCGGGCCGCCTTCCTGGTGAACGTCCCCGTGGCCCTGGTCGTCCTCGCGCTGTCCCCGAGGCTCCTGGAGAACCGCGCCCCGCACCGCCCCGCCCTCGACTGGCCGGGCACGGCACTCGCCGCGACCGGCACGGGCCTGCTGGTCTACCCCCTGATCGGCACGAACCTCACCGAGCTCCCGCCGCGCGACCGGGCGTCGCTGGCGCTCGGCCTGCTGACCCTGGCCGGCTTCGCACTGCACCAGCGCCGCACGACCGCGCCCCTTCTGGAACCGAGCCTCTTCACCCACCGGGGCTTCCCGCCCGCCCTCGCCACTTCGACGACGTTCTTCGCGGTGACCAACGGCCTGCTGACCGTCGTCGTCCTCCAGCTCCAACTGCAGGCGGGCCAGGGCGTACTGGCGGCAGGGCTGAGCCTCACGCCGTGGTCGATCGGGCTCGCGGTGTCGTCGTGGCTGTCGGGCCGCCGAGGTGCCGGGCGCCGCATGATGCCGTACGGCCTGGGCCTCGTGCTCACGGGCCTGACGGCCGCCGCGGCGGTATACGCCACCACTGCCGGCACCGCCCCCACCCACTACCCCTGGCCGCTCCTGCCGGCGCTGGCCCTGGTCGGCCTGGGCGCGGGCCTGTTCACCCCCGCCTTCTTCACGCTGGCCCTGCGGCCGCTGCGCCCCCAGGAGGTCGGCTCGGCGGCGGGTGCGCTGAACGCCGTACAGCAACTGGGGGCGACGCTGGGAGTGGCGGTCCTGGGCAGTACTTATCTGGACGGCTCGGCGGCGGCGGCCTGCGCCGTGGCCGCGGCCCTCACCGCCCTCTGCTGGGCCACGAGCCGGCGGATGTGAGCAGCCCACCGGCCCGCCGTCCCCGTCCCACCGGCCCGCCGTCCCCGTTCTGCCGCCCCCGTCCTGTCGGCGCCGGTCAGAGGTCGAACTCGTGCGGCGGCAGGTCGAGGGTGTAGCACGCCTCGCGGACCACGGCCTGCTCGGTCTTGTCGAAGTCGCCGTCCGCGCCGCCGATCACGATGCCGATCTGGATGACGGCACGCGCCTCGGCCGGCTTCTTCTTCGCCTTGGCGACCTCCTGGAGCACGCTCACCTTGCCGAAGGCGAAGTCGGTGGTCAGCTTGTTCAGGTTCTCCTCGAAGCGGCGGCGCAGGTCGTCCGCCGGGAAGTTCTGCAGCACCTCGTTGGTCGAGATGAGCTGGGCGACCCGCTGGCGCTCGGCCGGGTCGATGGTGCCGTCGGCGGCGGCCACGAGCGCGCACATCGCCATGCTCGCGTCGCGGAACGCACCGCTCTTCAGGTCGTTCTTCTTCGCCACGAGCTGGGTCTGCATCTGCGTCGCGGAATCCTTGATGCGGTCCCACAGGGCCATGCGCACTCACTCCTCGGTCGGTAAGAGCCTTGCTTGCCAAAAAATTACTTCTACAACACCGTAGAAACTTGCCCGGCGGCCGATAAGTTCCCGCGCCCTAAACTGTCCCTCCGGCCCGCGAAGGGCCGCTTCGACGCGGTGGACAGGAGGACGACGACGGTGGCGACGGTGCCCGGCAGCGGCGACGAGGACCCCACCGCGGACGTGCTCACGGAGGCGGCCGCGGCCTTCGGGCTGCTCGCCTCGCCCGCCCGGCTGCACATCGTCTGGGCGCTGGCCCAGGGCGAGAGCGATGTCACGGGCCTCGCCGAGCGGGTCGGCGGCGCGCTGCCCGCCGTCAGCCAGCACCTCACCAAGCTGAAACTCGCCGGCCTCGTCCGCTCCCGCCGGGAGGGCCGCCGCCAGGTGTACCTGGTCGACGACCCCGACGTCGTCGACGTCGTACGCCTGCTCGTCGGCCGTCTCAGTGCCCGCACCACCGGCGCCGAACTCCCCGCCCCCCGGCGGCTCCGTGGTCTCTGAGGGCGAGGCCGCCACCTCGCTGCAGGTGCTGCGCCGACTGGACACGGGACCGCGCGGGCTGACCGAGGCCGAGGCCGCGGCCAGGCTCGCCGGCCTCGGCGAGAACACCCCGCCCCGCCCGCACACCGACTCCTGGCCGCTGCGCTGCGCCCGTGCCCTGCGCGACCCCTTCACCGCCGTCCTCCTCACCCTCGGCCTGGTCTCCGCTCTCGTCGCCTCCTGGGGCACGGCCGTCGTGATCCTCGCCCTGGTCGCGGTCAGCTGCGGACTGCGGGCCGCCGGCGAACACCGCGCCGACCGTTCGCTGGCCGCCCTGCGCGCACTCGTCGCCGGCACCGCCACCGTGCTGCGCCGCTCCGGCGTCGACACCGAGCCGCGGGCGCGGGAGGTCCCGGTCGCCGAACTGGTCCCGGGTGACGTCCTCCGGCTCGGCCCGGGCGACCTGGTTCCGGCCGACGTACGACTGCTGCGCGCCCGTGGGCTGACCGTGCACCAGGCCGTGCTCACCGGCGAGTCGGCGCCCGTCGCCAAGGCCGCCGTCGACGTCCCCGCCGCCTCCGGAGTGGCCGACGCGGGCGATGCGGGGCCTTTCCAGGAGCCGTACCTCTGTTTCCAGGGGAGCGGGGTCGCCTCGGGCAGTGCCACGGCGGTGGTCGTGGCGACGGGGGAGCGGACCCGGTTCGCCGTCGCGCAGGGCGGAGCCGCGCCGCGCGAGGCGAGCGCCTTCGACCGGTCCGTGCACGGCATCTCCTGGGTGCTCGTCCGGTTCATGCTGCTGACCCCGCCGCTGGTCCTCATGGCCAACGCCGCCCTGCGCGGCCGTGGGCTGGAGACGCTGCCCTTCGCGGTCGCGGTCGCCGTCGGACTCACCCCCGAGATGCTCCCGGTGATCGTCACCACCTGTCTGGCCAGGGGCGCGGCACTGCTGGCCGGCGCCCACCGGGTCGTCGTACGACGGCTGCCCGCGCTGCACGACCTGGGCGCGGTCGACGTGCTCTGCCTCGACAAGACCGGCACCCTCACCCAGGACCGGCCCGTCGTCGAACGCGCCCTCGGACCTGACGGTGACGACGACCCCGAGGTACTGCGCTGGGCGGCCGTCGGCGCCTGGTGGACCCTGCAACTCGCCGAACTGCCCGCCCCCGACGCGCTCGACGAGGCCCTGCTCACGGCCGCCGGACCGGTGGGTGAGGAGTACGACGGCATCGGCGTCGTCCCCTTCACCTCCGAGCGGCGCACCGCCACCGCCGTCGTCGCCGGCGCCCTCGGCACCCATGTCCTCGTCACCAAGGGCGCCGCCGAGGACGTACTGCACCGCTGTGACCTCGACCCCGGCGAACGCGAGCGCCTCCTCGCCCTCGCAGCCCGCGAGGCCGACGCCGGGCTGCGCGTCCTGGCCGTGGCAATCGCCCGGGTCCCGGCCCGCACCCGGCCCTACACGGCCGCCGACGAACACGGCCTCGCCTTCCGTGGCCTGGTCACCTTCCGCGACGCCCTCGCCCCCGGTGCCGCCGAGGCCCTGCGCGGTCTCGCCGACCTCGGCATCACGATCCGGATCCTGACCGGCGACCATCCGGCCACCGCCGCGCGGGCCTGCCGGGACCTGGGGCTCGGAGCGGTCGAGGTGGGGGTGGCGGCGTCGGAGGGCGTCGGACGTGCCGACGGACCTGTCGTCGTCGCCCGCTGCACCCCTGCGGACAAGGCCCGGATCGTGGCCGGACTGCGCGCCGCCGGGCACACCGTCGGGTTCCTCGGGGACGGGGTCAACGACGTTCCCGCCCTGCGCGCGGCCGACGTCGGGATCGCGCCCCGCACCGCCGTGGACCTCGCCCGCGAGACCGCCGACGTGGTCCTCGCAGAGAAGGACCTCGGCGCCATCGGGCACGCCGTCACCGCAGGCCGGCGCAGCAGCGCCAACATCGCCTCCTATCTGCGGGTCACGCTCTCCTCCAACCTCGGCAACGTCATCGCGATGCTCTCCGCCGGCCTGCTCCTCCCCTTCCTGCCGATGCTCCCGGTGCAGGTGCTCGCCCAGAACCTCTGCTTCGACGCCGCCCAGCTCGCCTTCGCGTACGACCGCCCCGGGCCCGCGGCACTGCGTCGCCCGACCGTGCTGCGGCCGCGCGCCTTCCTGCGGTTCATCACCGGCTTCGGTGCGCTCAACGCGATCGCCGACCTCGCCACCTTCGGCGTCCTCGCGCTCGCCCTGCGCGGCCCCGACGCCCTCGACGACCAGGCCGTCTTCCACTCCGCCTGGTTCACCGAGAACCTGCTCACCCAGGCCCTGGTGATGCTCCTGCTGCGTGGCGGCTCCCGCCGCGGGCCCGTGGGCCGGGCCGCCGCCGCCCTCGCCGCCGTCGGCCTGCTGCTCCCGCCCGGCCCCCTGGGCGCGGCCCTGGGCATGACCGGGCTGCCGCCCGCGTACCACCTGCTGCTCACCGCCGTCCTCGGGCTGTACGCCCTGGCACTGCGGGCCGTGCGGGCCCGCCACCACCGGCGGTAGCGATTGCGGGGCCGGGTCCGGGGAGCGTTTCCCACCCCGGGTTGTACAGTTGCGCAATGTAGCAATCGTCGCTGCCCGGCCGAGGCGTGTGAAGCACCCTCCGCCGGCGCGAAAGAACGTGAGAAAGGGAGGGGGCGGTCATGCTCCGCAACGGACTGGAACCCTGGCACCTGCTGATCGTCGCGATCGTCTTCATCGTGCTCTTCGGCTCCCGGAAGCTGCCCGACACCGCCCGGGCCCTGGGCAAGTCGATGCGCATCCTGAAGAGCGAGGCGAAGGCCATGAAGGCCGACGACACGGCCGCGGCGGCGCCGGTGGAGCCGGCGTCGGTGCAGATGGCGGCGGAGCCGGCCGCGGCCCCCGCGCAGCCGGAACCCAGGACGGTCGGCGAGCCGACCGCCACCACGAGCTGACGCCCCCTGGTCCCGTACTTCGCGGGCCGCTGATGCGCATGGCGCGACCGGTCCGGGGTGTCCCGGGCCGGTGGCCCGGCCTTGCACACGGCCGGCCCCGCCGGACCCGCCGCCAAGGCCGCCCGAGCGACCGGCTGGACCGGCTCCGGATGCTCGGCGGCGGTCGGCGATGAAGGCACTGACTCCAGCTGCAGATCGTGATGTGCCATGGTCTTGGGGCTGCCTGCCGCTGATGGAAACTCAGGTGGCCTCGGCGCGCCGTCTGGGTAGAGTTGCGCCGTGCCCGAGCTGAAGCAGCTGGATGCCGGCCATGCCCCGGCGGTCCTGGCCTTCGAGCTGGCGAACCGTGCCTACTTCGCTGCGTCGGTCTCCGACCGGGGCGACGAGTTCTACGACCAGTTCGCCGACCGCCACAGCGCCTTGCTGGCTGAGCAAGAGGCCGGCATCTGCGCCTTCTACGTGCTGGTCGCCGAGGACGGCTCGGTACTGGGCCGGTTCAACCTGTACGACTTCGAGAACGGCGCTGCCAACCTCGGCTACCGGGTCGCGCAGCACGTCGCCGGCCGCGGCGTGGCGACCGCGACCGTCCGGGAGTTGTGCCCGCTGGCAGCGGCGCGGCACGGGCTGCGCACACTGCGGGCAGCCACCGCCCATGCCAATGCCGCGTCCCGGAAGGTGCTGACCAAAGCCGGGTTCGTCCCGGTCGGCCCGGCGGACCCGGCCGACCTCGGCGGTAAGCAAGGCACCTGGTATCAGCGCGACCTGGCACTCCAGCCGTAGACCCCGATCTTGGCTGAACCACCGCCGAGTGGGCCGGGGAGACCACTCCGGACGGCAGGCAGCACCTGCTGGGGCGGGGCCACCGCTTCTACGACCGGGCCGTCGTCGACCTCGCCCACCCCGGTGCCGATGACCGAGTTGGTGCGTGTCGCTGGATCAAGGTGGCGAGTGGAGGAGTTCCGCTCGCAAGGTTGCCCTGGGTACCGGAGCGGGCATGCCCGGCCCCGGGTCGGTGGCCCGGGAGGCAGAGCTGCTTATGACCGGTGGAGCCGGAAAGCGGCGGGTCGCCGGGAGAAGAGGCGGGTCGCCGGGAGAAGAGGCGGACCGGAACTCGTCGGCCCGCCTCTTCCGTGGCTTCAGGCGGGCTCTCCCGCGCCTTCCCCGAAACCCTGCGCGGCAGTCCGCGCAGCCTTGCGCCGCTTGCGTCGGCTCACCCGCGGCTCCTGGTCCGGCAGCCAGCCGAAGATCATGCAGCTGCCGACGGCCCCGAGGGCGAGGCCGATGAAGAAACCGCCCAGGTTGGAGGTGACCCAGCTGCCCAGGGAGCACAGGATGCCGAGGATGGAGTAGAAGAGGCGCTGCGAGGGGCTGAAGAGGGTCAGCAGGCCGCACAGCACCATGACCACCGGCAGCAGATAGCCCACCAGACCCTGCATGCCGATATGTATGACGACCTTCAGCGAGGCCTTCTCCGTGAGCAGGATCCACGTGCCGCCCAGGGTAAGCAGCAGCCCGCCCACGAACGGCCGACGGGCCCGCCAACCGCGGAAGGCGGGCCGCCACCCCTCATGTGGAGTGTCTGTGCCGGACATCAGCAACCCGAGCTGCTGAAGCTGAGTTTCAGGCCGGGAAGCTTGAACACCCCAGCGGTGGTCGCGTAGTTGGTCTGCCGCAGGCTGTCGATGTGCACGGTGTCGGCCTGCTGGCTGAAGACGCCGATGGGTCCCTTGACCCCGGCCTTGGTGAGGGTGCTCGCGTCGTTGCCGATCTCGATGTTGTTGAAGGACGCGTCGCCCGACAGCTCGGTCGAGTCGGTGGTCAGGTCGGTCGCCTGCACCTTCGACGAGCCGCTGCCCGCCTTGATGAGCAGGTTGGTGCCGCCGAGGTCGACGCTCTGGCACAGGCTGTCCAGGGTGGCGTTCTTGATCGCGGAGGTGACGACCAGCACCTGGCCGCCGGTGTCACCGGCGTTCGGGCTGCCGTCGGCCATGCTGTCGAGCGCGCCGAACTGCTCGAAGCCGGTGCCGTCCAGCGACTTGGCGGTGACCGTGAAGGGCATGCCGGAGATGGAGAACGACACCCCCAGCGCCCCCTGCGAGGTCAGGATCGCGAGGCCGGCGAGGCCCAGCGTGGCCGGTACGGCCATCACGGCGGCCCGGCGTGCCCGGACTCGTCCGCGTCTCGGTGCCCCTCCGGTGTCCCCGGTGGTGTCTGGTGTTTCGGAAAGAGAACCGCTTCCCGGGTTCTCAGGCGTGTTGTCGGCGGACGGAACGTCCGGGGACTCGGCCATGTCTGCTCCCATGCATTAGTCACGCGGGTTGGGCTTCAGTGGCACGTTGTCCTGGCGCGGACAGCGGCTGCCGCGCACGCCTCCTCACAACTCCCGGCGGGTGCAAGGGCTTTCTCGTTACGCAGCAGTAGCCAAGCCGCAAGTTACCGGCGGTTACTTTTCAGGGTCAAGACAGTTGTGAAAAAAGGGTGTTGAATTCGCGTCAATTATGTTCCGACCATGCATTCCCATGATCGAATCCTCAACTCCCTTGATCGGCCTTGACGTTGACGGCTGATCAGGTCTACAACTCTCCCTGGTTTCTTTCGGATCCGTGGCGCCGGATCCGCCGAGCGGCATCGACCGCTTCCCGGCCTCTTCGATCACCGCTCCGCTCGCGGCGTCGGCACGGTCGCTTCCCCCCAGGGATCGTGCCCGAACGCCCTTGACCGGCCCGGTCGGAGGCCTAACCCCCCCAGGCTTCCGGCCGGTGTCCGGCCTGGCTGCCGTTGCCGGCCCGGCACCGACGGAGCAGGCGGGGCGCGCCCGGCCCCGCCGGCGGCGCCACCGGGCGCCGCCCCCGGCCCCCCCCCCCCCCCCCCCCCCCCCCCCCC
>NZ_JBHXLU010000142.1:0-21396 GCF_042720695.1 Streptomyces sp. NPDC058457 | reverse complement strand
GTCCGGGGGGCGGAGCCCCCCGGGGTCTCACACCCGCATCGGCTGCGGGGACTCCCTGCGGGCGGGGTCCGGGCCGTCGTACTCGCGGATGATCTCGTAGCGGGTGTTGCGTTCCACCGGGCGGAAGCCCGCGTCACGGATGAGGTCCAGCAGGTCCTCACGGGTCAGCTTGTTCGGCGTACCGTAGTTGTCGGCGTCGTGAGTGATCTTGTACTCGACCACCGAGCCGTCCATGTCGTCGGCCCCGTGCTGGAGCGCCAGCTGCGCCGTCTGCACCCCGTGCATGACCCAGAAGACCTTGACGTGCGGGACGTTGTCGAAGAGGAGACGGGAGACCGCGAAGGTCTTCAGGGCCTCCGCGCCGGTCGCCATCTGGGTCCGCGCCTGGAGCCGGTTCCTGACCTTCCCGTCCTTCATGTCCACGAAGTCGTGCTGGTAGCGGAGCGGGATGAAGACCTGGAAGCCGTTCGTCTCGTCCTGGAGTTCGCGGAGGCGGAGGACGTGGTCCACCCGGTGCCTCGGCTCCTCGATGTGGCCGTACAGCATGGTGCACGGGGTCTTCAGACCCTTCTCGTGCGCCAGACGGTGGATCCGGGACCAGTCCTCCCAGTGGGTGCGGTGGTCCACGATGTGCTGCCGGACCTCCCAGTCGAAGATCTCCGCGCCACCGCCGGTGAGGGACTCCAGACCCGCGTCGATCAGCTCGTCGAGGATCTCGGAGGCGGACAGGCCGCTGATCGTCTCGAAGTGGTGGATCTCCGTCGCCGTGAAGGCCTTGAGGGAGACCTGCGGGAGGGCCGCCTTGAGCTCCCGCAGCGACCGGGGGTAATAGCGCCACGGCAGGTTCGGGTGCAGGCCGTTGACGATGTGCAGTTCGGTGAGGTTCTCGCCCTCCATCGCCTTGGCGAGCTTCACCGCCTCCTCGATGCGCATCGTGTACGCGTCCTTCTCGCCCGGCTTGCGCTGGAACGAGCAGTACGCGCAGGACGCGGTGCACACGTTCGTCATGTTGAGGTGCCGGTTGACGTTGAAGTGGACGACGTCGCCGTTCTTCCGCGTCCGCACCTCGTGGGCGAGGCCGCCGAGCCAGGCGAGGTCGTCCGACTCGTACAGCGCGATGCCGTCCTCGCGGGTCAGCCGCTCACCGGCCCTGACCTTCTCCTCCAGCTCACGCTTGAGCCCGACGTCCATGCCCACACCTTTCGTCACGACCACGACCACCCCACCGTACGACTAGACCTCTTCGGGCAGTTCCCCGACCCGGTTCTCCCACTTCGTGGACAGCACGATCGTGGTCCGGGTCCGGGAGACGCCCTTCGTCCCGGACAGCCGACGGATGGTCTTCTCCAGGCCGTCGACGTCCGTCGAGCGCACCTTGAGCATGAACGAGTCGTCGCCGGCGATGAACCAGCAGTCCTCGATCTCCGGCAGGTCCCGCAGCCGCTGCGCCACGTCCTCGTGGTCGGCGGCGTCCGACAGGGAGATGCCGATGAGGGCGATGACACCGAGGCCGAGCGAGGCCGCGTTGACGGTGGCGCGGTAACCGGTGATGACCCCGGCCGCCTCCAGCCGGTTGATGCGGTCGGTGACGCTGGGTCCCGACAGTCCGACGAGGCGGCCCAGCTCCGCGTACGAGGCCCGGCCGTTCTCCCTCAGGGCCTGGATGAGCTGCCTGTCCACGGCGTCCATGCGATCGAAGCCTTCCGCTGAAAGTTCCCGAAGTAGATGAGAGGTGGTGCAGAGGTGGTGCCGGGGGTGGTACGGGGGCGTGGTGCTACTTGTTCGCGCCGCCGAGGTCGCCCTCCCAGCGGCGGTAGAGCCGGTGCCCCACACCGGCCGCGTCCAGCACCCGGCCGGCGACGAAGTCGACCAGGTCCTGGATGTGGGTCGCGCCCGCGTAGAAGGCGGGTGAGGTGGGGACGACGACCGCGCCCAGGTCGTCCAGGGTGACCAGATGGCGCAGGGTCTGGCCGTTCAGCGGGGTCTCGCGGACGGCGACCACGAGGGGCCGGCGCTCCTTCAGGGTCACACTGGCCGCCCGCTGGAGCAGGTCCTTGGAGAGGCCGAGCGCGACCCCGGCGACGGCGGCGGTGGACGCCGGCACGATCAGCATGCCCTTCGTCGGGTACGACCCGGAGGACGGCCCGGCGGCCAGGTCCCCGGCGCTCCAGTACCGCACCCGCGCGAGGTCCGTCCGGAAGGTCCCCGGCTTGCCGTCGGCCCCCCGTGCCAGCCATTCCCCCAGGTCCTCCTCCCAGTGCGCGTCCCGGAAGGAGATCCCGGTCTCGTCCAGCAGGGTGAGCCGCGAGGCCCGGCTGACCACCAGGTCGACGCTCTCCCCCGCGTCCAGCAGGGCACGCAGCGCAGCAGCGGCATACGGCGTTCCGGACGCCCCGGACACCCCCACGATCCAAGGCACGCGCTGCGTTTCTCCTGCGTTCACACCTTGAGCGTACCGGTGGGAGGAGGGGTCTTCAGGACCGGTGGGGTGCCTTCGGATCGACGGGCAGGCGGGCGGTGCCGATCGTCAGTTTCCCGAGGGGGGAGTCGACGGTAAGGTCCGGGCCGTACGGGATGGTGTCGCGGCCGCGGTAGCCCTCCGGTCCGGGGTTCCACAAGGTCACGGCATGGCCCTGGAGCGGATCGAGGATCAGGTAGTTGGCGATGCCCCGCGATGCGTACCAGCGCGGCTTCACCTCGTAGTCCCGGCGGATGCTGCTGGGCGAAACGACCTCGGCAACGAACTCGATCAGGTCGGGCGAATATTCGCTCCGGTTCTCGGCCTCCGCTTCAGCTGGGATGACCGCCAGATCGGGACAGAACTCGTTGTCGTCGTCGAAGGGAAACGCCACGTGCGTGACCAGCGCCCACTCGGGGGCCAGCTGCGGCTCAAGCTCGCTCCAAGCACGCGTGATCGTCTTCCCGTGGAACGGCCTCACCGGGTTCATCACGATGCTGCCCTCGACAATCTCAGTCACATAGCCGGGGAACATGTCCTCCAGCTTGCTGAGCTGCGAGTGCAGGCGGTCAAGGTCCGAGACGGTCACGGTGGCCTCCTTGGTGTCCGGCACTCGATGGTAGGCCGCACAGTAGTGAGCCGGTCCGACCCAGGACAGTGAGCCGGTCCGACCCAGGACCGGGAGATCCTGCGGCGCGCACCCGAACAGGGCGCCGCCGACCAAGCTGTTGACATCACGGAACCGGCCCTCTGGACGCAGGGCATTCGGCGCCCCTCAGTCGGCCAGACGTCTCCTGCCGTCCTCGATCTCGTCCTGCCCGACGGCGGGAGCCCTCCAGGAAAATGTGGCCGTGCACGGCTTCCGGTCGATTCTGCGGAGTTCGACGGAAACGGGTCCCTGATAGAACTCGATGATGCGAGGAAGGGGAGCAGCCGAACTCACCTGGCGTTTCGTGCCGCCCACGACGAATGGATCAAGCCGGACGCCGCCGATGGTGAGGGCGACTTCGACGTCCGCTCCGGCGCACCCGCTTGTTTCGAGTTCTCCGTAGAGCCCCGCGACGGTCAGCCGTAGGTCCCGCTCGTCCCGCAGGTCCGTGCGCCGGACGGAATCCGGGGAAAGCCGCCAGGCGAGGAAGGCCGTCCTGACATCACAGATCGGGTGGCCCCCGGGCGGGCAGATCGCTTGCCGTACTTCTTCAGGTCTGTCGCCCGAGTGGTACACCAGCCCTCTCCCGAGCGTGGACACCGTGAAAGGCATCACTGCGCATCCACCGACCACGGCGAGCACGAGAAAGGCCTGACTCAAGGCCGGGACAAAGGGCCGCAGTAGGCGTTTCAGACGGTGCGCGCCCTGCTCTGGTTCTGTGGCCGCATGTCCCTCGGGGGGAGCCGAAGCGGTCGGGTCGGATGTCATGCCGCTCAACCGCTTCTGCAACCGCACGTGCCTGAACTGGTGTGCCGCCCCGGTCTCGCGCAGCACCCCGCGGGCGTGAGCGTCGTCGAGGAACTCCATGAGCCGCCAGTCAGCGGGTTGGCCAGAACCTCTTCCAACGGTGTCCCCGACCGGGCCCACACGTCGTCGAAGACCTCCTCCCAGCGGCCGCCGCCCTCCGGGTACGAGCCCAGCAGGAAATCGTGCGCCGCGTCGAGCCGCACCGGTTCGAGTTCCACGACGGCGGCCCTGGTGAAGAAATTGTTGGTGCGGTTGACGACGGCCTGGTACTCACGGCCTCGGCAGGTCACCACGAGGTGCGTGTGACCGATGGCCTCCTGGTCGATGGCTTTCACCGCCTGGGCACGCACCGGCGCGGGCAGCTCGTCCAGACCGTCCAGCACCAGCATCACCCGCTGGTCGTCGAGCAGGCGCTCCACGGCGTCCGGCCGTAATCGACTCCTCCGAACACGGGCTGGGCGGGGCTCGATCATCTGCATGATCTGCCGGACGATCCACGCTCGCAGGTCCACACCGGGGCGCCACGACGAGAGCGGCAGCAGCACCGGCACCGGCTCGTCCGGCCGCCGCGACTCCAGCCACTGCCAGGCGAGCAGCAGCGCCGTCACACTCTTCCCGGTACCGGGGTCGCCCAGCACAACCAGCTGACGACGATGCAGTCCACGCACCAGCTCTGCGACCTGAGTGACATCGCCCTTCAGCTCCAGCCGCGCTTCGGAGTCCTCTCCGTACTCGGAGGCCGAGGGCATCAGCGCGTCGGCCCGCGCCTGGACACGACGATCAGTGGTCGACAGAGTGATGCGAATCGGGCTGGGGTTCTCCAGTGCGCGCGCTTGGACCTCTCTCTTGATCCAGCGGTGGATCCGTGCGGCCAGCTCGTGTTCAGCGGCGGGGACGGGCGCTACGTGGTAGTTCAGGACGCCCTTGCCGAGAACCGGCGCGTGGTAGGTGCTGTGTCGGCCGTCGATGTGATCCGCGAAGGGGGAGGACGAAGGCTCATCGGGCATGGTCATCCCCCCGCCGCGCTCGGCCTCACTCTGTCCAAGTCGCCTGCCTCATCGCCGTTCCCGAGCCCGAGTGGGTTCTCGATGGTAGGGCGCGAGGCAGGCGCTGTCCCGGAATCCTCCCCTACTGGCAGGTGGGAACTACTGAGGGGAGGCAGCCGCAACCCGTCGCTTCAGACCGACAGGCCCCGGACCAGCAGGTCCAGCAGGGCGCACCCGAAGAGAGCAATGCCGATGAAGCCGTTGACGCTGAAGAAGGCGCGGTTCAGGCGGGAGAGGTCGTGGGGCCGGACGATGGAGTGTTCGTAGACGAAGGCGCCGGCGACGATCAGCAGGCCCAGCCAGAAGAACGCGCCGGCACCGGTCGCCACGGCGTACCAGACGAACAGGCCGGTCGTCAGCGCGTGGCACACCCGTGCGCCCCAGATCGCCGCCGGGATGCCGAAGCGGGCCGGGACCGACAGGACGCCGATCTCGCGGTCGGTCTCGACGTCCTGGCAGGCGTAGATCAGGTCGAAGCCGCCGATCCAGATGCCGACGGCGAGGCCGAGGATCACCGCGTCCCAGGACCACTCGCCGGTGATCGCCAGCCAGCCGCCGATCGGGCCCATGGCCTGGGCGAGGCCGAGGATGGCCTGGGGGAAGTTCGTGAACCGCTTCCCGTAGGGGTAGACCACCATCGGGATCACGGCGACGGGCGCGAGCGCCAGGCAGAGGGGGTTCAACAGGGCCGCCGAGCCCAGGAAGACCGCCACCGCGATCAGCGCGCCGGTCCAGGCGTGCTTCACGCTCATCGCACCGGTGACCAGCTCGCGGTGGGCGGTGCGCGGGTTCCGGGCATCGATCTCGCGGTCGATGATCCGATTCACCGCCATCGCGAACGTGCGCAGTCCGACCATGCAGATCGTGACAAGGAGCAGCCGCCCCCAGTGGACGTTCTTGTCCAGCTCGAACATCGCGGTCAGCGCGGCGATGTACGCGAAGGGCAGCGCGAACACCGAGTGCTCGATCATCACCAGCCGCAGGAAGGCCTTGGTGCGTCCCGGCTGCGGGAGTGCTGCGGAGGCGGAGCTCACAGACCGTACTCCTTCCAGCGGCGGTCGACCTTCGCCGCCGTATCCGGGTCCGGCAGGACCATGTCCGGCCAGCCCCCGTCCCTCGTGTAGCCCTCCTCGGGCCACTTCTTCGTCGCGTCGATACCCGCCTTGCCGCCCCAGAACTGCTGGTAGGAGGCGTGGTCGAGGTGGTCGACGGGGCCTTCGACGACCGTGAGGTCACGGGCGTAGTCGGTGTTGCCGAGGGCCCGCCAGGCGACCTCGTGCAGGTCGTGGACGTCGCAGTCGGAGTCGACGACCACGATCAGCTTGGTGAGGGACATCATGTGCGCCCCCCAGATCGCGTGCATGACCTTCTGCGCGTGCTTCGGGTACTTCTTGTCGATCGAGACGATCGCGCAGTTGTGGAAGCCGCCGGCCTCGGGGAGGTGGTAGTCCACGATGTCGGGAACGATGATCTTCAGGAGGGGGAGGAAGAAGCGCTCGGTGGCACGGCCGAGGGGACCGTCCTCCGTCGGGGGGCGGCCGACGACGATCGACTGGAGGAGCGGGCGCTTGCGCATCGTCACGCAGTCGATGGTCAGCGCCGGGAACGGCTCCTGCGGGGTGTAGAAGCCGGTGTGGTCGCCGAACGGGCCCTCGGGGAGCATCTCGCCCGGCTCCAGCCAGCCCTCCAGGACGACCTCGGCGTTGGCCGGGACCTGGAGCGGGACCGTCTTGCAGTCGACCATCTCGATCCGCCTGCCCGCGATGAACCCGGCGAAGAGGTACTCGTCGATGTCGCCGGGGAGCGGGGCGGTGGAGGCGTAGGTGACGGCGGGCGGGCAGCCGAAGGCGATCGCGACCGGGAGCCGCTCTCCCTTCCGCGCCGCCACCTGGTAGTGGTTGCGGCTGTCCTTGTGGATCTGCCAGTGCATACCGATCGTGCGCCTGTCGTGACGCTGGAGCCGGTAGAGGCCCAGATTCCGGATGCCGGTCTCGGGGTCCTTGGTGTGGGTGAGCCCCAGGTTGAAGAAGGAGCCGCCGTCCTGCGGCCAGGTGAACAGGGCCGGGAGCTGGTCGAGGTCGACGTCCTCGCCCGTGAGGACCACCTCCTGGACGGGCGCGTGGTCGGACTTCACCTTCTTCGGCGGTACGTGCGTCATCGCACCGAGCTTCCCGAACGCCTCGCGCACGCCGACGAAGCCGTGCGGCAGCTCGGGGCGCAGCAGCCCGCCGATCTTCTCGGAGATCTCGCCGTACGACTTCAGGTCCAGGGCCTTCAGCAGCCGCCGGTCGGTGCCGAACACGTTCATCGCGAGGGGCATGCTCGACCCCTTCACGTTCTCGAAGAGCAGGGCCGGTCCGCCGGCCTTCTGCACCCGGTCGACGATCTCCCCGACCTCCAGGTACGGGTCGACCTCGGCCTTGACACGCTTGAGGTCTCCCTCGCGCTCCAGTGCCCGGAGCAGGGAGCGAAGATCGTCGTAAGCCATGTGTCCCAGTATCGGCCACCCGGGGTCCGGGCCCGGTCACCGCCCCCTGCATACTCGTCGGCCGTGAGACGTCATCGCCGGTTACCGCTGCTCGCCCTGCTCCTCGTGCTTCCGCTCGCCGCCTGTGCGCCGCCGCGGGAGGCCGGCGGCTCGCCCGTCTCCCCGCTGACCCGGGTGCCGGCCGCCGACCGGAAGACGGCCCCTGACCTCACCGGCAGCAGCCTCGACGGCAGGGCGGTCAGCCTCGCCGGGTACCGGGGCAAGGTCGTCGTGCTGAACGTCTGGGCGTCCTGGTGCGGGCCCTGCCGTGCAGAGGCGCCCGAACTGTCCAAGGCGCAGCAGGAGTTGGCGGCCAAGGGGGTCCAGGTGCTCGGGGTGGACACGGACGCCCGGCGGGACAGCGGGTGCGCGTTCCAGGACGAGCACGACCTGGTGTACCCGAGCCTGCACGACCCCGGCAGCCACAAGCTGGTCCGGCTGCCGAAGGGGTACCTGCCGCAGGCGCTGCCGTACACCCTGTTCATCGACCGGGACGGGAGGATCGCCGCGAAGTACCTGAGCCCGCTGACGGCGGCCGACGTGCGCAGCATCACCCGGCCGCTGCTGGCGGAGTAGCGCGGCCCCGGTCCGGCTCAGTTCCCGTTGCCGTCCAGGCACTTGGCGCCGCCCCTGATCGGTGCCACCAGGTGGCTCAGGTCCACCAGCACCGCGTCGATGCCGGTCACCGAACCGGCGACGGAGACCTCCACGGCGGGGCTGCGGCCGTAGGTGACGAGTTTCCTGCGCCCGTCGGCGGCCGTCTTGCGCCACACCCAGTCGACGCCGTCCACGCTGACGCAGGCGTCCGTGGTCGGTGCCGGCGGGTTCACGCCGCAGCGCAGCTCAACCGTCCCGTGCCCCCAGACCGCGAGCCCCTCGAACGACACCCGGTCCCGGTCGGCGCCCCCGAGCCGGCCGGGATAACGCCCGGCGAGCCGCGCACACGCCGGGTCCTTCGCGAACGGCCCCTGGACCAGCCCGAACACCGGCGAGTCCAGCTCACCGGCGACCAGTCCGGCACCGGCCAGCAGTCCGGCCACGGCCAGTCCGGCCGCCGCCCGGCTCCTGCGGGACCGCCCGCTCCCCGGCACCCGTCTCCCGCGAGGCCGGGCGCCCACGATCATGGCCACCGCTGGTCCCCCTCCCATTCAGAGGAGAACCATGATGCCCGGGTACCGATCCGCGGGCCGGGTCACCCGCTAGTCTGGCCGCCATGCTCAGGTATCTGCCCTACTTGCTGGTCCTCGCGCTGTGGATCTACGCCTTCGTGGACTGCCTGAACACCCCCGAGGACGAGGTCCGCGCCCTGCCGAAGCTGGCGTGGGTGTTCGTCATCCTGCTCTTCGGCGAGGTCCTGGTCGGCCCGGTGGCCTGGCTGATCGCGGGCAGGACCCGTCAGCCGCGAGAGCACTGGGTCGCACCTGACGACAACCCGGAGTTCCTGAAGTCCCTGAAGCCGGAGGACCCGCGCACCGACTGACGCCGGTCACCGATCGGACTCCTCGGTGCGGGACCGCGAAGGCGCCTCAGGGCGACGGCGGGAGTCGGTCCAGGCCCGGTAGAGGGCGGCCAGGGCCGCGCTCCCCGTGGTCAGGGCAGTGGTCGAGACACCGCTCAGGAGCAGTACGACGCCCGCGGTCACGACGACCAGGAAGGCCACCAGGTCGAGCCGTGGGTTCGGGTGTCGGGGGTTTCGGTTCGTGGTCATGGCCGGTCGGCCTGCCTTCCGAGTGGGCCGCCCCCGCCGGTCGGGGGTGCTGACTCGGTTGTAACCAGGACGCGGGGCGTTCGGTGCGGGTCTTTGTTGCCGGACCGTGGGGAACGGAGAAAGCGCAGGTCAAGAATTTTTTCCGGAGCGTCCGAGCGGCTGCCCGGTAGCCTGGAGAGCATGGCTGAGCAGGGGGACGCACGGCGCGGACGGCCACCGAAGGGCGTGGATCTGCCCGGACTTGATCCACACCTGCGCGAATTCGCCCGGGATCTGGGGCAGCTGAAGGGGGATCAGACCCTCGAAGAGCTCGAACGGGAACTGAGCTGGTCCCGCTCGGAGTTCTCCAAGGCCTTCACCGCGAAAAAGCTGCCGCCCCTGCCTCTGGTCCTCGCGCTCGCCGCACATGCCGGAGCGGACCCGGAGGAGTGGCGGCTCAGATGGGCGGTGGCCTATGAGCAGTTGCGGTCGGTCGGCCGCACCGACCTGACCCCCAGCCGCCTGCGCCCCTCGGACCGGGCCGCGTTGCAAGCCGCGGCCGAGGAGGCCGAGGCCCTGCTCCTCACGATCGAGGCAAGGATCGCGGAGTCGCGCCGCAGCGCCCTGCTCAGGGCCGAACCGCTGTTGGCCGAACTGGACGAGGGCCTGCCCACCACCACCTCCAAGCAGGGCAGGAACGCGGCGGTCTGCTGGATCGACCTCACGGACTACCTGCGGCGGCTCGTGCTCGTCTTCGACCCTCGTCCGATCCCCACCGGGGACGACGGTCACGCCGGCATCGACGCCGTCCTGCCCCGGCTCGCCGGACTCGCCGAGCTGACCGGCCTCCCGGAGTGGCGCGAACTCGCCGACCAGCTCGGCAAGACCTTCCGGACGGCCCAGGTCACCGGGTGGGTGGACACCGACCCCACGTACGGCGCGCCTCCCGTCTACGGCGACGAGTTCGCCGGGTATCGCGCCAGGGCCGGCCGCATCGCCTCGGAGCTGGCGCGGACCACCGCCTATCTGCCCCAGACCGCGGTGCTCCTGCCCGCCGCACCGGTCGACCGTGACCGCTACGACCCGCCTCGCAGCAAGTACCGCGGTGAACTGATCGGCAGCGTCGCACTCGTGCCCGTGGCCGTCCTGCCTCTTGCCCTCTTCCACGCGCCGGGACCCGTCTGGTGCTTCGTCCTGGGATTCCTGTTCCTGCTCGCCGTCGGCGCCGCGGCGGGGATGCGCACGGCCCGCCGCGACTGAGCCCTACAGCAGCGCCTTCGCCTGCGCCGCCGTCAACGCCCGCTGGAACACCTGGACCTGCTTGATCGAGCCGGGGAACCAGTCGGTGGGACCGGCGGGGCCGGTGGCGCGGCCGATGGTCAGGGGGCCGGGGGCCGCGATGGGGTTGGTGTCGTTGATGCCGGCCTCCTGGATGCCGCCGACGTACAGGAGGAGCTGGTTGCGCAGGCCCTCGTAGACGCCGACCAGGTGGGTCCAGGTCCCGGGCTCGGGGACGCTGTACGACAGGGCGCGCAGGCCGGGGCGGGCGAAGGCCCAGCGGTTCTCCGCGGGCGAGTACTGGAGGTAGAAGCCGCTGGTGTCCCCCGCGTCCTGGCCGACGGCGGTGGCGAAGGACGCCGGCCTGCCGGTCAGGCACACCCACGCCGAGACGGTGAAGCCGCGGCCCCTGCCGGTGCGGAGCACCTGTCCCCGGGTCACGACCTGGCTGGAGCCGCCGTCGAACAGGGCGGACCCGTCCTTGCCCCGGCCCCAGCCGACCGCGGTCGCGGCGCCGTCGTAGCGGCCGGTGTCGTCGGCGGCGACCGTCCCGGAGGTCTCGTCCAGCGGCCACGCGGCGAGCGGCGACGGCACGGAGACGGCACCGGCGGAGCGCCGCACGGGCTTCGCGCTGCCGCCCCGGTTGAGGACGTGCGCGACCGGTACGGCCCCGAGCGCGGCGACCGCGAGGGCTCCCCCGGAGACGAGCAGCGCACGGCGGTGCACGCCGCCCGGCGGAACCGGCGGGGCCGACCGTGCCGGGTGACCGGGCGGGTGGCGGCGGGCGCGGGCGCACGGTTCGCGAGGTCGGGGTCGAGGTCGAGGTCGGTTCGGGGGTCCGCCGCCGGTCGCGCGAGGAGGGCGGTGGTGTCCGCGGCGGGGGCGATCCGGGTCAGGATCTCGCGCGGGGTGGGCCGGTGGGCCGGATCCTTCGCCAGGCAGTCGGCGATGAGGGCGGCGAGGGCCGGGTCGGTGACGGCGCCGATGTCGGGTTCGTCGTGCACGACCCGGTACAGCAGGGCGGGGGTCGGCCCGTCACCGAAGGGGTTGCCGCCCGTGGCCGCGTACGTGAGGACCGCGCCCAGTGCGAACACGTCGCTCGCGCCGGTCACCTCCCCGCCCGCGACCTGCTCCGGCGACATGAAACCGGGCGAGCCCACCATGAGCCCGGCCCGCGTGATGGTGACGGACTCGACGCTGCGGGCGATGCCGAAGTCGATGACCCGCGGCCCGTCCTCGGCGAGCAGCACGTTCGACGGCTTGAGATCCCGGTGCACCAGTTGCGCCGCGTGGATGGAGGTGAGCGCCTCGGCCAGCCCCGCGGCGAGCGCGAGTACGCTCGCGGCGGGCAGCGGCCCCCGCTCGGCCACCGCCTCCTGCAACGAGGGCCCGGCGATGTAGCTGGTGACCAGCCACGGCAGCGGGGCGTCCGGGTCCGCGTCCACGACCGGCGCCGTGAACGCGCCGCTGACCTTGCGCGCGGCCTCCACCTCACGGCGGAAACGGGACCGGAACTCCGGCTGCCCCGCGACCAGTTCGGCGTGTACGACCTTCACGGCGACGGCCCGGCCGCCCGGCGAGCGCCCGAGGTACACCCGGCCCATCCCGCCCGCGCCGAGCCGCCTCAGCAGCTGGTACTCCCCGACGGAGCGCGGATCGCCCGGCTCCAGAGCTGCCACGATCCCTCCCGTGCCGCTTGCTCCCCAAGACGCGGTCAGCATAGGACCGGGACGCGCGACGAATGACCAATTCCCGCCCCTGTACGGCAAGTTGCCCTCCGGTCTGCCCTTCAGGACGCCACCGGGACATAAATCGCACCATTTAACACGTGTTGGTGAAAACATGAGGTAAGCGTCTAATGCCGGGTTCATATGCCGAAGATCCCCCCGGAACCACCTCCGGCAGCGTGGAAAGGGATGACCGTGGCAGACAGCAAGGTCGAGAAGGCGAAGAAGGCCGCCGGGTCCATCGGACTAGTGACCCCTGCGGGCGCGCGGCCGACCGCGCAGGCGCCCTCGGCCGACGAGGAGTGGCAACTGCCGGGCGGCAGCGCCCGGGTGTACTACGGGCAGGGCCAGAAGGGCGTGGTCCGGCCGGTCGTCCTCGCCGACGGGTTCGACCTCGGACCGACCGACTACGACTGGCTCTGGGACGGGCTCGAGAACGGCCGGTTCCCGTTCGTGAGCGAACTGCGGCGCCGGGGGCGCACGTTGGTCCTCGTCGGGTTCGACGAGCGCAGCGAGTCGATCCTCCGGAACGCCGAGACGGTGTTCGCCGCCATCCTCCGGACCGTCGCGGAGCAACTGGGCGACTCCCGGCTGCTCGTCGGCGGGTTCAGCATGGGCGGCCTGGTCACCCGGTACGCGCTGGCCAAGATGGAGACGCAGCGCATCGACCACCGGGTCGGCGTCCACCTGTCGTTCGACAGCCCGCACCGGGGGGCCTGGATTCCGATCGGCCTCCAGGCCTTCGCGCACTACCTCGCCCCGCACGACGACACCTACCTGCGGCAGATCAGCAGCCCGGCCGCGCAGCAGCTGCTCTGGCGCCATCTGGACGCCGTGGACGGCACGCCCAGGGAGAGCGCACTGCGGACCGCGTTCAAGGAAGAGCTCCAGCGGGTCGGCGGCTGGCCCCGCATCCCGCGCCTGCTCGCGGTGTCCAGCGGACGCGGCGACGGGACGGGCAACGGCGTCCGCGCCGGCGCGAAGACACTCAGCTGCGCCGGGCCGCTCTTCGACGGCACCCGCTTCCTCGCCCAGGCGAAGGGCCAGAAGACCGAGGTCGCCGTACTGAACGGCGCACTCGGCGGACCGCACTCGATCGCCACGAGCGGCTTCCCCGAACTCGACGGCGCGCCGGGCGGCACGCTGGAGTCCTTCGGCCTCCTCGCGGACACGCTCGCGGCGGCCGGCGAGAACGCCGACATCGCACACCGGAGCGTGTGCTTCGTGCCGTCCGTCAGCGCGGTCTCCATCCGCGACCTGGACCAGCAGGACGACCTGTACGCCGACATCGACAACCTCCCGCCGGAGGAGTCCGACGTCGACGACTTCCTGCTCTCCTCGAAGAACGAGGCGCACGCCCTGATGACCGAGGAGCTCGCCGAGTGGATCCTGGACCGGCTCCCCGACTGACCGGCCCGCTTCACCCCCGTCGGCAAAGGCGGCCCGGGCGCTGCACCGCACCAGCAGCACCGGGCCGCCGGCACATCGCCCCCCTCAATGGCAGCGCTCAGCAGGGCGCGTCGGGAAGGTGGTCCCTCGCCCACTCGCCGAGCGTCTTCAGCGACGGCTCCAGCGCGGCCCCCGCGGCCGTCAGGCGGTACGCGACCCGCAGCGGCGGACCCTCGTCGACCTCGCGCACCACGAGCCCCGCCGCGCCGAGTTCGGTGAGCCGGTCGGAGAGCATGCGTTCGCTGATGCCGGGGATGGCGCGGCGCAGGTTGGCGAAGTGCGTGGGCTGGTCCATCAGGACGGACAGGATCGGGCCGTTCCAGCGCTTGCCCAGCACTTGGAAGACGCGCGTGATGCCGGCGTCCACGCCTTTGCACGCTTCCGGGTCATGGGCCTGCTCCAACGCCATGGGATCAGGGTACCGCCCCACCACAGGTGGGGGCTGAAAAAAAGTAAGCACCTGTGTTATCTATAGCTGAGTACGAATTCTCAGTCCCTGCGGCTCTGCCGTGGGCCCGTGTATCCGGAGACATCTCATGGCCACCCTTCTCCACATCGACTCGTCCCTCCTCCCCGGCGGGGCCTCCTCCTCCCGTGCCGTCACCGACGCCTTCCGCACGGCCTGGCTGGCGCAGCACCCCGACGGCACCGTGATCTACCGCGACCTGGCGGCGGACCCGGTGCCGCACCTGAACGCGGCCGCCCACACCGCCGGTTTCGCCGACCCCGCCACCCACACCCCCGAGCAGGCGGACGCCTTCGCGGCCCGGGTGCGGCTGATCGAGGAGCTGGAACAGGCGGACGCGGTGCTGATAGGCGCCCCGATGTACAACTTCACGATCCCGTCGACCCTCAAGGCGTGGCTGGACAACGTGGTCCTGTTCAACCGCACGATGGGCGAGACCCCCTCCGCCAAGGGCACCCCGGTCACCGTGGTGGCCAGCCGCGGCGGCTCGTACGCGCCGGGCACCCCGCGCGAGCCGTTCGAGTACGTCCAGAACTACCTGACCGCGCTGCTGTCCGAAGGTCTCGGCCTGGACGTCGACTTCATCGTGCCGGAGCTGACCATGGCCCCGCAGAACCCGGCGATGGCCGAGCTCGTACCGCTCTACGAGGCCTCCCGCGACCGCGCCCTCCAGGACGCGGCCAGCAAGGCGAAGGAGCTGGCGGACCGCCTCGCCGCGTAACGCACGCACCGGCCTCCGGCCCCCCGTTCCGGGGCCGGTTGCGCCGATCGGCCCAGCAGCGGATGCGGGCCCGGTTGCGGGCGGTTGTTATGGACGGGTTCGCACCCCCTATGCAGGAGGCTTTCATGCGCATCCGCGCTCTCGCCGCCACCGGCGCCATCGCCGCCACTCTCGTTCTCGCCGGCACCACCGCCGCCTACGCCGACGACCACGGTGGCGGCGGCGCCACCGCCCACGCCGCCGCGATCGGCAGCCCGGGCGTACTGTCGGGCAACGTCGTCCAGGTACCGATCAACATCCCGATCAACGTGTGCGGCAACAGCATCAACGTCATCGCCCTGCTCAACCCGACCGGCGGCAACGTCTGCATCAACCACTGACGGACCCGTCAGTTCCTGACCCAGCTGTTCGAGGGAACTTCCGGAGGCCGCCGAGCCTCCGGAACTCCCCGACTGCGTGCAGGTTGTACGCCGGTGAGCCGTCCGAAGCGGACAGTGCGCCCCTGGGCCGCACCGGGAGCGATCCCGACACTTACCTCGTATGACGACTGCTCCCGCCGGTTCCACCACCAGCATCGCGCCCGAGTACGGCGACCGGGTCATCGCCGTGGAGGCGGCGGGCTCGGAACCCATCCCCGACGCCGAACGCCACGGCAGCCCGCTCCAGTTGCTGTGGACCTGGGCGTCCCCCAACATCGAGTTCGCGACCGTCTACATCGGCGTGATCGCGGTCCTCTTCTTCGGCCTGGACTTCTGGACGGCGACCGCCGCGATCCTGCTGGGCACCGCGCTCGGCGCGGTCACCCAGGGCGTGCTGTCACTGGACGGGCCGCGGTTCGGCGTCCCGCAGATGGTGATCGGCCGCTTCTCCTTCGGCTTCCTCGGCAACATCCTGCCCTCCGCCGCCAACGGCCTGCTCGCGGGCGTCGGCTGGTTCGCCGTGAACAGCGTGAGCGCGGCCTTCGCCCTCAACACACTGACCGGCCTGCGCCCCCTCCCCTCCCTTCTCCTCGTCGTGGTCGCCGAGATCCTGATCGGCTTCATCGGCCACAACTTCGTGCACACCTTCGAGAAGTACGCGTTCCCGGCGCTGGCGGTGGTCTTCCTGCTGGCCGGGGTGTGGACCTTCAAGGACGCGGACCTCGGCGGGGGCGGCTCGGGCGGCGGCATCGGCGGCTTCCTGCTCGCGTTCAGCGCGGCCTGGGGCTACGCGGCCGGCTGGAACCCGTACGCCACCGACTACTCCCGCTACCTGCCGCGCACCGCGAACAAGGCGAGGACGGTCCTGTGGCCGGCCGTCGGCCTGTTCGTGTCGGTCTCGATCGTCGCCGTCATCGGCGCGGCCTCGGCCACCATCATCGCCCCGAAGGACGCCACCCCGACGGCCGCCTTCACCGGCCACCTCCCCGGCTGGCTCGGTGACCTCGTCCTGCTCGCCATCATGCTCGGCGGCGTCTCGGCGAACGCCCTCAACGTGTACTCCGGCGCGATCTCCATCGCCTCCTTCGGCCTGAAGCTCCCCACCTGGCTGAGCCGCAGCGCCCTGGTCGTGGTGTCGGGCATCGTCGGTACGGCGGCCGCCTGGGCCTCGCTGGACGACGCGGGCGCGGCCTACGAGGCGTTCCTGCTGGTCATCGCCTACTGGGTGGCGCCCTGGCTGGGAGTGGTCCTGGTGGAGCGGTGGCTCCAGGGCCGTACGGCGACGGACGAGGAACTGTCGGCCCGCCTGGCCGACCGCTCCTTCACCAACTGGACCGGTCTCGCCGCCCTGCTGATCGGTGTCGCGGTCTCCGTCCCGCTCTTCTCCAACCAGGAGGACTACGTGGGCTGGGTGCCGAAGCACCACCCCGCCTTCGGCGACATCACGCCGGTGGTCGGCTTCGCGGTGAGCGCCCTGCTGTACGCGGCGCTGCGACGACGCTCCCGGACTGCCTAGAAAACGGGGCGAGGGGGGTGGGTCGACCACTGTTGCGGGGGTCCACCGACGGGTGTTGCATGGCAGGGAGAGGCGCCGGCGCGCCTCTGCGCAGCCGCATCCGTGTTCTGCCGGTGCCACCTCGAAACAGGGAGACTCACCGATGGAAACGCACGGGCCCATGCACAGCCGTCGTCAGTTCCTCGGTGCCGCCGCCACAGCTGCTGTGGCGGGCCGGTTCGGCATCAGGGGACGTACCCGGGCGGGAGCTCACAGCACGGCCGGTTCCCCGGCCCCGCCGTCGTTCGGTCCGGTGAAGCAGATCAACGCCGGGGAGCTGAACGTGGGGTACGTCGAAGCCGGACCCGCGAACGGCCAGCCGGTCATACTCATGCACGGCTGGCCCTACGACATCCACAGCTACGAAGCGGTCACGCCACTGCTCGCGGCGAAGGGATACCGGGTGGTCGTCCCCTATCTGCGCGGCCATGGCAGCACGCGGTTCCTGTCGGAGAGAACACCCAGGAACGCCCAGCAGTCGGCGTTCGCCGTCGACATCATCGCCCTGATGGACGCCCTCAAGACAGAGAGACCTATTCTCGCCGGATACGACTGGGGATCTCGGACGGGCGACATCATTGCGGCGCTCTGGCCGGAACGCTGCAAAGCACTGGTCTCCGTGACCGGATATCTGATAGCGAACGTCGAGGCCAACAAAATGCCGTCGCCTCCGAAGAGTGAATGGGCATGGTGGTATCAGTACTACTTCGCCACCGAAAGAGGTGTGCGCGGCCTCGACGAGTACCGACGCGATCTGGCCGAACTGGTCTGGAAGTTCAACTCTCCGACATGGCGTTTCGACAACGCGACATTCGATCGCACGGCAGCGGCCTTCGACAACGTGGACTACGTCGATATCGTGATCGACAATTATCGGTGGCGGCTCGGCCTCGCAGAAGGCGAGCGCCAGTATGACGACCTCGAAAAGCGCCTCGCCGCAGCACCGGTCATCAAAGTGCCGACGATCACCATCGACGGAAAGCACGACCCGTTCACACCTCCGGGAAACGGATCGGCCTATCGCGACAGGTTCGCAGGCGCATACGAGCACCGGACCCTGGACGTGGGACACAACGTTCCGCAGGAGGACCCGGGGGGCTTTGCCGCGGCTGTCGTGGCAGTCAACGGGTTCTGACCGGGTCGGGACCTACCAGGTCTGCTCGGAGGCGCGGACGAGGATCTCGTTGACGGAGACCCTGCGGTCGCGCGTGACCACGAACGAGACCGCGTCCGCGATGTCCTCGGGGCGCAGCATCTCCATCCCGGCCAGCTGCTGATCCAGCGACGCCCTGATGTCGTCCCGCGAGTGGGTGACGAACTCGGTGTCCACCGTCCCCGGTTCGACCACGCTCACGCGCAGTCGCTGCCGCATGACCTCCTGGCGCAGGGCCTCGGTGAACGCGTTCACGCCGAACTTCGTCATGCTGTAGACCGCCGTGCCCGGCCGGGCCACCCGCCCGGCGGTGGAGCTGATGTTGACCAGGTCGGCGACCCGGCGGGGGGAGTCCTCCGCCGCGCGCAGCAGATGCGGCAGCGCCGCGTGGGTGACGTTCAGGAGGCCCTGCATGTTCACCGCCAGCATGCGCTCCCATTCCTGCGCGGGTGCGTCGAGGACCGGTCCGGCCATTCCCACGCCGGCGTTGTTGACCAGGACGTCCAGGCGGCCGAGTTCGGCCAGGACACGCTCCACGGCGGCCGTCGCCTGTTCCTGTTCCGTGATGTCGGCCGCCACCACGAGCGCCGCTCCGCCCTCGGCGCGGATCTTTCCGGCCAGTTCCTCCAGCCGGCCGCGGCGCCGGGCGACGACCGCGACGGCGGCGCCCTCGGCGGCGAGGCTCAGGGCGGTCGCCTGGCCGATGCCGCTGCTGGCGCCGGTCACGAGGGCAACGGTGTTCTGCAGACGTGCGGACATGACTGTCTCCTTGGTTCGGTTCGGGGTGGTTCAGATGCGGGACGGTTCGGACCGGATCGGATCCAGGCCGGTGGCGCAAGCACACGGGCCGTCGTACCCTCATATCCGGAACCGGTTCCGGTTCGCCTTCGAGAGTAAGCGGAACCCGTTCCGCTTTGCAAGCGTGACAGGAAGGGGGTCGGCGGTGACCGGCCACGAGGGGGACACGGCGCGGCCCCGCAGGGCGCTGCGCGCGGACGCGCAACGCAACGAGGACCGACTGCTGGAGGCGGCTGCGGCCGCCTTCGCCCGGCAGGGAGCGGATGCCTCGGTCAAGGACATCGCCCGGGCGGCCGGCGTGGGCGTCGGCACCCTCTACCGCCGGTTCCCGTCCAAGGAACTCCTCATCGAGGCGATCTACCGAGAGGAGGTGCAGCGCCTGTGCGAGGCGGCACCGGACCTGACAGCCGTACTGCCGCCGGCGGAGGCGCTGCGGACGTGGATGGAGCGCTTCATCGACTTCATGGCAGCCAAGCACGGCATGGCTGAGGCGCTGGCCGTGGTGCTGACCGACGACAGCGAGAAGCTGCACACCCGGACCCTGCTCGCCGACGCCATCGCCCACCTGCTGACCACAGCGCAGGGACAGTCGGTGACACGGCCAGGGGTCGCTGCCCAGGACGTGCTGATGGCCCTGGGCGGGATCAGCCTCATCGCCGCCAGCGAGGAGCAGCGCGCCCTGGCCACCAGGCTGATCGACCTGCTCCTGCACGGCATCGTGACGAACTGAGGCGTCCCCGGAGGCCGGTTCCTCTTCGGGCACCATGTCGCTCCCGGTACCGGGGGACGACCGGCGGTCGGGGCGAGTGGTACTAGTCGTCGTCCCTCAGCCGCCGCCAGATCCGGCTGCGGTGCAGCAGGAAGAGCGAGCCGACCACGGCGACCAGCTGGAGCCCCACGGCGAGCAGCCAGAACTCGTCCCTGGTCTCCAGCCGGTTCGTCAGGAACTCGAAGTTCATGCCGAAGAAACCGGTCAGGAACGACAGCGGCAGGAAGATCACCGACACGATGGCCAGCCGGTTGATCACCCCGTTCTGTTCGCCCGCGACCAGGGAGCCGTAACTGGCGAAAGCCCGGCGGGTGGCGTCCTGGAGGGACTCGATGTCCGCGAGGACCAGGCGCGCCGCCCGCTGGAACTCCTGAGCGAGCCGCTGCCGCTCCACCGGGAAGTCAGGGCTCATCATCCTGCGGGTGATCACCTCGTCGACCCCCTGGAGGTAGGGCAGCAGCGCGTGGTGCAGGACGGCGGAGTGGCGGCGCAGCTGGGACAGCCGGTAGATCTGCTCGGGGCGTCGCGCCTCGAACATGTCGTCCTCCACCTCCTCCACCTGGAGCAGCGCCTCCACCGCGGCCCGGCGGAACGTCGAGAGCGCCTCCTGAAGCAGCAGGAACAGCGCGGCCACCGCGTCGCGCGGCCGCTCCCGCCGCACCAGTGCCGTGATGTCCCCCGCCAGGCCGGCCCGGCGACCCCAGTGGACGACCACCAGAAAGCGTTCGGAGGCCAGGGCGTGCACATGGTGGACCTGGCCGCCACGGACCACCGGCACGACGAACCCGGCGGTGTCGCCCAGGAACTCGGCCCGCGGGGATCCGTCCGGCCGGGCGAACCACTCCAGGTCCTCGTCGTCCAGCCCGAGCTGCCGGACCACCGGCTCCTCAGCCGGTACCTCCTCCTCGGGCAGTTCGACGCCGAGGAGCAGGAACGGATCCGTGGCGAGCCGCCGACGCGCCTCCTGCACGGAGACCCGCGTCGTGCCCCCGTCCGGCACCGACACCACCGTTACGATCATCGCCCTCACCGCTGATCCCGTCGCCCACGCTCCCAGCCTGCGTGCGCCCCGCGGTACGCGCACGCGCTGCCGCCGCCGACCAGGTGCGGGCCGTCCGGGCGAGGCGGCGGGCCGGTACGGCATGGTGCCCGGGGCCGCGGCGCCCCGCGGCCGATGCTGAGGGCTCCCCCGCTGTCTCCCCCTGGCAGGAGAGGCCCGTGACCGATCCCAGCCCCCGAGTGACCCCGAGGCCGGCCTCCGTCACGGCGGGCGACGACATTCCCGCCCCCGGGGTCATCGGCATCGGACTCGCCGCGGTGCTGACGTTCGCGCTGGCCCAGGGCTCATGGCAGTGGTTCGCCAGCTTCATCGGGGTGACGCTGCTCGCGGTGCTGGCCGCCTTCCAGCGCCGGGCGGCCTGGACGCCGGACCTCCGCTCGCCCTACCTGCGCGGCCTGGTCGCGTACGCGCTGGTCGTCGGCCTGTGCGTGGCGATCGCGCTCGCGCCCCTGCTGCAACGGCAGGCCTGGCTGTTCCCGATGCCCGGCACCCGCGACGACTGCGAACTGAGCGGCCGGTACCAGGCCCTCCAGGTGAAGGCCGCCCTGGGAGACCTGGCCGGCACCGACGGCGCCGCCCTGGCGTTCGCCCAGCAGACCCAGGCCCGCAAGGCCGTCGCCGAGTGCCTCGCGGCCACGACCACCCTGTGGCTGCCGCTGTACGGACTGGCCGTGGCCCTGCTGGTGGGAACGGCCGCCTGGTTCCGCGACCGGGCCCGAACCCGCGCCTAGCTGTACTCGGCCAAGAGGTTGGTGACTCGCGTCGGTAGTTGATCAAGAGAAGACCTCCGGGCGTAGTGGAGATGCCTGTCTTCACCACAACCGGAG
>NZ_JBHXLU010000141.1:0-21693 GCF_042720695.1 Streptomyces sp. NPDC058457 | reverse complement strand
GTGTATCCGAGTCCGCCGGAAAGGGCGCGTTTGGGTCAGAAGCCGCTGCCGCCACCGGCGCCGCCGGCGCCGAGCTGGCTGCCGCCGCCGGAGCCGCCGGAGCCCCCGCCGCCGCCGATCAGGCCGCCGCCTCCGGCACCTCCGTCACCGCCTGCGCCGCCGCCCTGGACGAAGCTCACGACATGGGCGGCCGGCATCGGGGCGGCCACCGCGGCGGACGCCGGAAGGATGATGCCCCCGGTGATCAGCGCGGCCGAGGCGGCGAGTGCCGCGAGGCCACAGCCCCGGCGCTTGGCACGGATACCGTTGCTGGTGCGAGAAATACGGGTCATGAGTTCTCTCCTGTCGATTGTCGATATTCGGGGTCGCGGTTCAGCGAAAGAGGAAATCTTCTTCGGGATTTCCGTTCCGCTGAGGCCCGCACTTCAAGTAGGCCCCGCGGGCACCGCGGGGTCACGTTCCGAGGGGTCGTGACTTGACCCGACGGGATGAATCAGGTAATGCACGCAAAACGGGCATCGAGAGGCGGCTGGGCCGTCTCCGGGACGTTCCCGTGGCAGTGGTCAGCGGCCGGTGGCGGCGGGGCGGTCCTGAGCCGGGTCCAGGCCGGTCATGAGTTCCGCGAAGGCCCGTGCGGCCGCCGGGGAGGAGAAGAGCCGGTCGAGGCGGGCGCGGGCCAGACGGTGCAGGAACGGGCCGCAGTGGGTGGCGTCGCCCGCGTCGTGGACCGTCCGGGTCAGCCAGTGGGAGAACTCCTGGTCGCTCCATACGCGTCGCAGGCAGCGCTCGGAGTAGGTGCGCAGGGCGGTGTCGTCGCCGTCGCGGACGTGGTCGCGGACGGCGCGGGCGAAGAGATCGGCGTCGTACAGCGCGAGGTTCATGCCCTTGCCGCCCATGGGAGACAGGATGTGGGCGGCGTCCCCGACGAGGAAGAGCCGCCCGTACTGCATGGGCTCGTTCACGAGGCCGCGCAGCCGGAAGGTCTCGCGGTCGGTGATCGGACCCGCGGCCAGGCCGGGGTCGGCGAGCCGGGTGCGCAGCGCCTCCCAGATGCGGTCGTCGGGCCAACCGCCGGGTTCGTCGTCGGGCGGGCACTGGAGGTAGTAGCGGCTGCTGTGCGGTCCGCGGGGGAAGTGTGCCGCGAAGCCCTGCGGGCTGACGGCGAGCAGAGGGTGGGCGGGGGGCGGCGCGTCGGCGAGGACGGTGAGCCAGCCGATGCCGTGGTCGAGGACGTGGGCGGTGAGGTGGCCGTCGGGGACGGCAGTGCGGGTGACGCCGTGCTCGCCGTCGCAGCCGGCGACGAGGGCGCAGGTGATCGCGTGCGGGGTGCCGTCGGCGGAGCGGTAGCGGACCGTCGGGCGGTCGCCGGTCAGGTCGTGCAGGGTGACGTCGGCCGCCTCGTAGCGCAGGTCGCCACCGTCGGCGAGGTGGGCGGCGGTGAGCTTCTGGACGAGGACCTGCTGGGGGCACAGTCGTGCCGCGGGGCCTTCTGAGCCGTCGCTGTCATCGACGAGGTGGCTCTCGCCGTCCACCCGGAACTCCAGGATGCCGTCGTGCGGCGGGCCGCCCAGCACCAGGTCGGCCAGCCCCCAGGACTCGAACATCCGCACGGCGCGGGCCTCCACGATGCCGGCCCGCTGCCGCTGCGCCACGTACTCGCGGCTGCGGCGTTCCAGGACGACGCAGTCGATGCCGCACCTGCGCAGCAGACTCGCGACGGTCAGCCCGGCCGGGCCCGCGCCGATCACCACGACGGTGGCGGATTCCTGCGTCTCGTCCAACTGCGGTGCGCCCTCGGCCACTTGGCACCTCCAGGGTCAGCGTAGCCGAGTGCGACCGCCCCTGCGCCGGCCCCCGGCACCCGGTGCGCCCCAGCCGCGGCGGCAAGCCCGCGGGGCCCGCATCCCGTTTCCCGCACAGCGGGATCTCCACCCGGTGCACGGTGGTAGGACAGGGCTGCCACCCGCACACGCACGGCACCCCGTGCGCGGGCCGGACATCCAAACCACGGGAGGGGAAAGGGACATGACGGCACAGAACATCGACGACGTCGTGGACGGGCTCGCCGGGATCGTGCAGGAAGCCGGCCGCACCGGCGACCGGGCGGGATACTTCGCGGCCCTCTACCGGCAGGTGACCGTCGAGATCCGCACCGCCATCCACAGCGGACTGTTCGAGGACGGCGCCCGGATGGACCGCTTCGACACGCTCTTCGGCAACCGCTACTTCGAGGCGTACGACGCCTGGCGCCGCAACCGCAGCGGACCCCGCTGCTGGCGCGAGACCTTCGGGCTCCTCGACGACGCCGACACCATCATCGTCCAGCATCTGCTCCTCGGCGTGAACGCGCACATCAACCTAGACCTCGCCATCGCCGCCGCCCGGACCAGCCCGGGCAGCGACATCCACGCACTGCACCACGACTTCCAGCTGATCAACGACATCCTCGCGCGAGTGGTACTGGCCGTGCAGGACTCCGTCGACGCACTGTCCCCGTTCATGTCCCTCCTCGACCGGGCCGGAGGACGCACCGACGAACAGATTCTCGACTTCAGCATCCGCCAGTCCCGCCAGGAGGCCTGGCACAACGCCCTCCTCCTCGCCGGCCAGAACGACGCCGAACGCGCCGCCACCATCGAACGGCTCGACATCCGCGCCACCGTGCTCGCACGGCTCATCACACGACCGGGCGGCCTCCTCCGCCCCGCCCTGGAGGTCATCCGCCACACCGAGAACAACGACGTACCGGCCGTCATCACCCACCTCGACAACGCCATGCAGCAGACCGTCACCCGGCACAGCCCCGCAGACTGACCGTCCGGCACCCCACCGACACAGCAGGGGCCGCACCCGCCTCGCCGCGGCCCCGCCGCCCGAAATCCCCTGCCGACCCCATCCACCCGTATACGCAAGGGAAAATTCAGTTCATCGGTGCGCAAATCGATCGCTGGATCGGTGCAATCGGCACACATGTCGCACCGCGGAGCGAACTAGCGTCGAGAGCGCACGGGGGCCACACGGACCAGAAAGCACCGAGGCACACATGCCCATCCCGGATACCGACGTCATCTCCGCGACCGCGTTCGACACCCTCACCCCGCCCGCCGCCGACCCGTACCTGCCCGTCGACGAACTGCCGCACTCGGCGTCCGCACCCGACCTGGTGCTCCAGCGGCTACGCGACGAACTCGCACTCGACGGCAACCCGCAGCTCAACCTCGCCACCTTCGCGACCACCTGGATGGAACCGCAGGCACGTCAGCTGATGGCCGACACCGCCGAGAAGAACCTCGCCGACCGCGCCGAGTACCCGCAGATCACCGCCATGGAAGAACGCTGCGTACGGATGCTCGCCCGGCTGTGGCACGCACCGCACCCCGAACAGGTCCTCGGCTGCTCCACCACCGGCTCCAGCGAGGCCGCCCTGCTCGGCGGCCTCGCCCTCAAACGCCGCTGGCAGCAGCGCCGGCGCGCACAGGGCAAGGACACCACCCGCCCCAACCTGGTGATGGGCGCCAACGTCCAGGTCTGCTGGAAGAAGTTCGCCAACTACTTCGAGGTGGAACCGCGCTACGTCCCCGTGGAACCCGGGCGCTACCACCTCACCCCCGACACCCTCACCGCCTACTGCGACGACAACACCATCGGCGTCGTCACCGTCCTCGGCTCCACCTACGACGGCTCCTACGAGCCCGTCGCCGACATCTGCATGGCCCTGGACGGCTACCAGGCCGCCACCGGCACCGACATCCCCGTACACGTCGACGGCGCCTCCGGCGCCATGGTGGCCCCCTTTCTCGACCCCGGCCTCATGTGGGACTTCCAGCTCGAGCGCGTCGCCTCCATCAACACCTCGGGCCACAAGTACGGGCACGTCTTCCCCGGCCTGGGCTGGGCCCTGTGGCGCGACACCCACGCGCTCCCCGACGACCTCGTCTTCGACATCGACTACCTCGGCGGTCGCTCCCCCAGCTTCACCCTCAACTTCTCCCGCCCCGGCGCCCACATCGCCGCCCAGTACTACACCCTCCTGCGCTACGGCTTCGAAGGCCTGCACCACCTCGCCCTCCGCAGCCGCACAGCAGCCCACGCCCTCGCCACCCGTATCAGCGCCATCCCGCCCTACGAACTCATCACCGACGGAACCCAACTCCCCGCCTTCGCCTTCCGCCTCGCACCCGGCGCCCGCGGCTTCACCGTCCACGACGTCTCCCACGCCATGCGCACCCGCGGCTGGCACCTGCCCGCCTACGCCCTGCCCACCCCGTGCCAGGACATCTCCGTCCTCCGCCTCGTCGTCCGCACCGGACTCACCGCCCAACTCGCCGACGCGTTCGTCGCCGACCTCACCGAAGTCACCCAACGCCTCCGCCCCCATCACCCCGCGCTCACCGCCAAAACCCCTGCCACCACCTGAGCTGCGGCACACGGCAGCACCGCCGGGCCGGTCCAGGGTCGTACCCGGCCCGGGCGAGTGCCGGTGGCCGCCACAGGGGCCCGTTCTCAGGCGGCTCTCGCCACCAGTCCCGCCCGGTACCGGGGCGTGGTGTGGTGCACCGCTCCCGTGCCCCCACGCTCACCAGAGCCCGCCGGGCTCCCTTCCGGCCGCTCGGAGCAGGATGTCCCGCGTGGAACCCATCCCGTACTTGTCGACCTCGCTGGAGAGTTCGGCCACCTCGAGCAGGAGCGGGCGGATGTCGACACCGGCGGCGCGGGCCTCCTCGCAGAGGCCGTTCAGGTCGACCATCATGTCGCGCGTGTCGCGGCCCTGGTCCTCGACCGAGATCTCCATCAGCCGCTGCCGGAAACCCTGGGGCGTGGGCTCGAAAGGCAGCGTCGTCGCCCAGGTGAACGAGTGATACCGCCGCAGGAGCGCGCGCAGGGCGGCCCGGTCGCCCTCGTCGCCCTCCTCATAGAGGGAGAGCACGTCCCGCAGCGCCGCCTCGGCTTCCGGCCGGATCCCCGCCTCGTCCAGCGGCCGCGGGCCCTCCCGCATCTTCCGCGTCCAGTCGGGGTCGGTGAGATCCACCGGCCTCGTCGCGATGGGCTCGATGTACGCGTCGATCACCGCGACCCGTTCCTCGAGCTCCGCCAGTTCCCCCACGGCTCCCCTCCCCCTTCCCCGGGCGGCGGCCGACGGCCTGCCGCTGCCCCGTCCTCCCACGGCGGGCGGACGGGGCAGTAGGAGCATAGGAGGCGTCCGCGGCCCCCACCCGCGGAAAGGCCCTCGGCAACGACAAGTGACAGCGGCCTGCCGGGCGTTCCGGGCGCCGGCAGGTGCCTCAGGCAGTGGCCCCGAAGGGGTCCCAGTCTTCCGGGACCAGGGGTGTCGCGGGGGCGGCACTCGCGACACGGACGGTCTCGCCCGAGGCGACGGCCTCGTCGATGGACGTCATGGTGTCCAGGACGTGGTAGCCGAGGTCCCCGGTGGCGATGTGCGGGCCTCCGCCGCGGATGGCCCGTGCCATGTCCAGGACTCCGAGACCGCGGCCGGCCTCGATGCCCACCGGGGTGACGGTCTCCCACTCGGGATCGCGGCCCCGCTGCGGGACGCGGGTGATCCTGACCTCGCCGGCGAAGGTGTTGGGGTCGGGCAGGACCAGGGTGCCCTCGGTGCCGGTGATCTCGACGAATCCGGTGCGGGTGAGCGGGGAGTCGAAGCTGAACACGCTCTGGCCGACCCCGCCTCCCTCGAACTGGGCGAGCGCCGAGACATGGGTGGGGACGGACACCTCGAACTCGGTGCCCGCCCGCTCTCCGCTGCGTACCGTACGGACCGCGCGGGCGGTGGAACCCAGCGCGGCGACCCGCGTCACCGAGCCCAACAGGCAGACCAGGGCGGTGAGGTAGTACGGGCCCATGTCGAAGAGGGGGCCGGCGCCCTTGGCGAAGAGGAACTCGGGGGCGGGGTGCCACTGGTCGGGTCCCGCGTACTGCATCACGGTCTGCGCGGACAGCGGGGTGCCGATGTCGCCGCGGGCGACCGCCCGCAGGGCCGTCTGCAGGCCGGGGCCGAGAATCGTGTCGGGGGCGACCCCGACCCTGAGGCCGGCCGCGGCCGCCTGGTCGAGCAGGGCCCGTGCGTCGGCCCGGTGCACCGCGATGGGCTTCTCGGACCAGACGTGCTTGCCCGCGGCGAGGACCGCCGAGCCGACCTCCGCGTGGACGGCAGGGACGGTCAGGTTGACGACGATCTCGACGTCCGGGTGGCCGAGGACGTCCGCGGCGGTGCCCCACTTCCCGACGCCGTACTTGCGGGCCTGGGTCTCGGCGCGCGCGGTGTCGAGGTCGCCCACGACGGCCACGTGCAGGTCGGGGAACCTGGTGAGGTTGGTCAGGTACTGGTCGCTGATGTTGCCGGCGCCGATGACGCCGACGCCGACCGGGTTCCGTGCCGCCATCAGGCGATGCCCTTCTGGTTCAGGTAGGTGACGCCCGCCGCGATGCCCTCGAAGATGTCGCCGTCGTAGTGGTCGAACTCGATGACGGCGTACTCGGCGTGCGGGGCCGCGGCCAGCGAGTCGTCCAGCCGTATCCGTCCGCGGCCGGGGGCGACCTGGCCGGTGCCGGCCGGGTCGAAGGGGGCGCCCGAGGTGAACGGGTCGTCGATGACGGGGCCGTCCTTCACGTGCAGGGCGCGCACCCGTGAACCGAGGCGCTCCAGCAGGGAGACGACGTCGTTGCCGCCGGCCGAGGCCCAGAACAGGTCGATCTCCAGGACGACTTCCGGGTTCAGCCGGTCGGCGAAGAAGTCGAAGGCGTTGACGCCGGCGACCGTGTGGACGAACTCCTGCGAGTGGTTGTGGTAGCCGACGCGGAGTCCGTGGTCGGCGGCCCGTTCGGCGGCGCCGTTCAGGAGGGCGGCGGTGCGGGCGATCTCCTCCTCGTCGGCCCACCGGGCGGCGGGGACGAACGGGTCGAAGAGGATCTCCACGCCCAGCCGGCGGGCGGCCCGGAACGTCTCGTCCAGGGCGGCTGCGGACACTCCGTCGGGCGACAGGAAGCCGGCGTGCCCGGTGGGCGCGGACAGGCCGTGCCGGGCGAGTGCGTCCGCGAGTTCGTCCGCGCGGTGCACGAAGTCGAAGACCTCGACGTTGGCCAGGCCCAGGGCGGCCAGGTGGCCGAGGGTCTCGTCCTGGTCGGCCTGTAGGGCATGGCGTACGGAGTAGAGCTGCACCGACATCTGCGGTGTCGACATGGGGACTCCTCTCGGGGCGGACGGCCGGGAAACAGAATACCGACAGGGGTGATGGTTTCTAGGGGTCGTTAGCATCTCGTTCATGGCACGGGACACGGCGCGGCAGGGGACGGCCCCACGGAACTACCCCAAGGGGGAGCGGCGGCGCGCCCAGATCATCGAGGCCGCGTTCACCGCGTTCGGGCAGGTCGGCTACCGCAACGCGAGCATGGTGCAACTCGCCGCCGCCTGCGGTGTCTCACGCGCGGGCCTGCTGCATCACTTCCCCACCAAGGAGTCGCTGCTGGAGGCGGTCCTCGAGGAGCGCGAGCGCCAGGACGACGAGCACTTCTTCCAGTCGGGTGCGGTCGGCCGCGACGGCCTGGAGTACTTCGCCAGCATGATCCGGCTCGTCGCGCACAACCAGGCCAACCCGCTGATCGTGAGCCTGTTCGCGGTGCTGTCGAGCGAGGCCACCGCGGCCGACCACCCGGCGCGCCCGTACTTCGTGACACGCTACGAACGTGCCCGCCGGGAGATGCAGTCGGCCATCGACGACCTGGCCCGTCGCGGTCTGCTGCGTCCACACGTGGCGGCGCCCGGGCTGGCGGCGGATCTGATCGCGTTCATCGACGGCCTGCAGATCCAGTGGCTGCTCAGCCCGGACGCCATCGACATGCCGGAGCACCTGCGCACGCTGCTGCGCAGCCTCATCAGCGTCGAACTTCCGTAGTTCTGCGGCCCGTTGGGGGCTGTCTCGAAAGGACGAGTGGACGTGGACGTGTACGAGGCCGTGGACAGCCGGCGGGCGGTGCGCGCGTTCAGCGACGAGCCGGTGCCCCGGGACGTACTCGAGCGTGTGCTGGCCGCGGCACGGCGGGCGCCGTCGAGCGGGAACCTCCAGCCCTGGCAGGTGTACGTCGTGACCGGCGAGCCGTTGGCCGAACTCAAGCGGCGGGCGACGGCCAGGGCCCTGGCGGGAGATCCGGGCGACGAACGCGAGTATCCGATGTACCCGGCGGAGCTGGGCCCGCCGTATCTGGACCGCTTCGCCGCGGCGGCCGCCCAGCGGTACGCGGCCCTGGGCATCGAGCGCCAGGATCCGGAACGGCCCCTGAAGATCGCCGCGTTGAACTCGGGGGCGTTCGGGGCGCCGGTCGTGCTGTTCTGCTACCTCGACCGGGCGATGGGCCCCGGGCAGTGGGCGGACGCCGGGATGTACCTGCAGACGGTCATGCTGCTGCTCAGGGCGGAAGGGCTGCACAGCTGCCCCCAGGTGATGTGGACGATGTACCGCGAGACCGTCGGCCGGCTGGTCGGGGCCGATGACGGGCTGGTGCTGCTGTGCGGTCTCGCGGTGGGCTTCGAGCGGGAGGGCACCCCACCGGTCCGCACCGGTCGGGCCGATGTGACCGAGACGGTGAGGTTCATCGGGGCCTGAGCCGGCCGGTCAGCCCAGGTGGAGCGGTGTGCTTGAATGCCGGGCATGGACGGCTCCGACCGCATGTGGATCAGCGCGATCCCCTCACTCGACCCGGACACCCCCGAAGTGATCCTCGACCTCGATCACAGGTCCGACGATCCGGCCGAGCAGATTGCCTGCATGCTGCTGAACCGGGGACACGAGGGTGAGGCCGGAGTGTTCTACCTGCTGCCGGAGGATCTCTCGGCCCGGTACGAGCGGACGGGGGACCGGCTCGCCGTGTCCCTGCTGGCCCGTCGGGACGTCCTCGCCCAGGATCTGACCTCGCGTCCGGCCGCGCTGCGTGCGCACCTGGACCGGCTCCCCCACGATCCAGGCGGCGGAGAACTCGTCGTCCTCGTGCGCCGGTCGGCCGTCACCGACTTCGTACCCCCCGAACGGGACGGTTTCCAGCAGCCCGTCGCACTGATCGACCACAGCATCGAGGACGGCGACGGGCCGGTGGCCCTGGCCGAGTTGGTGAGCCTGTTCGAGAGCGGCGAGGCGGGGATCGCCGTCGTCGCCGCGCCCGGACCGCCGCCGGCCTGATCGTGTCCCGGCCTTCCGCCACCCGGTGAGTGTGTGACGGTCACAGCCGGAACAGGCGTGCCGCGTTGTCGTGGCACACCGCCCGCAGCCACTCCTGACCGAGCTCCAGCCTCTCCAGGGCGTGAAGCTGGTGCACGTAGGGGTAGGGGATGTTGGGGAAGTCGGAGCCGAGCAGGACACGGTCGCCGAGGGCGGCGATCCGGGGCAGGGCACGGGGCGGGAACGGCATGAACCGCTCGGTGAAGTCGGTGAACGCCATCGTGGTGTCCAGCCGCACCTCCTCGTACCGCTCGGCGAGGCCGAGGAACTCCTCGTACTCGGGCATCCCCAGGTGCGCGACGATCAGCCGCAGCCTCGGATGCCGTGCCAGCACCCGCGCGATCGGACCGGGGCCGGTGTACTTGCCGGGGGCGGGACCGGAGCCGCAGTGGATCACCACGGGGATCCCGGCGTCGGCCAGCAGCCCCCAGGTCCGGTCGAGGAGTTCGCCGGCCGGGTCGTATGCGCCCACCTGCACATGCGCCTTGAACACCCGGGCGCCCGCTTCGACGGCCGCCCGGACGTACGTCTCGACGCCGGGCTCGGGGAAGAGGGTCGCCGTGTGCAGGCAGTCGGGGGTACGGCGGGCGAAGTCGGCGGCCCAGGTGTTCAGCCAGGCCGCCATGCCGGGCTTGTGCGGGTAGAGCATCGCGGTGAAGGACCGGACGCCGAACTCCCTGAGGAGGGCGGTGCGTTCGGCCTCCTCCTTCCGGTAGGTGATGGGCCACCGGAGGTCGCCGATCAGCGGTCCGTTCGTGTCGAAGTAGTTCCAGACCTTGTGCAGGACCCGCTCGGGCATGAAGTGGGTGTGGACGTCGATCAGTCCGGGGAGACCGAGCCGTTCCCGGAAGCGGTGGATCTCGCCGGCCTCCTCGTGCGGGCCCGCGTCGGGCACGGCCTCCTCCACGCCGGTGGCACCGCCGGGCGCCGTGTGGTGATCGTTCATACCGGCCACGATCGTCGCCGGTGAGCCAGGAGTCCAGTCCCTGCCGGTCGGCGGTGCGCGGAAACGTCGTACCGCCGGCCGGCGGGCACGCCCGGCGTGACGGCGAGGAGGGCGGCACCCGGGTGCGGGGCGCCGCCCTCCTGGCGCGTCGATCCGGTGCGGTCTCAGGAGAGGTATCGCTCCACCTGGGACGCCGGGCGGACGTCCGCCCCACCGGGGTCCTGGCCCGCCGCGACCCGGGCGCGGCGCTGGCGGAGCAGGTCCCAGCACTGGTCGAGTTCCGTCTCCAGGCGGGCCAGGCGGGCGTGTTCGGTCGTCCCCTCGATCTCCTGCTGTCCCAGGCGATCACGCAGGTCCTTCTCCTGGCTGATCATTTCCGCGATGCGGCCGAGGATCTCCTTCTCGGCCTCGGCCTCTGGTCCTGTCATGACTGCCTCATTCCGGACGACGGCGTGGATCACGATGACGACGGAGCGTTCGCCGGTGCCCGCGCGCCCGCCCCCGTCCACCACCTTCCCACCTTCTCCCACCCTGCCCCCAACCGCATCGGCCGGGCGGCCTGCCTTGTCCGGTGCGTGACCGTCGCGGGTGTCCGGGACCGGTTCGGCGGACCGGGACCGGTTCGGCAGGCCGGTAACAGCACTCTGGTGACGTAGCGTCAAATTCCTTTGTGTGACGCGGAATTCAGGTGGGACGACTGGCGGGGAACACATTCCGGCGGGTAAATCATGGCTCTGTCACCATCGGCAACTCCTGCCACAGCGAAGGGATACCCCCCGTGCGTCTGCGCCCCTTGCGCGTCCTGTGCTGTTCCGCCGTCCTCGCCCTGACGGCGCCCGTGTTCCTCCCGGGCACCGCGTCGGCCGCGGTCCCGACGGCCTCGGTCTACCTCCAGAACTACGTCACCGGCCTCAACGCCGCCGACAGCGGCGGCACCGTGGCCGCGCACAACCCCAAGGGCAACGAGGACCACCAGCAGTGGACCGCCGTCGCGGTCAGCGGCGGCTACCAGCTGCAGAACGCCGACGAGTCCGGCACCTGCCTCGGGCGCAACGGCACCGCCGTGGTCACCGCCGGCTGCGGTGCGGACGGCACCACCTGGACGATCACCGCGGGCGCCGACAGCACCTACTCCGTCACCGTCCCCGGCACCTCCCAGTACCTCACCGGTTCGTCCTCCGACTCTGCCGCCGTACAGGTCGGCTCCTCCGGCGACCTCGCCCGCTGGTACCTCACCCCGGTCTCCTACGCCACCTCGGCGATGCCGTCCGCCGACACCCGCACCCTCGACCAGGTCACCTTCCTGACCGCCCACAACGCCTTCGCCAACAGCTCCGACGGGAACTTCGCGTCCTTCCCGGTCAGCCTGTTCCCCAACCAGAACTACGGCATCAGCCGGCAGTTGTCCGACGGGGTGCGCGGCTTCATGCTCGACGACTACACGGTCTCCGGCCAGGCCGTGCTCTGCCACAACAGCTGCGACGGCGTCGGCAGCCCGGTCCCGCTCGCCACCGACCTCCAGCGCATCGTCGACTTCCTCAAGGCCAACCCCGGCCAGTTCGCGACCGTCTTCCTGGAGGACTACGCCTCCTCCGACGTGCTGAAGTCGTCCCTCGCCACCGTCAACGGCCTCTCCGACGTGCTGTACCGGCCCGACCAGGAGGGCGTGGCCGCCAAGGGCTGGCCCACGATGGCCGATCTCGCGGCCCGCGGCAAGCAGTTGCTGGTCTTCAGCGACCGGACCCGGGCGAGCGACACCGCCAACGGCTGGACCACCCGGGACACGTTCGGTGTGATGTACCAGCGCGAGTGGACCGTGGAGAACTACTGGTCGATGGGCGCCGGCCTCGGTGACTCCGACTGGTCCTGCTACAGCCGCTGGGGCACCGGCAGACCGCTCACCACGGACACGTCCGCCTTCCACCCGCTGTTCGTGATGAACCACTTCCGGGACTATCCCATCGCCGGCACCGCCGCCACCGACAACGGCAAGATCCTCAACCGGGCGCAGAACTTCTGCACTCAGGCCGCCCGGAAGAAGCCCAACTACGTGGCCGTGGACCGCTACGACACCGGGTCGCCGACCCCGCTGACCGCGGTGGGCAGCCTGAACACGTACATCCTCACGCCGGGCCAGTGAGCGGCGGCCGGCCGGGGCGGCGGGCGGACCGCCGCCCCGGGCGGTACGGGGTACGGAACCGGTTCACCGGCGGGGTCCGGGATGCCGCCGTGCCGGGCGGGTGGGCCGCCGGCTCAGCCCCGGTTCGGTTCGGTCAGGTCCGGTGCGGGCGCGGCGGTCTGCGCCGGCTCCGCGGTGACCTGGCCGGTGACCACCTTCGAGGGACGGTTGCCGCGGTCCAGGAGGCCGCCGGTGACGGCCAGTCCCAGGCCGGCCGCCGCGAGGACCGCGCCGACCAGGTTGGGTGCGGCCCAGCCCCAGCCCGCCGAGATGACCAGGCCGCCGAGCCAGGCCCCGGCCGCGTTGGCCATGTTGAAGGCGGAGTGGTTGGAGGCCGCCGCCATCGTCGGGGCGTCCTTCGCGTTGATCATCAGCAGCATCTGGACGGGCGTGGTGACGAGCGCGCCCGTCGCGCCGATGAAGGTGACCGTCACCAGGGCCGGGACCGTGCTGTGGACGGTGAAGTAGAACGTCACCAGCGCGGCCCCCAGCAGGATGATCGCGGCGTACAGCGTGGGGCGCAGGGCACGGTCGGTGAGGGGGCCGGCGACCAGGGTGCCGAGGGTCATGCCGACGCCGTAGAGGGCGAGGACCCAGGTGGTCGAGGAGTCGGAGAGGCCCGTCAGGTGCGTGAGCATCGGGACGAGATAGCTGTAGACGGCGAAGAAGCCGCCGAACCCGACGACGGCGGTGGCCAGGCCGATGAAGACCTGCCGGTTGCCCATCGCCCGCAGTTCCTGCCGGATGCCCGCCTGCGGGCCGCGCGGCTGGTGGGGCACGAGGAGGGCGAGCGCGAGGAGCGCGACGAGGCCGATGACGGCGACCGCGCAGTAGGCGTAGCGCCAGCCCAGATGCTGGCCGAGCGCGGTGCCGGCGGGGACGCCGACGATGTTCGCGACGGTGAGGCCGAGGAAGACCCGGGAGACGGCGCGCGCCGCGCGGTCGGAGGGCACCAGCCGGGAGGCGACGACGGCACCCACGCCGAACAGGGCGCCGTGCGGGAGTCCGGCCAGGAAGCGGGCGGCGAACAGCAGACCGAAGTTCGGGGCGAGCGCGGACGCCGTGTTGCCCACGACGAACAGTCCGGTCAGCAGGAGCAGCAGCCGCTTGTGGGGTACACGCGCGCCGATACCGGTCAGCACGGGGGCGCCGACGACGACGCCGAGGGCGTAGGCGGAGACGAGGTTGCCGGCGTGCGGCACCGACACCCCGACGCCGTCCGCGATCTGGGGCAGCAGGCCCATGGTGGCGAACTCGGTGGTGCCGATGCCGAACGTGACGACGGCAAGGGCCAGCAGAGCCAGAGGCATGGTGAGCGGGGGAACCTTTCGGGGACGGCGGGTCCGGGGAGGGGAAGGCGGAACGGGACCGAAAGGTGTCTCCACCCTCCGTCGCCGGCCGCACCGAGCGCCCTTGCCCAGTCCACCCCTAGAACGTTGCAGCGGGATGCGGAGAGCGCGCATTCCTGGATCGGCTCACGCAGCGGGGTGAGCTGCGTCACTCCCGGGCCGCGTCGGCAGGAGCTACTGCTGTGCGGCGGCCTGACGGCACTGCGCGCACAGTCCCCACCAGGTGATCTCGGCCTCGTCGACGGCGAAGCCCTTGTCCTCGTCGGGGGTGAGGCACGGTGCCGCGCCGACGCTGCAGTCGACGTCCTCGATCAGACCGCACCGGCGGCAGACGAGATGGTGGTGGTTGTCGCCGACCCGCAGCTCGTACCGGGCGGGCGAACCGGCGGGCTCGATACAGCGGACGAGGTGGGCCTTCGTCAGGTCTTCCAGCACGTTGTAGAGGCCCTGCCGGGAGAGTCCGCCGGCCTCGGCCCGGTCCGTGCCGATACGTGACTCGAGATCGGCCGCCGTGGAGTGCGGATGGCCCTGCAGCGCGGTCAGTACGGCCCTGCGCTGGGCCGTGCTGCGCAGGCCCTTGCGCTTGAGCAGGTCGCCCGCGGTCTGCTCCATGGTCATCTCACTCTCCTACGGCATACCGACCGTTCCGCCCTGTGAGTGCACGATACAACCAGAGTTGACTCGGTCAGTTCTAGGAGGCCTCCGCCGAACGGCACGTACCGCAGACCAGGCGCCGGGACGGGAGGACGCTCGTCATGGGGATCACCCCGATGGGGCGCTGGACGGTGGTCTGCATGATCCGCGAGTGTTCGGCGCAGGTGAAAAGGCCGCAACGGGTGCAGGCGCCGATCCCGTTGGTGTCGTGACGCCCCGCCTGGGCGCAGTCGTAACAGTGCATGTCGCTTCCCGATGAGACGGCCCACTCGCTTGTGCGGTGGGGTGCGTGATGGCCGTGCGCCGACGGGGTCTCGCCACCTCGGCGCACATCGAACATAACCCCCTAGTTTTGACAGAGTCAAGTTTAGAGAGCGGGTTGGAACCTCTGGACCGCAGCTACTTGTTCACCTACTGTCTAGACATGCCTGGACAGGTTCACAAGCACCATCGCATCGCCCGTGTACTCGCCGACGAGATCCGAGCCGGGGTCCATGCCGACGGCAGCCGGCTCCCCGGGGAGCACGCGCTCACAGAGCGGTTCGGGGTCAGCCGCACCACCCTTCGGCAGGCCCTGCAGGTTCTCGGCGAGGAGGGCCTCATCGCCACCCACGCGGGCATCGGCTCGTTCGTCACCTTCGACGGGACACCGCTCGACAACCGCCTGGGCTGGACCCGGGCGCTGGCCGCGCAGGGTTCCGAGCTGACGACGGAGATCCTCCGCTTCGAGGAGATCGCCGATCCGGAGCTGGCCGCCCGGCTCGCGGTCGCCTCCGACGCGTTCCTCGCCCTGGACCGGGTCCGGCGGCTGCCCGACGGGCGGGGCGTGTCGCTGGAGCGCAGCAGGGTGCCGGTGACCGAGGCGCTGGCCGGGCTGCCGGAGCACGGTCTCGACGGCGGTTCGCTGAGCCGGGCGCTGATCGCCGCGGGCCGGGTCACCGACGCCGGCGAGGGTGTCGTCTCGGTACGCGGGCTGACGGAGGCCGAGGCCGCCGTACTGCACCGCTCCCCCGGCGAGTCCTTCCTCCGCCTCGACCAGGTGTACCGGGCCGCCGACGGCTCGGTGGTCGAGCAGGTCGGCAGTCTGCTCGATCCCGCCCGCTTCGAACTGCACGTCCGCTCGGGCAACGGAGGCCGCTCGTGACCGACCGACTCGACCGCGCCCTGGGCGCGTTCTACGGACTCGCCCTCGGTGACGCCCTCGGGATGCCCACGCAGGTGATGTCCAGGCCGGACGTCGTACGGGTGTACGGCGCCGTCACCGGCTTCGAGGCCGCCCGTCCCGACAACCCGGTCAGCGCGGGCATGCCCGCCGGGTCCGTCACCGACGACACCGACCAGGCCGTCATCGTCGGCCGGCTACTCGTCGAGGGGGACGGCCGGATCGATCCGCTGCGACTGGCCCACGAACTGCTCGACTGGGAGAAGGAGATGAAGGCCAAGGGGTCCTTCGATCTCCTCGGCCCGTCCACCAAGGCGGCGCTGGACGCGGTGGCCCGCGGTGTCCCGCCGCGGGAGGCGGGCCGCAACGGTACGACGAACGGCGCCGCGATGCGTGTCACTCCGGTGGGGATCGCCTTCGCCGCCGACCCCCTCGACGCGTTCGTCGACCGTGTCGTGGAGTCGTGCCAGGTCACCCATGACACGACCATCGGCATCGCCGGTGCGGCCGCCGTGGCCGCGGCCGTCAGCACCGGAGTCGGCGGCGGCTCGCTCGACGAAGCCGTCACCGCCGCCGTGTCCGCCGCCCGTGCCGGTGCACGGCGCGGGCACTGGATCGCCGGGGCGGACATCGCCGCCCGGATCGAGTGGGCCCGGGAGCTGGTGCGGGGCCGCACCGAGACCGAGGCCCTGGACCGGGTCGTGGCGCTCGTCGGCACCAGCGTGGCGAGCCAGGAGTCGGTGCCCGCCGCGTTCGCCGTGCTCGCGCTGGCGGACGGCGATCCGTGGCGGACCGCGCTGCTCGCCGCCAACCTCGGCGGGGACAGCGACACCATCGGGGCGATCGCCGGCGCCGTCGCCGGCTCGGTCGCCGGGCTCTCCGCGCTGCCCGCCGAGGCCGTCCGCACGCTCCGCACCGTCAACTCCCTTGAGCTGGAGCCTCTTACGACCCGCCTGCTCGCCTACCGCTGAACCGCCCCGTCTCCCCCGCCGACCGACACTCCGCTCCGTCGGCCGACCGGTGCTCTGCCCCGTCACCCGCCCATCCGCACCCTGCAAGGAGGTTCCGTCATGGCCGTTTCGAAGACGAACGATCGCGTCGGTACCGTCGAGACCCGGGGGATCGAACCGGTCCCCGACAGTGAACGGCACGGCCATGCCGGCCAGATGTTCTGGACCTGGTTCGCCGCCAACATCAGCATCCTCGGACTGCCGCTCGGTGCCACCCTGGTGGCGTTCCGCGGCCTCGACATCTGGCAGGCGGTGCTCGTGGCCGTCGTCGGATCCTTCGGCTCGTTCGCCCTCGTCGGTGCCCTGAGTCTGGCCGGCAAGAAGGGCGGCGCCCCGGCCCTCACGCTGTCCCGCGCGGTGTTCGGGCAGCGGGGCAACGCGGGACCGACCCTGATCACCTGGCTGAGCCGGGTCGGCTGGGAGACCATCTCCACGACCACCGCCGCCTACGCGCTGCTGGCGTTGCTCGACACGGCGTTCGGCGTCCGGAAGAACACCGTGCTCACGCTGGTCTGCCTGCTGGTCTTCATCGCCTGCACGCTGCTCATCAGCGGCCTCGGCCACGCCACCATCATGTGGATCAACAAGTGGGCCACGGTCGTCTTCGGGATCCTGAACCTGGTCGTCATGGGCTTCCTGATCTCGACCGTCGACTGGACCAAGGTCCTCGACGCCCCGGCGGGTCCGGCCAGCGCGGTGGTCGCAGGGGTGGGCTTCATCGCCTCAGGCACGGGCATCGGCTGGGCCAACGCCGGTGCGGACTACGCCCGTTACCTGCCGCGCGCGATCCCGGGCCGCCGGCTCGTGGTGGCCTCGGCGTTCGGTGCGGGCATCCCGCTGGTGCTGCTGATCTCGCTCGGCTCGCTGCTCTCCGCCGGCGACCGGACGCTGGCCACCGCCTCCGACCCGGTCGCGGCGGTCAACGCGATGCTGCCGTCGTGGATGGCGATCCCGTACCTCGTCGCGGCCTTCGGCGGACTGCTGATGTCGAACCACCTCTCCACGTACTCCGCGGGGCTCACGATGATCACCCTCGGGCTCCGGGTGCCGCGCGCGTACGCCGTCGCTCTCGACGTCGTGCTGATGTTCGCGGGCGGCATCTACTTCATGCTGGTCGCAGACGACTTCTACGGGCCGTTCTCGACCTTCCTGACGCTGCTGGCCGTGCCCATCTCGGCCTGGATCGGGGTGATCGCGGTGGACTCGCTGCGCGGCCGCGACTACGACTCGCGGGCCCTGATGGACACGACCCGTTCCAGCGCCTACTGGTACTCGTGCGGCCTCCGGCTGCCGGCGGTCCTCGGCTGGGCGCTCGCCATCGTCGCCGGTCTGCTCTTCACCAAGGCGTCGACCAGCGCGGACGACGTCTGGTTCGCGGGCCCGCTCTCGGACACCTGGCTCGGCGTCAACGGCCTCGGCTGGGCCGTCTCGATGGCCGTCGCCGCCGCCGTGTACGCACTGTGCGGCCGGCGTGCCGCCCCCTCCCGGGGTGACAGCGGCGAACCCGCCACCGCCCGTCTCCAGGGAGCCGACCGATGAGCAGGAGGGTCGTCCTCGCCGGGAACGTGATCGCCGACGTGGTGATCGAGATCCCCGCGCTGCCCGAGCGCGGCGGCGACGTCGTCGGCACCCGCACCGAGACGACCGCCGGCGGCGGTTTCAACACCCTGGTGGCAGCCCGCCGCCTGGGCACGGAGGCCGTCTACGCCGGTCTGCACGGCACCGGACCGCACGGCGACCTGGTCCGCGCCGCGCTGGCCGCCGAGGGCATCGGGACGCTGCTGCCCGCCCGCGCGGAGGGCGACACCGGCTTCACCGTGGCCCTGGTCGACTCCGGCGGCGAACGCACCTTCGTGACCAGCTTCGGAGCCGAGGCCACACTCACAGAAGCCGATGTGACCGCGGTCCGGGCCCAGTTGCGTCCCGACGACCTCGTCCAGCTCTCCGGCTACGGACTGGCCCTGCCGGGCAACGGCCCGCTGCTGTCCGGCCTCACCGCCGCACTGCCCGCCCGCAGTGTCCTCTGTCTCGATCCGGGGCCTCTGGTCGCCGACATCCCCGAGAGCGTCCTCGCTCCCGTCCTGGCCCGCACCGACTGGCTCAGCGCCAACGCCCGCGAGGCCCGCATCATGACCGGGCACGAGGATCCCGGTACCGCGGCGGCGGCGCTGGGGCAGCGGCTGGCCTCCGGGGCGGGGGTGCTCGTACGGGCCGACAAGGACGGCTGCTGGCTGGTCGCCCCGGGTCAACCTCCCGTGCACGTGCCGGGTTTCCCGGTCACCGCCGTGGACAGCAACGGCGCGGGCGACGCGCACGTCGGCGCCTTCCTCGCCCTGCTCGGCCAGGGGCTCGATCCGCTGACGGCCGCGCGCGGCGCGAACGCGGCGGCGGCCTGTGCGGTGACCCGGCGCGGCCCGGCCACGGCGCCCGACCGGACGGAGCTGGCCGCGTTCCTGGCCGGCGACCCGCTGGCCGAGCGGCTCGCCTGAGGCACTCACGGGTCTCGACGACCGCCGGTCCCGAAAACGGGAAGAGACCGCCGCCGCCGGGTCGTTGAACGCCAAGCCGCGGTCGGTGTGGCACCGGCCGGCGGCTCGTCGGCCAAGGCTTGTCCCAGCGAGGAAGAGCGGTGATCACGCGATGAGGGCGGTGCGGTTCCACACGTACGGAGGGATCGACGTGCTGCGGGTCGAGGAGGTCGAGCGCCCGGTGCCCGGACCCGGGCAGGTGCTGGTCGAGGTCCGCGCGGCCGGGATCCAGCCCGGTGAGGTGATGATCCGCGAGGGTGCCCGGCACGGACGCTGGCCCGCGACGTTTCCCTCCGGGCAGGGCAGCGACCTGGCGGGCGTCGTGGTGGAGGCGGGCCCCGAGGTGCGCGGCTTCGCGGTGGGCGACGAGGTCCTCGGCTTCACCCACCGCAGGGCGAGCCACGCGGAGTACGTCGTGGCCGACGACGTGAACCTGGTGTCCCGCCCCGAGGGACTGCCCTGGGAGGTGGCCGGATCGCTGTACGTGGCCGGCACCACCGCGTACGCGACGGTGTTCGCGGTGGACCCCCAGCCGGACGAGACCGTCGTGGTGTCCGGCGCGGCCGGCGGCGTGGGGTCGATCGCCGTACAGCTCGCGCGGCGGCGCGGCGCCACCGTCATCGGGCTGGCGAACGAGCGGAACCACGCCTGGCTCGCGGACCACGGCATCGTCCCGGTCGCCTACGGGGAGGGCGCGGCCGAACGGATCAGGAAGGCCGCCGGCGGCCAGGGCGTCGACGCGTTCATCGACACCTTCGGCGACGGCTACGTGGACCTGGCCGTGGACCTGGGCGTACGGCCCGAACGGATCAACACGATCCGCGACTGGCAGGCCGCGGCCCGTGTCGGTGCACGGACCTACGGGGAGGGCTCGGCCGCGAGCGCGGTCGTGGTCGGTGAACTCGCGCGGCTCGCCGCCCGGGGCGGGCTGGACGTCCCGATCGCCCGCGTCCACCCGCTGGAGCGGGTACGGGACGCGTTCCGTGAGCTGGAGCAGGGGCACGCCCAGGGCAAGATCGTGCTCCGGCCGTAGCCCCGCTCCGGACCATCGGCCGGGGCGCTCCGGGGCTGAGCGGGCGGGGCGCACCGGGCATGCTGGACCCATGGTGCTCGCCGTGCTCTTCGCCGTCCTGGGTGCCGTCAGCAATGCGGCGGGCACGGCCTTCCAGCGCAAGGCCGCGTCCACCGTGCCCGGCCGCAGCGGGCTGCGCCTGCTGCTGGTGCTGGTACGAAGGCCCGCCTGGGCCATCGGTATCGCCGGGGTGACGGGGGCCGCGGTCTTCCAGGCGCTCGCCCTGGTGAACGGGCCGATGGCGCTCGTCCAGCCCCTGTTCATGCTGGAGCTGCCGTTCGCGCTGCTGATCGCCGTACCGTTGATGCATCGCCGGCCGAGCCCGGAGGGATGGCGGACGATCGCGGTGGTGGTGGCAGGCCTGGGCCTGCTGCTCGCCGCCGCGGCCCCGTCCGGCGGCCGCCAGCAGGCGTCGATGCAGCGCTGGATCCCGGTTCTCGCCTTCACCCTGGGTGCCATCGCCGTAGCGGTGCTGCTCGTACGGTCGTCCTCGTCGCCGCTGTTCCGCGCGGCGGCCCTGGCCTCGGGAGCGGCGATCGGCAACGCGCTGACCGCCGCCCTGATGAAGTCGGCCACCGGCCGCCTCGCCGACGGGGGTCTGACCGCGTTCCTCACCACCTGGCAGACCTACGGCTTCGCGGTCACCGGGATCGCGGCGCTGATGCTCCTGGAGAACGCGCTGCAGGCCGGTCCGCTCGTCGCCTCCCAGCCCGCGCTGACGATCGGCGACGCGGCGGTGAGTCTGCTGCTGGGGGTCGCTCTGTTCGACGAGTCGGTCCGCACCGGGTGGTGGCTGCTGCCCGAGGTGATCGGCGCCGGGCTGATCCTGTGGGGTGTGACCCGGCTGACCCGGGTGGTCCCGCACCTCGTCGACGTCATGCGGTGAGGGGGCCGCGGATTCGGCCGCCCGGCCGATACCGTGCGGCTCGCGGCAGTTCAGTGGCTGTTACACGGGCCGCCGTCCGTCGCTCCGGAGGCCGGTGAGATGATCACAGGGTGGGGCTGGAAGAACTCGTTCGGCGCCGGAAGCGCCGACCCGTCACGCCGTGATCCGGCGTCCCTGACCACCGAGTAGACCTTCCAGGCCCCCGGAAGGGGAAACACCGTGTCCGTGTTCCAGCGCATCCTGGTCGCCGTCGATCCCAGCCCCGCCCGCCGCTCCGCCGTGCGGCTGGCCGGCGAGCTGGCACAGCTGACGAACGCCGAGGTCCGCGTCATACACGTCATCGCCTCCGCCGCCTCCGTCGCCGCGGTCGTGCCCCTGGAGGAGGACTCCGAGGCCCAGGCCGTCCTCGACGAGGCGCTGACGGCGCTGCGCGACCAGGGCGTCAAGGCCGAGGGGACCCTGGTCAGGGGGCTGACCACGCAGGTCGCGTCCGCCATCGCCGAAACGGCCAAGGAGTTCGCGGCCGATCTCATCGTCCTGAGCCCCCACCACCGGAGCTCTGTCGAGGCGCTGTTCGACCCGCGGGTCAGCGACGCCGTGGCGCATCACACCAACACGGCGATCCTGCTGGCCCCGGAGGGCCAGGACGAGGCCTGACCGTTCACCGGCCCCCACCGGCC
>NZ_JBHXLU010000140.1:0-22182 GCF_042720695.1 Streptomyces sp. NPDC058457 | reverse complement strand
CCTGGCTGCCGGACACCTTCGGTTTCGCCGCCGGGCTCCCGCAGATCATCAGGGCGGCCGGCTCGACACGGCTCCTCACCCAGAAGATCTCCTGGAGCCGGACCAACAGCTTCCCGCACCACACCTTCCACTGGGAGGGCATCGACGGCACCCGCATCTTCACCCACTTCCCGCCCGTCGACACCTACAACTGCGAGATGACCGGCCGTCAGATCGCGCACGCGGCCCGCAACTTCAAGGAGAAGGGCGTCGCCACCCGCTCCTGGCCCCCACCGGCTACGGCGACGGGGGCGGCGGCACGACCCGGGAGATGGTCGCCAAGGCGGCCCGGGTACGGGACCTGGAAGGCTCGCCTACCGTCGCCTGGGAGACGCCCGCCGACTTCTTCGCCAAGGCCGAGGCCGAATATCCGGACCCGCCGCGGCGCGGCGCGCTACCGGCGCCCGGCCGGGGCACGGAGCGCCCCGGCAGCCACCACACCACGTCACGGCACGTGGTCGTGCCGGTCTGCGCGACCGGCGGGGACCGTCCGCACCGGCGCCCCTCAGCCCTCCGCCACCCGGATGATCGTCCTGCCGGGCGTGCGCTTCTCCGGGGTGAACGCGGCGATCGCCTCGGCGAGCGGCCGGACCGCGCCGACGACCGGCCTGAGGCGTCCGTCCCGCAACCGTGCGGCGAGGTCGGTGAGGCGTGCGCGGTCGGGTTCGACGACGAAGAAGACCGCCCGCCCGTCCGCGGGGTGGACGGTGACCGGACGGGCGATGGTGACCAGCGTGCCACCGGCGCGGACCAGCGCCGTGGAGCGGTCGAGGATCTCGCCGCCGATCACGTCGAACACGACGTCGACCTCGCCGATGTCCTCCAGCCGCCCGGCCTGGAGGTCTACGAAGGCGTCCACGCCCAGGTCGCGGGCGAGGTCGCGGTCGGCCGCCCGGCCGGTGCCGATCACCCGCGCGCCCGCCGCACGGGCCAGCTGCACGGCGATGGAGCCGACGCCGCCTGCAGCACCGTGGATCAGCACGGTCTGGCCGGTGGCCAGGCGGGCGTGGTCGAAGAGGCCCTGCCAGGCGGTGAGCCCGGAGATCGGCAGCGCGGCTGCCGTGACATGGTCGACGTCGGCCGGGAGCGGGGCGAGGTTGCGGGCCTCGACGGCGGTGTACTCGGCGAGCGTGCCGTCGCGGGTCCAGTCGGCGAGCCCGAACACTCGCTGGCCGACGGTCAGTCCGGTGGTGCCGTAGCCCAGCTCGGTGACCACGCCGGACAGTTCGTGGCCGGGCACGCTCGGCGTGCGGTCGCGGCCGGCCCGGTCGGTCCAGGTGGCGGGCCAGGTCAGCTCGCCGGGCGTGAACCCGGCGGCGTGCACGCGCACGATCACGTCGTTCTCCGCGGCGTGCGGGTGCGGCAGCTCGGTGAGGGCGAGACCGCCGACTCCGGCGTCGCGGTCCTTGACGGTGATGGCCTGCATGAGGGGTACCTCTGGGAGAGTGGGGAGTCGCGGCGACGGACCGGCCCCGCCCGGCGGCGGCCGCCCGTCGTGACCCATCTCAGCGCCCCGCGGCGAGCCCTGCCACCGCGGACGGCGGCGGGCCGGGGGAAGCGGCGGGCGCTGCTGTCGTCACGCCTTCGACCGTATGCCGGAACCGGCCCGGACCTCTGGGCCACCTTCCGTCCCGCGGCATGGGCCACTTTGCCTGCGCCGTGCGCCCTGCGCCCAGGGCGCCCGCACGTGTCGGCGGTCCCTCCCGTCATGTCACCCAGGCCCCCCGTGAGCCGCAAACCGGCCCATGAATTCACCTGTCGGAAGCATTGACGTTAGCCCATCGATTGGATTTACGTACTTCTGCTTGAGGTGGCGTTCGGTGCCCTCCTGGACTTGCGTGAGGAGGCGGGCGACCAGATCCGCGCCGAGATCCAACAGGCATGGGAGATCCGGAACTCATGAAACGCACCCCCGCCGAGGACCGCGCCCACTGGGAACGGACCGCTGACCGGATGCTGCTCGCCGTACGGCCGTATGCCACCGAGGACCACGCGCTGGTCCGGCTCCCCGGAGTGCCCAGCGCGAACGGCACGCTCAGCGACGGCCTGGAAGGATTCGCCCGCACCCTCCTGCTGGCCGGTCTCCGGCTGGCGGGGGCCGGCGGAGCCGACCCGCACGACCTGGCCGGCTGGTACGCGGCCGGCCTGGCCGCCGGCACCGACCCGAAGCATCCGTACCGCTGGCCCGCCTTCACCGAGTGCAACCAGGCCACGGTCGAGGCCGCCTCGATCGCCCTCGCCCTGCACGAGACCCGGCCCTGGATCTGGGACCGGCTCGACGAAGGGGGCAGACAGCGGATCCTCGACTGGCTCGCCCCGATGGTCGGCGACCCGATGCCCGGCAACAACTGGATCTGGTTCCAGGGCGTCACCGAGGCCTTCGCCCGCACGGCCGGCGGAGAGTGGCGCCAACAGGACCTGGACCGGGTCATCGCGCTCACCGACGGCTGGTACGCGGGCGACGGCTGGTACTCCGACGGCCTCACCGGCGGCGAGCGGCGCAACTTCGACCACTACAACGGCTGGGCCATGCACCTCTACCCGCTGTGGTTCTGCCGCATCCTCGGCGCCGCCGCGCCCGCCGGATCCCCCGACCGAGCCTGACGTGTACGCGCAAGGAACAACTGTGGCCGCAGAGCCGTGCCCTAACATTCCACCAACTGAATGCGTCGGAGGAGCGGGCGCGGGGTGCCGCCGGCCGAGGCAGGGAGAAGCACGTTGACCAGCACGACGGGGAGCGCGGCGAGCACCGCGCAGCCCACCATCCGGCGCGGTACCAACCTGCCGCGCCTCGGTGACTTCAACGAGTCCGTGATCCTGGACGCCATCCGCCGGCACCCCACCGGTCTGAGCCGGGTGGAACTCGCCCAGGCCACCGGGCTGTCCGCGCAGACCGTCTCGAACATCACCCGGCGGCTGCTCGACCAGGGCATCGCACGGGAGTCGGGCAAGCAGAGCACCGGCAGCGGAAAGCCCCGCACCCTGCTCGAGATCGTCCCCGCGGCCCGGTACGCGGTGGGGGTGCACCTCGACCCGGCGGTCATCAGCTGCGTCCTGGTGGACCTGCTCGGCACCGTGGTCGCGCAGCGCAGCGTGGTGACGCCGAGCGGCGGCGACACCGACGCGATCGCCGCGGACATGGCGGCCTCGGTCTCCGCGATCGTCGCCGAGTCGGGCGCCGACCGGGAGCGGGTCCTCGGCCTCGGGATCGCCGCGCCCGGTCCCATCGACGCGGACGCCGGCTGGGTCGTGGACCCGCCCGAGCTGCCCGGCTGGGGCCGCTACCCGCTGCGCGACAGGCTCAGCGAGGCGACCGGGTTCCCGGCGCTGCTCGACAAGGACGTCACGGCCGCCGTGGTCGCCGAACGCTGGACCGGAGCGGCCACCGACAGCCGCAACCTGCTCTTCTTCTACCTCGGCACCGGCTCCGGCATGGGTCTGGTGGTGGAGGACACCGTGCTGCGCGGGGTCTCCGGGAACGCGGGCGAGGTCGGCGGCCTCGGTGCCGCCTCCTCGACGAAGACACTCGTCGAGGAGGGCGTCGCCCTGGGCGTGCTCGGCGCCGAGTACACGGTGACCAACCCGGCCGACGCCCAGCGTGGTCTGGAGCGGCTCGTGGAGCTCGCCGCGGCGGGCGAGGCACAGGCGGACGGCATCATCGAGCGCCTCGCGATCCGGATCGGCCGCGGTGTGTGCGCGGCGGCCACCCTGCTGGACGTCGACACCATCGTGTTCGGCGGACCCACCTGGAAGCTGCTCGCCGACCGGCTGCTGTCCGTCATCGAACCCATGGTCGCCCGCTCCCCGTTCGTGAAGCCCACCCACCCCACGACGGTCGTCTCCACCACCCTCGGCGAGAACGTCGCCGCCGTGGGCGCCGCCTCCCTCGTCCTCGACCAGGCGCTCTCCGCCCAGCCCAGGTCGCTGCTGCTGGGCTGAGCCCCGAGCCGGCGGGGCCGTACCGGAGCACCCGGATACGGCCCCCCTGCCGGTCGACCGTGTGTTCGCTCCGTAGTCGCCGACGAAAAAACACGTGGACTGAGCGACCGTCGTCGCGGGACACTTCCCTTTCCTGACCTGCCGATTCCAGGCCGTCGCGGACCATGCGGCGGCCGACTCGGCATGCCGTACGACGACTACACAGGGTTGAGATGACATCCTCAGTCGATTTACCAGCGACCGGACCCCGGCAGGGCGCGGTCCTGCTCGCGCTGCGCTACTACGGACGGGAGCTGGCCCGGCTCAAGCGGCTCACACTGCCCGGAATGCTGCTGCCGGCGCTCGGCAACATCGGAATCAACTACCTGGCACCGCTGGTGGTGGCCAGGCTCGTCGGCCGGATCGCCGACGGCCATGGCCTGGGCCTCGGCGCCGCACTGCCGTACGTCCTCGTCTTCGGCGGTGTCCTGCTGCTGGCGGAGGCACTGTGGCGGATCGGTCTGCACTGCCTGAACCGCCTGGACGCCCTCGGAATCGAGCAGTTGTACGTCATCGGCATGGACGAACTGTTCGCCAAGGACGCCGCGTTCTTCCACGACAACTTCGCCGGATCGCTCACCAAGCGGGTGCTGAGCTTCGCCACCCGCTTCGAGGAGTTCGCGGACACCCTGACCTTCAACATCGTCGGCAGCTTCGTACCGCTCGCATTCGGGTCGGTGGTGCTGTGGCGCTATGAACCGCTCCTGGTCGTCGGGCTGCTGACGATGATCGCGGTCACCGGCGTGTGCGTGGTGCCGCTGATCCGCCACCGGCAGCGGCTGGTCGCCCAGCGCGAGGACGCCATCGCCCGGGTGTCCGGGCATGTCGCCGACAGCCTGATGAACATGGACACGGTCCGGGCGTTCGCCGCGGAGAAGCGGGAGGCCGCCGAACACCGGTTGCGGGTGGCCGAGTCACGGCGGCGCCAGCTGCGCTCGTGGGACTACGGCAACCTGCGCATCGACACCTTCGTCGCGCCGATGTCCGTGGCGACCAACGCGCTGGGCCTGCTGCTCGCGGTCGCCCTGGCCGGTGGCGGGCACAGTGTGGAGGCGGTCGTGGTCGCCTTCACCTACTACTCCAACGCGACCCGGATCATGTTCGAGTTCAACCAGATCTACCGGCGCATGGAGAGCTCCATGACGGAGGCGGCCCAGTTCACCGAACTGCTCCTCGAATCGCCGACCGTGGTCGACCCGGAGGCTCCGGAACCGCTCGCGCCGCGCGCTGCCGGCGTCCGCTTCGAGAAGGTCTCCTTCACCCACGCGGGTGCCAAACCGCTGTTCGAGGGGCTCGAGCTGGACGTACCCAGCGGGTCGAAGTTCGGGTTCGTCGGCAGGTCGGGCGGCGGCAAGACCACGCTCACCCGGCTGCTGCTGCGGATGACCGACATCGACGCCGGTCGGATCATGATCGGCGGCCAGGACATCAGCCGGCTGCGCCAGGCCGACCTGCGCAGCCAGATCGCCTACGTCCCGCAGGACCCGGCGATGTTCCACCGCACCCTGCGGGACAACATCGCCTTCGCCCGGCCGGACGCCACCGACGCCGAGATCCGGCTGGCCGCCGAGGCCGCGCACGTCACGGAGTTCGCCGACGCGCTGCCGGACGGGTTCGACACGATGGTGGGGGAGCGCGGCGTCAAGCTCTCCGGCGGCCAGCGCCAGCGGGTCGCCCTGGCCTGGGCGATCCTGCGGGACGCCCCGATCCTGCTCCTGGACGAGGCGACCAGCGCGCTGGACTCCGAGAGCGAGATCCTGGTCCAGGAGGCGCTGTGGCGGCTCATGGAGGGCCGGACGGCGCTGGTGGTGGCCCACCGACTCAGCACGGTCGCCTCCATGGACCGGCTCGTGGTCCTCGACCGCGGCCGGATCGTCGAACAGGGCACGCACCACGAACTGCTCGACGCTCAGGGCGCCTACGCCAAGCTGTGGCAGCACCAGTCGGGCGGGTTCCTGGACGAGGGGCCGGCGGCGCGGGCCGAAGTCCATTAGGCGCCCTGCTGGGGGCCGGGGTGCTGTCGTCGGTTGGCTGCGGCGCCGTCGTGGCTGGTCGCGCAGTTCCCCGCGCCCCTTCGGGGGGCGCGCTGTCGGACCGTGGCCTACCTTGCTCGGTCGGCTTGGAAGGTGCCGGTCGGACGCGGGCGGGTGGTAGACAGGTGATCATGAGTCACCTGACTGCCCCTGCCCGCCCGGCGGGCCTGCGATGACCGCCGGCATCGACACCCCCGACCGCCGGGGCCGTACCGGCCTTGACCGCACCGGCCTGGATCTGACCGGCAACCCGCGCGTGAAGGTCCGGGAGGTGAGACTCCTGTCCAGCAACTGGTACGTCGAGCGGGCCACCACCTTCGACCTCCAGCACGCCGACGGCACCTGGCACACCGAGGAACGCGAGACCCACGACCGCGGCAACGGCGCCACCCTGCTCCTCTACGACACCGAACGCGAAACCGTCCTGCTCACCCGCCAGTTCCGGTTCCCGGTGTACGTCAACGGCCACCCCGACGGCATGCTCATCGAGACCCCGGCGGGCCTCCTGGACGACGAGGCCGAGCACCCGGAGCACGCGGTCCGCCGCGAGGTCGTCGAGGAGACCGGCCACACCGTCGGCGAGGTCGAGCACGTCTTCGACGTCTACATGAGCCCGGGCTCGGTCACCGAACGGATCTCCTTCTACGCGGCGGCCTACGGCCCGGCCACCCGCACCCACGAGGGCGGCGGCCTGGACGAGGAGGGCGAGGACATCCAGATCCTCGAACTCCCCTTCCGCCGCGCCCTGGAGATGATCCGGACCGGCGAGATCGCCGACGCGAAGACGATCATGCTGCTCCAGTGGGCGGCCCTGGACGGACCGTTCGCCGGGCGCCCTTGACTTCGTGCGCACTTCAAGCCGAAGACTCACCACCGTGCATCCGAACCCCCGGGTGCACGGACGGAGGAGACGGCATGAAGTACCGCACCATCGGCACCGACCCCAACACCCGCCGCCAGGTGAGCGTCCTCGCACTCGGCGCCATGCTGTTCGGGTCCCGCACCGACGAACAGACCTCCTTCGCCGTCCTCGACCGCTACGTCGAGGCCGGCGGGAACTTCATCGACACGTCCGACAACTACGCCTTCTGGGAGGACGGCGGCCAGGGCGGCCAGAGCGAGGAACTGCTCGGCCGCTGGCGGCGCAGCCGCGGGATCGGCGACGGGATCGTCATCGCCACCAAGCTCGGCGCCCGCCCGCTCGCCCCCGGGACCGGCTACACCGACAACGCCGAGGGCCTGTCCGCGAAGGTGATCCGGGAGTCGGCCGAGCGCAGCCGGGAACGCCTCGGCGTCGCAAGGCTCGACCTGCTGTACGCCCACATAGAGGACCCCGCCGTCCCGCTCCGCGAGACCGTCGAAGGGTTCGCCGCGCTGGTCGCGGAAGGCACCGTCGGCCTGCTCGGCGCCAGCAACCACGCCGTCTGGCGGCTGGAGCGCGCCCGTGCCCTCGCCGCCGCGGCCGGGCTGCCCGGCTACGAGGTGCTCCAGTACCAGCACAGCTATCTGCGCCCGCGCACCGACATCCCCGACGGCCTGTTCCCGGACGGCAGCCTCGGCTCCACCGACGCCCAGCTGCGCAGCTACCTGCGTGCGGAGCCGGACCTCACCCTGGTCGCCTACTCACCGCTGCTCAAGGGCGCCTACACGCAGCCCGGCAAGGCGCTGCCCGCCGACCACGACCACCCCGGCACCCCGGCCCGCCTCGCCGTGCTGCGCGAGGTGGCCCGGGAGACCGGGGCGACCCTCAACCAGGTGGTGCTGGCCTGGCTGCTGGGCGGGCCGCTGCCGGTCGTCCCGCTGGCCGGGGTGTCGTCCGTGGCCCAGCTGGAGGAGAACCTCGCCGCCGTGGACCTGGAGCTGACACCCGGCCAGCGGGCCCGCCTGGACGCGGCTCACTGACCGCGCAACTCACTGACCGCGCAACTCACTGACCGCGCGGCTCCCGTACGACGGCGACCTCGCCCGGCGCCACGGTGACCGTGCCGTCGGCGGGCTTGCCGGACAGCAGCTCCACCGACCCCGCCGCGACCGGGAGTTCGGCGCCCTGCCCGGTGTGGTCGATGACGAACACGTAGTCCGCGTCCGCACCGCGCCGCACGACGACCTCCACGCCCGCCGGGGCGGTGCGGCCCGCGGCCACGCCCGCCTCGGCGCGGATCCGGCCGAGCAGCCCCGCCAGGGTCTCCGCGTCCGGGAGCGTCGCCACGTACCAGGCGGAGCCCGCGCCGTACCCGTGCCGGGTCACCGCCGGAACCCCGGCCAGCGGCCCGTCGGCGTACGAGGTCACCGCCGCCGCGCCCGCCAGCCCCACCCGCTCCGACCAGAGCGAGCCGGTGCCGCCCTCGCTCAGCGCCACCCGCTCCTCGGGCAGCAGCGGGAACAGCTCGTCCGTGCGCACGCCCAGCAGCTCCCGGAAGGCGCCCGGGTAACCGCCCAGCCGCACATGGCAGTTCTCGTCCACCGCACCGCTGTGGAAGCCCACGGCCAGGGTGCCGCCGGCCTCCGCGAAGGCGGTCAGATTCGCCACGCCGGTGTCGTCCACCAGGTACAGGCTCGGGGCCAGCACCACCTTGTACGCCGACAGATCCGTGTCCGGGCGGACGAAGTCCACCGCCACGCCCGCCCGCCACAGCGGCTCGTACCAGGCGCGGACGAGGTCCAGGTAGCGCAGTTCCCCGCTCGGCTGCGAGGGCAGTTCCACGGCCCAGCGGGCGTCCCAGTCCCAGACGACGGCCACCTCGGCGGTACCGGCGCTGCCGCGCACCTCGGCGAGTGCCTTGAGATCGGCGCCCAGCCGGACCACGTCCCGCCAGATCTGGCTGTCGGTCCCCGCGTGCGGCAGCATCGCCGAGTGCCACTGCTCGGCACCCGCCTTCGCCGCCCGCCACTGGAAGTAGCAGATGCCGTCCGCGCCGTGCGCCACATGCGCGAGCGCGTTGCGGCGCAACTCACCAGCCGTCTTCGCCCGGTTGACGGGCTGCCAGTTCACCGCGCCCGTCGAGTGCTCCATCAGCAGCCACGGCCCGCCCGCCAGCGAGCGCATCAGATCGCCGCTCAGCGCGACGTCGATCTGCGACTCCGGGTCGGCCGACATCAGGTAGTGGTCGTTGGCCACCACGTCCAGCTCCGGTGCCCAGCGCCAGTAGTCGAGGGCGTCGAAGTTGTGCATCACCATGAAGTTGGTGGTGGCGGGGATGGCGGGGGCCGCCGCCCGGAGCACGTCCCGCTCCGCCGTGTACAGCGACAGCAGCTCGTCCGAGCAGAACCGCCGCCAGTCCAGCTGGTGCGTCGGGTTCGGGACGGCACCGGTCGCGCGGGGCGGCAGGATCTCCTCCCAGTCGTAGTACCACTGGCTCCAGAAGGTGGTGCCCCAGGCGTGGTTGAGGGCGGCCAGGTCGTCGCCGTACCGGGCCCGCAGCCAGCGGCGGAAGGACTCCGCGCTGGTGTCGCAGTAGCAGGCCGCGTTGTGGCAGCCGTACTCGTTGTGGACGTGCCACATCCGCACGGCCGGGTGGCTCGCGTACCGGTCGGCGATCGCGCCGGCGATCCTGAGCGCGGCCTCGCGGTAGGCGGGGCTGCTCGGGCAGAACGTCTGCCGGCTGCCGTACGACAGGGTGCGGCCGTCGTGGTCCACCGGGAGCGCCTCGGGGTGGGCGCGGAAGAACCAGGCCGGCGGGGCGGCCGTGGGGGTGGCGAGGTCGGCGGCGATGCCGTTCTCGTGGAGGAGGCCGAGGATCCGGTCCATCCGGGAGAAGTCGTAGACGCCCTCGGACGGCTCCATCAACGCCCACGAGAAGATGCCGACGCTGACCATGTTCACGCCCGCCTCGCGCATCAGACGGACGTCCTCGGCCCACACCTCCTCGGGCCACTGCTCGGGGTTGTAGTCGCCGCCGTAGGCGATGCCCGGGACGGAGAGGGTGCGGTCGTTCATCGGTTGACTCCGGTAACTCCGGTGAGAAGGCGGCGGGTCGTCTCCACGCCCCACTGGTCGAGGGAGAGCAGCCGGTCGCTGGAGGCGACCAGGCCGCCGACGGCCTCCACGTGCGCCGCCCAGCGCGCACGGGTCTCCACGGCGGGGCGGGCCATCAGGCAGTCGGGGTCGTTGACCCAGAGGCGGCCGTGCTGCCACTGGCGGCCGACGCCGGTGAACTCCGCCGGGTCCTGGCCCGGTTGGCTGAAGTCGTCGGCCTCGGGACGGCGGTGCGGAGCCGTGTCCGGGCTGACCCGCATCGCGTCGAACAGGCCGATCGAGGGCAGGATCGGCGCGCCGCAGCCGAGGAGGTAGGCGTCCGCGCCGATCGCCTCCCGGATCAGGCCGATGCCCAGCCGGTACGCCGTGAGCGGGTCCGCGCCCGAGTGCCGTACCCCGTCCAGCGCGCCCGCGTAGAGGAAGTCGACCTTGAAGTAGTCGTAGTCCTCGGCGCGCAGCGTCGCGAAGACGTCGGTGAGGTAGGCCGCGGCGGCCGGGTGGGTGGTGTCCAGGACGTACAGCACGTGACCCCAGTTGCGGCCCGCGCGCAGCGGGCTGCCGTCCAGGTCGCGCACCAGCCAGTCCGGGTAGGTCTCGGCGAGGTCGCTGGCCGGGTCGACCAGGAAGGGCGCCGTCCAGATGCCCGCCCGGCGGCCGCGGGCGCGGATGGCGTCCGCGATGCCCCGCCGGGAGCGGAAGCGGCCGGAGAGGGTCAGCCAGTCGCCCAGGGCGCTCTGGTAGCCGTCGTCGATCTGCACCACGTCGATCGGCAGGTCGAGGGTGTCCATCGCCCGCAGGTTCTCGTGGACGTCGTCCTCGGTGACGGCCGTGAAGTACTCGTACCAGGAGCACCAGACGGTGGGCGCGGGGCGGGGCGCCGGCACGGCCAGGGCGCCGGCCCAGTCGGCCAGCACGGACTGGATGCCCGCACCGGTCCACTCCTTGACCGGGCCGTCGGCCTCGACCTCCGCGACCCCGGCCGCGACCGTCAGCCGGATCGAGGGCACCTCGTGCAGCGGGTCGGCCGCTGCCCAGAGCCGGACCGGGGAGCCGTCGCCCGGGTCGAGCGCCAGCAGGCCCTCACCCTGGAAGGCCCCGGCGGGCACGCTGCGGCCGGGGCGGTAACACACGGTCGCCCAGTTGTCGTTGGTCGGGCGGTACGGGGCCGCGCCGAGGGCGTACGCGCCACTGGGCGACCAGGACTGCCAGCCCTCCTCGTGGACACGGGCGGTGCGCGTGTCCACGGCCACGGAGGCGACCGGGGTGAACGGGTTGTGCACGAGGTTCTCTTTCGGACGGGGCCGGATCAGCCCTTGGCGGAGCCCAGGGTCAGACCGCTGACGAACTGCTTCTGGAGCGCGAAGTACACGAGCAGCGTCGGGATCGCGGTCAGCAGGGAACCGGCGGCGACCAGGTTCGGGTCGGTGAAGTACTGGCCGGAGAGGTTGTTCAGCGCCGAGGTGATCGGCATGTTCTCACCGGTCGAGATCAGCACCAGGGCCCAGAAGAAGTCGTTGTAGATCCAGATCGACAACAGGGTCGCCAGGGCCGCCATCGCGGGCTTGCACAGCGGTAGCGTGATCTGCCAGTACAGCCGCCACACCGACGCGCCGTCCACCAGCGCGGCCTCGGTCAGCTCGTGCGGCAGCGAACGCATGTAGTTCGACAGCACGAACGCACAGAACCCGGACTGGAACGCCACATGGATCAGCACCAGGCCGAGCGCCGAGTCGTACAGCTTGCCGCTCGCGGTGATGCCCGGCAGGTTCGTCAGCAGGTACATCCGGTACAGCGGGGTGATGATGACCTGCTGCGGCAGCAGGTTGCCGGCCGTGAAGACCAGCAGCAGGAAGAGGTTGACCCGGAAGTCGAAGCGGGCGACGTAGAACGCGACCATCGACGACAGGAACAGCGTGAGCAGCACGGCCGGGACCGCGATGACCAGCGTGTTCATGAAGTAGTGGGTCATGTCCGACTGCTCGAACGCGTTCTTGAAGTTGTCGAAGTTCAGCGTGTGCGGCCAGGACACGTAACCGCGGTTGCTGGTCTCGCTGTACGGGCGCAGCGCCGAGAAGATCGCCCACAGCAGCGGGGCGAGCCATGCCAGGGCGGTGCCGGCCAGGAACACGTGCAGCAGGACGCGGGCCGGGCGGACCGGGGTGCGCTGCTTGGGCAGCGCGCTCAGGGTGCTCATGCGCTCCGCTCCTTCCGGAAGGTCGCGATCAGATACGGGATGATCACGATCAGGGAGATGAACAGCAGCACCACCGCGATCGCCGAGCCGTAACCGATACGGCTGGACTCGCCGATGATGTTGTTGGTCACCAGGATGGAGAGCAACTCGGTGCCCTGGGCGCCCTTGTTGAAGACGAAGACCAGGTCGAAGGCGCGCAGTGACTCGATGATCGTCACGACCAGGACGATGGTGTTGGTCGGCCGCAGCGTCGGGAAGATGACGTTCTTGAACGTCTGCCACTCGTTGGCGCCGTCCAGCGCCGAGGCCTCCCGCAGCGACGGGTCGACGCTCTTCAGACCGGCCAGGTACAGGATCATCATGTAGCCGGTGTGCCGCCAGGACGCGGCGACCAGGACCGCCCACAGGTTGAGGTTCGGGTCACCGATCCAGTCGATGTAGTGGCCCGGCTTGTTGGCGCCGATGAGGCTGTTGATCAGGCCCGTGTCCGGGTTGTAGATCAGCTGCCAGACGAACCCGATGCACGCCAGGGAGATGACGACGGGCAGGAAGAACGCCGTCTGGTAGACCCGGCTGAACCGGATCTTCTTGTCCAGCTGCACGGCCAGGAACAGGCCGAACGGGGTCGGGAGCAGGATGAGGACGACGAACCAGATGACGTTGTGCTGGACGGCCGGCCAGAACTGCGGGTTGTCGTTGAAGAGTTGCTGGAAGTTGTCGAGCCCGACCCACTTGATGGAGTCGAAGCCGATGCCGTCCCAGGAGGTGAAGGCGAGGAGGATCGAGGCCAGGGCCGTGACCCAGACCAGGAGTACGTGCAGAACCGTCGGCACGCCCGCCATGAAGGCGAGCGTGATGCGGTCACGGCGGGTCAGCAGGCGCTTGTGCCCCTGCTGGACCCGCTTCTTCTCGGACGCGCGCCCAGGAGGCGGCACGGCGGCCGCCTCCTGGGACTTCGTGGGGGTGTCAGTCGACATTCAGTCAGCTCACTCGGACGCGAAGATCGTCTTCTTCTGCCGCTCGATGGACGAGAGCAGGCTGTCGACACCCTTCGGGTTCTGCAGGAACTTCTGCAGACCGGGCTGCATCACCGTGGAGGTGAAGTCCGGGCGGGAGTCGCGGTCCATGAACTGGGTGAGGCTCTTGGCGGCGCCGATCATGTCGAACGCCTTCTTCTGGAGCGTCGAGTAGGCGGCGGTGGAGGCCTTGTTGGAGGCGGCGACCACGCTCGGGTCCGTCTTCAGGTACGTCTCCTCGGCGGCGGGAGTGCCGAGGTACTCCAGCAGCTTCACGACACCGTCGTGGTTCTTCGGGGACTTGCTCACCATGAAGCCGTCGGTGGGCGCCTCCACGGTGTCCTGCCCGTACGCGGAGTTGATCTCCGGGAACGGGAAGAAGTCGAGGTCCGCGAGGTCCGACGCGTTGGTGAACTGCTGCGCCACGAAGGTGCCGAGGAGGTACATGCCGGCCTTCTTCGACACCAGGGTCTGCGCGGCGTCCTGCCAGGTGCGGCCCATGAAGCCGTCCTGGTGGTAGGGGAGGAGCTCGGCCCAGTGGTCGAAGACGTCCTTCACCTTGGAGTCGGTCCACGCCGCCTTGCCCGCCATCAGCTCGACGTGGAAGTCGTAGCCGTTGAGGCGGAAGTTGATCTGGTCGAAGGTGCCCATCGCCGGCCAGGCGTCCTTGTCGCCGAAGGCGATCGGGACCAGGCCGTCCTTCTTCATCTGCTTGCACAGGGCGACCAGCTCGTCCCAGGTGGTGGGGACCGTGTAGCCCTTGGCCTGGAAGACGCTCTTGCGGTAGAAGATCGCCCAGGGGTAGGTGGTCAGCGGCACGAAGTAGTACTTGCCGTCCGCGCCCTTGCTGAGCTTCTTCATCGCGTCGGGGAAGTTGGCCCCGATCTTCTCCCACACGTCGTCGATCGGCGAGGCGAGACCCTTGGCCGCGAAGAACTGCATCCGGTAGCCGGCGAACCAGTTGAACACGTCGTCAGGCGTGCCCTGCAGATAGGTGTTGATCTGCTCCTGGAAGGTGTTGTGGTCCTTGGTGTTCACCTTGACGGTGACGCCGGACTGCTTCTTGAACGCGTCGTAGACCGACTGGTACGCCTTCTTCGGCACGGCGTCGGACGCGTTGGAGCCGAGGCTGACGGTCTTCGAGTCCGAGGAGGAGGACCCGCTGCCTCCGCAGGCGGAGAGCAGGGGTATGCCGGCACCGGCGAGGAGGGCGGCCGAACCGGCGCCACGCAGAACGTTACGGCGGCTCGGACCCGGCACGTGAAGACCGGACGGGGAGATGCGCATGGCGGCTCCTGGAGTAACAGGGTTCGGCAAGGGGAAGAGCTGATCTTCGAAAGGTCCCGAAACCGATCAGAAACCAACTCGGCCGAACATCGTGGGCGCAATAACAGCCGCTTGTCCGCTCATGCGTCAATAGCCTGCGTCTCTCTCGCCCGTCTCTTGCCCGAAACGTAATCGACATGGTCGCCTGGCGGTTTGTTGAACAAAGCGGTACGACGGAGCCCCCATGGGACAAACTCCATGGGGGCTCGTGTGCGGGCGTGTTGGTTTCGGGTGGCGGGACCAGCGGTTAAACCCGCAGCAACCAGCCCGGCACGGCACGTTCTACGGCCGTACGAGCAGCTGGAAGTCGAAGGCGTACCGGGACGCCCGGTAGACATGGCTGCCGTACTCCACCGGCCGCCCGGTGTCGTCGTACGCCGTGCGCCGCATGGTGAGCAGGGCGGCGCCCTCCTTCTCGTCGAGCCGGACGGCCTCCTCGGCGGTGGCGCTGCGGGCGCCCACCGTCTGCCGGGCGCTGTGCAGGGTGATGCCCGCCGTGCGCATCATCCGGTACAGACCGGTCGTCTCCAGCCGCTCGGTCTCGAGATCGAGCAGCCCGGCGGGCAGGTAGTTGCACAGGAACGCCACCGGCTGGCCGTGCGTGCAGCGCAGCCGCTCCAGGACGACCACCTCCGCGCCCTCCGCGATGCCGAGCGCGGCGGCCACCTCCGCGGTCGCCGGGATCCGCTCGTTGCGCAGCACCCGGGTGGTCGGGCCCTGCCCGGCCGACTCCAGGTCGTCGTAGAGGCTGCTCAGCTCCAGCGGCCGCTTGACCTGGCTGTGCACCACCTGGGTGCCCACGCCCCGGCGGCGCACAAGCAGCCCCTTGTCGACCAGGGACTGGATGGCCTGGCGGACCGTGGGCCGGGACAGACCGAGCCGCACCGACAGGTCGATCTCGTTGCCCAGGAGGTTGCCCGGGGCGAGTACTCCGTGCTCTATGGCCTCCTCCAGCTGCTGAGCGAGCTGGTAGTAGAGCGGTACCGGACTGCCGCGGTCCAGGGCGAAGTCCAGGGCGTCGAGTGCCGAGACGGTCGCGGTGCGGGTGGAATCACCGGTTCGGGCCACCGGGACACCTCCTTCCGGGGTTCGGGGGAATCACAGGTGCCGGCGGCGGTCGGCGACCTGCCGGTCGTAGTCCTCGCGGGCCCGTACGGCGGCCTCGCGCTCGGCGGTCTCGGCGACCGGCACATCCCACCAGGCCTCGGCCGGGGGAGCGGTCGGCGCCGGGTCCGTCTCCACGTACACGCACGTCGCCCGGTCGCTCGCGCGGGCCGCTGCAAGGGCCTCGCGCAGCTCCCGTACGGTCTTGGCGCGCAGCACCTCCATGCCGAGGCTGGCCGCGTTGGCGGCGAGGTCGACGGGCAGCGGAGCCCCGCCGAAGGTGCCGTCGGCGGAGCGGAAGCGGTAGGCGGTGCCGAACCGCTCGCCGCCCACCGTCTCGGAGAGGCCGCCGATGGAGGCGTAGCCGTGGTTCTGGATGAGGACCAGGTTGACGGGCAGGCCCTCCTGGACGGCGGTGACGATCTCGGTCGGCATCATCAGATAGGTGCCGTCGCCGACCAGCGACCAGACCGCGACGTCCGGGGCCGCCTGCTGGACACCGATACCGGCCGGGATCTCGTAGCCCATGCAGGAGTAGCCGTACTCCAGGTGGTACTGGCGCGGCGAGCGGGCCCGCCACAGCTTGTGCAGGTCGCCCGGGAGCGAGCCGGCCGCGTTGATGACAACGTCGTCATCCCCGACGACCGCGTCAAGGGCGCCGAGCACCTGGGTCTGTGTGGGCACGGCGTCCTCGTCGTCCGCGCGGTAGGCCGCCTCGACGACGGCGTCCCAGCGCTCCTTGCCCGCCCGGTACCCGTCCGCGTAGTCCGCGGCCACCCGGTGCCCGGACAGGGCCTCCGCGAGGGCCGTGAGCCCCGCCCGCGCGTCGCAGACCAGCGTCCGCGCGGCCAGCTTGTGGGCGTCGAACCCGGTGATGTTCAGGTTCAGGAAGCGGACGTCCGGGTTCTGGAAGAGGGTGCCGGAGGCCGTGGTGAAGTCGGTGTACCGGGTGCCGACGCCGATGACCAGGTCGGCGGTGCGGGCCAGGTCGTCGGCGACGGCGGTCCCGGTGTGCCCGATCCCGCCCAGATCGGCCGGGTGGTCCCAGCGCAGTGAGCCCTTGCCCGCCTGGGTCGAGGCGACGGGGATGCCCGTGGCCTCCACAAGGGCCCTCAGAGCGTCTTCCGCGCGGCTGTGGTGGACTCCGCCGCCCGCCACGATCAACGGCCGCTGAGCGGCCCGTACGGCGCTCACGGCGTCCGTCAGCTCCACGGGGTCGGGGGCGGGCCGCCGGACCCGCCACACCCGCTCGGCGAAGAACTCCTCCGGCCAGTCGTACGCCTCCGCCTGGACGTCCTGGGGGAGGGCGAGGGTGACCGCGCCGGTCTCGGCCGGGTCGGCGAGGACCCGCATGGCGTTCAGCGCGGAGGGGATCAGCGCCTCGGGGCGGGTGATCCGGTCGAAGTAGCGGGAGACCGGGCGCAGGGTGTCGTTGACGGAGACGTCGAACTCGCTCGGGTGCTCCAGCTGTTGCAGCAGCGGGTCCGGCGCGTGGCTCGCGAAGTAGTCGCCGGGGAGCAGCAGCACCGGCAGCCGGTTGATGGTGGCGAGGGCGGCGCCGGTCACCAGGTTGGTGGCGCCCGGGCCGATGGAGGTGGTCACCGCCTGCGCCGAGAGCCGGTCCAGCTGGCGGGCGTGGCCGACCGCCGCGTGCACCATCGCCTGCTCGTTGCGGCCCTGGTGGTACGGCATGACGTCGCCGTACTCGAGGAGTGCCTGGCCGATCCCCGCCACGTTGCCGTGGCCGAAGATGCCCCAGGTGCCGGCGATCAGCCGGTGCCGGACGCCGTCGCGCTCGGTGTACTGGGCGGACAGGAACCGCACCAGCGCCTGGGCGACGGTCAGGCGGGTGGTCGGCTGGCTCATGGGGGACCTCATTCGGACGGGGTGGTGTGCAGGGGGAGCCGGGCGTCGCGCGGCACGTCCGCCGCAGCGCCGGCCGGGTCGGGCACGCCGTCCCGGCCGTGCGGTCGGAAGGTGGTGCGGCCGAACCCGGCGGCGCCGGTCACCGTGCGGCCGCCGGCGGGCGGCAGGGCGATCCGGTCCCGCCCGCCGCCGGCGAAGGCGTGCGAGCCGCCCGGCACCCGCGGGCCGCGGTGCCCGCCGGGGTGCTCCGCGCGCGCCAGGGGTGCGCCCGGCGGGAGCGGGTAGAGATCGCCTTCGTAACGGCCCGGCGCGACGAGGCCGGCGGCCTGTGGTGGCGGCTCGGTCATGCGAGGCTCCTCGGGGGTGGGCGGATGCCCCTCAGGTGTAGATCGGGGCGGGTCGTGCTGTCAATGGTTTGTACTTACATTCGGACCTGAGTGTGAAATGATGTCTTAACAAAGTATTGACAGCGGGCCGCACAGGGACTTGTATCCCGTCCCAACGCACAGCAGTGACCCGGACCACCTCCGTCGGCCCGGGTCCACGGATCGTCCCGATCCGTTCCTTTCCCCCGTAGCACAGTGAGGTGCAGGAAAGATGGACCGCTCTTCCCACTCCCGTTCGCGCCGGCTGGCCCCGATCGTGGCCGTCGCCGCGGCGGCAGCCCTGACCCTCGCCGGCTGCTCCAGCAGCTCCGGAGGAAAGAAGTCCGAAGAGGGAGGAACAGCGGCCTCGGCGGGCAAGGCGTCCACCCCTCGTATGACGGTCGCGCTGGTCACCCACCAGTCGCCGGGCGACACCTTCTGGGACATCGTCCGCAAGGGTGCCCAGGCCGCCGCCGACAAGGACAACATCAAGCTCGTCTACTCCGCCGACCCGAACGCGGGCAACCAGGCCAACCTGGTGCAGAACGCGATCGACCAGAAGGTCGACGGGATCGCCGTCACCCTCGCAAAGCCGGACGCGATGAAGGACGTCATCGCCAAGGCCAACTCCGCGAAGATCCCGATCGTCGGCCTCAACTCCGGTCTGAGCGACTGGAAGAAGCTCGGTCTGCTGGAGTTCTTCGGCCAGGACGAGACGGTCGCGGGCGAGGCGCTCGGCAACCGGCTGAACTCCGAGGGCGCGAAGAAGGTCGTCTGTGTCATCCAGGAGCAGGGCAACGTCGGCCTCACCCAGCGCTGCGACGGAGTGAAGAAGACGTTCTCGGGGACGACGGAGACCCTGTACGTCGACGGCACGTCCCCGACCTCGGTCAAGTCGACGATCACCGCCAAGCTCACGCAGGACAAGGCCATCGACCACGTGGTCACCCTCGGCGCCCCGATCGCGCTGATCGCCGTCCAGTCGGTGTCCGACGCGGGCAGCAAGGCGAAGGTCGCCACCTTCGACCTCAACAAGGACCTGACCACCGCCATCAGCAAGGGCACCATCGAGTTCGCGGTGGACCAGCAGCCCTACCTGCAGGGCTACCTGGCGATCGACTCGCTGTGGCTCTACAAGAACAACGGCAACTACAGCGGCGGCGGTGAGCAGCCGGTGCTGACCGGTCCGGCCTTCGTCGACAAGTCCAACGTCGACAAGGTCGCCGCGTTCGCCGCGAAGGGCACCCGGTGATCGAGATGAGTCAGGAGACCCAGCCGGCGGTGGCGACACCGCCGGCCCCCGGTCCGAAGGAGAAGGACGGACGGACCGCACAGCGCCCCCTGGCGCTGCGGATCCTGGCCCGTCCGGACGTGGGCGTCTTCCTCGGCGCGGTCGCGGTGTACGTCTTCTTCCTGATCGCGGCCCCGCCGGTGCGCGAGGCCAGTTCGATGGCGAACATCCTCTACCAGTCGTCGACCATCGGCATCATGGCACTGCCGGTCGCCCTGCTGATGATCGGCGGCGAGTTCGACCTCTCCGCCGGTGTCGCGGTGATCACCTCGGCGCTCACCGCGAGCATGACCGCCTACCAGCTGAGCATGAACGTCTGGGTCGGCGTGATCGCCGCGCTCGTCGTGTCGCTCGCCATCGGCTTCCTCAACGGCTGGCTGGTGGTCAGGACCGGACTGCCCAGCTTCCTGATCACCCTGGGCAGCTTCCTGATCCTGCAGGGCGTGAACCTCGCCGTGACCAAGCTGGTCACCGGCAACGTCGCCACCGACGACATCAGCAACATGGACGGCTTCGACCAGGCCAAGGCGCTCTTCGCCTCGTCCTTCGACATCGGCGGCGTCCAGGTGAAGATCACCATCTTCTGGTGGCTGTTCTTCGCGGCCATCGCCACCTGGGTCCTGCTGCGCACGAAGTACGGCAACTGGGTCTTCGCGGTCGGCGGCAACAAGGACAGCGCCCGCGCGGTCGGCGTCCCGGTGAACTTCACCAAGATCTCGCTGTTCATGCTGGTCGGCTTCGGCGCCTGGTTCGTCGGCATGCACCAGCTGTTCTCCTTCAACACCGTGCAGTCCGGCGAGGGCGTGGGCCAGGAGCTGATCTACATCTCCGCCGCGGTCATCGGCGGCTGCCTCCTGACCGGTGGCGCCGGTTCCGCGATCGGCCCGGTCTTCGGCGCCTTCATGTTCGGCATGGTCCAGCAGGGCATCGTCTACGCGGGCTGGAACCCGGACTGGTTCAAGGCCTTCCTCGGCGTCATGCTCCTCGGCGCCGTGATGATCAACCTGTGGGTGCAGCGCACCGCGACCAGGAGGTGACCCGATGACAGACAACCACTCCCCGACCCACGGTGCCGTCCTTGAGGACGAGGCCCCCGCCGACGGCGCCCCGATCGTCGAACTGCGTTCCACGGGCAAGTCCTACGGCAACATCCGCGCCCTGCACGGCGTCGACCTCAAGGTCTTCCCCAATCAGGTGACCTGCGTGCTCGGCGACAACGGCGCCGGCAAGTCCACCCTCATCAAGATCATCTCGGGACTGCACCAGCACACCGAGGGCGACTTCCTCGTCGACGGCGTCCCGGTCCGCTTCTCCACCCCGCGCGAGGCCCTCGACAAGGGCATCGCCACCGTCTACCAGGACCTCGCCACCGTCCCCCTGATGCCGGTGTGGCGCAACTTCTTCCTCGGCTCCGAGATGACCAAGGGCCCCTGGCCCGTGCGCCGTCTCGACATCGCGAAGATGAAGGAGACCGCCGACCGCGAACTGCGCAACATGGGCATCATCCTGGACGACCTGGACCAGCCCATCGGCACCCTCTCCGGCGGCCAGCGCCAGTGCGTGGCCATCGCCCGCGCCGTCTACTTCGGCGCCCGTGTCCTCATCCTCGACGAGCCCACCGCCGCCCTCGGCGTCAAGCAGTCCGGCGTGGTCCTGAAGTACATCGCCGCCGCCCGCGAACGCGGCCTCGGCGTCATCTTCATCACCCACAACCCCCACCACGCCTACATGGTCGGCGACCACTTCAGCGTCCTGCGCCTCGGCACCCTCGAACTCTCCGCCGAACGCAGCGACATCACCCTGGAGGAACTCACCAACCACATGGCCGGTGGCGCCGAACTCGCAGCCCTCAAACACGAGCTGTCCCAGGTACGCGGAGTCGACACCGAGGAACTCCCCGAAGAGGAGGACCTCACCGCACCCGTCGCGACCGGTCCGGAAGGAAAGTCCTGAGCTCATGACCGACGCTCTCGACCGCGTCCGGGTCGGCTCGGCCCCCGACTCCTGGGGAGTCTGGTTCCCGGACGACCCCCGGCAGGTCCCCTGGGAACGCTTCCTCGACGAGGTCGCCGAGGCCGGCTACTCCTGGATCGAACTCGGCCCGTACGGCTACCTCCCCACCGACCCGGCCCGGCTCACCGACGAGATCGCCAAGCGGGACCTGAAGGTCTCGGCGGGCACGGTCTTCACGGGCCTGCACCGCGGCCCGGCCGTCTGGGAGTCGACCTGGGAGCACGTGAGCCAGGTCGCCGCGCTCACCCAGGCGACGGGGGCGAAGCACCTGGTGGTCATCCCGTCCTTCTGGCGGGACGACAAGACCGCCGAGATCCTGGAGCCGCCCGAGCTGACCGGGGAGCAGTGGGCCCACCTCACCAAGGGCATGGAACGCCTCGGCCACGAGGTGAAGGAGACGTACGGCCTGGACATCGTCGTCCACCCGCACGCCGACACCCACATCGACACCGAGGACCACGTCGAGCACTTCCTCGACTCGACCGACACGGAGCTGGTCAACCTCTGCCTGGACACCGGCCACTACGCCTACTGCGGCGGCGACAGCGTCAAGCTGATCGAGACGTACGGCGAGCGGATCGGCTACCTCCACCTCAAGCAGGTGGACCCGGCGATCCTGGCCGACGTCCAGGCCAAGGGCACCCCGTTCGGGCCGGCCGTGGCCCAGGGCGTGATGTGCGAACCGCCCGCCGGCGTACCGGAGCTGGCGCCGGTGCTGGCGGCGGCGCAGCGGCTGGGGGTCGACCTGTTCGCGATCGTCGAGCAGGACATGTACCCCTGCGAGCCGGACAAGCCGCTCCCCATCGCGGTGCGTACCCGGAAGTTCCTGCGGTCCTGCGGCGCCTGACGGCCGCATCCCGGGGACCGCGCGGTTAGATCCGCGCGGGCCCCGGCGGCGCGGCGGGGTAGGGGAGCCCCCCCCGGGGGGGCGGGGGTTGCAGGGGGAGGGGGAGGCCCGCAACGCGGGGGGGGGCGGGCCTG
>NZ_JBHXLU010000139.1:6849-23373 GCF_042720695.1 Streptomyces sp. NPDC058457 | reverse complement strand
CCAGTAGATCAGTGGACACCATGGCCGTTGATCTGGAAATCGCGACAGCGGCCTGGCGCAGCGCATTGATCAGCACCTGACCGCTGCCGGCGGAGGCCGGGAACGCCACCGAGACGGCCGCGACGACACGATCGCCCACCAGTACGGGTACGGCCACGCATGCCAGACCGTCGGCGGCCTCCTCACGGTCGGCCGCGTAACCGTGTGTCCTGATTGTCTCCAGCTGGCTGCGGATCTGATCCGTGGATGCCAGCGACTTCGCGGTCCTGCGCTGCAACGGCCCGGCGAGCGCCGTCGCCGTGCTGCTGTCGCCGGAGAAGGCCAGAAGTACTTTGCCCACCGCGGTGCAGTGCGCAGGGAGCCGATCACCCACGGTCGCCGGTGTGGGCAGGCTCTTGCGACTGGGCAGTTTCTCCAGGTACACCACGTCGGCGCCACGCAATACCGCCAGGTGCAGGGTCTGGCCGGTGTAGCGGTGGAGCTCTTCCAGATGTACGAGCGCCGTTTCTCGGAGCGCGGCTTCCGGTGGCAGCGCTCCGAGGGTGAACATGCGAAGCCCGATGCGGTATCCGCCCTCGTGCTGCTCGACGGCCCCGATGTCGGAGAGCATGGCGAGCACCCGGTGCACCGTCGACTTGGGCAGGCCGCTCTGGCGTGCGATCCGGGCGAGAGTGAGAACGCGTTCCTTGTGGTTGAACGCGCTGAGGACGTCAAACGCTTTCCACAGCACGGACGGTGCCACGGCCCCGGAAGGGATGCTGCCACCCGCTGGGGACTGGTCGATCATGGGGCCTGACCTCCGCCTTGAGGCTAGAACCATCGTTCTAGCGGATGTTACGACCCCATTTCCGGCTCGCGCAATAAGCGGTGCCATTCCGCTGTCCAGGGCGGTTCACAGCACCCGTCGCCGGTGGTGGGGCCCCGAGGGACCACGTGATCATCGGGGCAGCCCTGGCGTGGCTGCGGCGTTCGCCGTGCTGTGAAGCGGCTTCGACGGGGAGTGGGCCGCAGGGAGCGGGCGTTCCACTCGCGTGCGCAACCGAGCGCTGCCCTGGACGCCGATACCCTTCGGTAGACCTGACGACTTGCACGAACTGCGGTCTCACCGCGGAGAGGACCTCGGCAGCAGCCCATGCTCCCAGGGCGATTCCGCTCCCGCGTCGCCGATCGTCAGGCGCAATCGTGTTCCGGGCCGACTGGGTCCGGCGTCGAGCCGGGCGGAGAGTCACCAGACGACAGGCCCGTCCTCGTCGTAGAAGCCACCGGTCGGGCCGTCGGCACCGATGGCGGCCATACGGACGATGATCTCGGCACCCTGCTGGACGGTTTTGACACCCGTGTTGCCGTTGAAGTCCGTCGCTGTGTAACCGGGGTCGACGGTGTTGAACCGGATGTCCGGAAACGCCTTGGCGTACTGCGAAGTGATCATGACCAGCGCGGTCTTGGAGGAGTTGTAGTCCAGCAGCAGCACCTGGAACTCGGGCCGTGCGGGGTCGTCGTGCGCCGCCGGTGACCCGAGACCACTGCCGACGTTGACGACCACGGCGTTGCTGCTCATCTGCAGGAGCGGCAGGAAGGCGTGGGTGACCCGCACCACCCCGAAGACGTTCGTGTCGTACGTGGCCTGCAGGTCGTCGGCGGTGGTCTCGCCGACCGGCTTGCGGCTTCCGACGATGCCGGCGTTGTTGACCAAGACGTCGAGGTGGCCTGCGTCCTGACGGACGTGTTCGACGGCGGCCTTGACGGAGTCCTCGTCGGTGACGTCGAGTGGGAGGAAGCGGGCGCCGATCCGCGCGGCGACCTCCGCGCCGAGGCGGGTGTCACGGTCCGTGACGAAGACGCGGTGCCCGGCCTCCGTCAGACGGCGGGCCGTCTCGAAGCCGAGACCCTTGCCGGATCCCGTGATGAGTGTGGTTGGCATGATTACTCCGGATGCGAGGATGGAGTCGAAGAGTCGGCTCGGGCCCCTGCGTGGGGTCGTTCGGCGGGGTCCCCAGGGGATGTCCGGTCGTCGAGGACGTCGCGCAGCTTCGTCGCGAAGTCGGCCAGCGTACGCGACGTGTCGTCGACGTCCAGAAACCCGCGATGATCGCTGGGCAGTGTGATCGGTACGGTGCCGAGGCGGTCGGCCAGGGCCACAGTGGCTCGGCTGGCGAAGTGGCCACCGGAACCGGCGCCCACCGCAGGCACGATGCGGGTCGATGTTGTGCGCAGTGCCTCGAAGTCGTACACGTAGGACGCGATGGAGACGAGGTTCTGGGCGAAGAGCGCATGGTCGCGGGAACCGTCGTCGTCCGGCTTCAGCCCGTACTCGGACGGGTCCGGCGCGGGCCGGTCGGGATAGTCGGCCGGAAGCGGGCCGTTCTGGCCGGTCAGCTCCAGGAACTGCGCCATGGCGGCGTTTCGCCCCGCCTGTCGATAGGTCCGGTTTATGTTCGTGCAGGCGGCCAGCACCGCGGCATGGTCCGGCAGCAGCCGGGCGGCCGGGGGCTCGTGCGCGACGAGAGTCCGGACACCCGCCGGGCGTCGGCTCACCAGAGCCAGCCCGTTGACCGCCCCGCCCCCGGTGCCGAAGACATCCACGGGGCCGTCCCCCAGCGCGGAGATCAGCCGGTCCAGGTCGTCGGCGTGCTCGGTGGGCGTCGACTCGGCGACGCCGTCGGTACGCACGCTGCGCCTGGTCCCGCGCGGGTCGTAGGTCACCACCGTACGGTCGGCGAACCGCCCGGCGAGGGGCGAGAACTCGGCGGCGCCCTGTGGTGTTCCGATGAGGAAGAGAGTCGGCTTGTCACTGGAGACGTTGCTGCGTGTCTCGTAGCACAGCGTGGCCCCCGGGACGTCGAGGGTGTGGGTCGTGCGTGTGGTCATGATCGGTGTTCCCCCTTGGTGCGGTCTCTAGCTGGGGTCTGTCTCGTTGGTCGTGAGCGGAGCCAGATGAGGAGCGCGGCGGCCGTGACGGTGCCGAGGTAGACGTATCGGCGCTTGTCATAGTGGGTGGCGACGGCTCGGAACTGCTTGATCTTGCTGATCGCTCGCTCGACTGTGTTCCTGGCCTTGTACCGGGTCTTGTCGAAGCCGGGAGGCCGGCCGCCGTCCGAACCTCTGCGCCAGCGGGCGGTTTTGGAGTCGCTCACCTCCGGAGCACGTGCCGGATACCGCGTCGTCGCAGGGAAGAACGGATCAGGCTGTTGCTGTATGCCTTATCGGCGCCGACGCTGTCCGGCAGTCGCCGTGGCCGACCCGTGCCGAGCCGGGGGACGCGGATCTTGTCCGTGACGGGCTTGAACTGTGGTGCAGCCCGCACGTTGTCCAGGCGTGAGCGCCAGGGAGAGCGGGCGGCATCTGCCGTCCTGATGTTCCAGTCGATGTCACCTGCTGCGTCGGCAACGGCCTGGACGTGCTGAAGTATCCGCTCCCAGGTGCCGTCGGCTGACCACAGCATGTGGCGTTTGCGAATGGTATGCCACGGGCCGAAGCAAACGGGCAGCTGACGCCACTGACCGCCGGTTCCCAGCCGGTGAATGATTCTGTTGATCACCTGCCGGTGGTCCCGCCACGGCCGCAGAGGGTGTTGCTCCTGGGCAGCAGAGGCTCCGGCACTGCCCACTCGTCATCGGTGAGATCCCCTCTGCTGAGCACGCCACTGCTCCCTTCTTTCAGGCGGCGTTCACGTCCGCGAGCTGGTCGGCGACGCTGAGGGGTACCCGACCCGGCAGCTCGGCGCGCGACGGATCGACTCCCGCGAAGCAGCCTTCCCGGGCGGCCTGGAAGGTGGTGAGCGTCATCCGGGCCATCGCCTCCGGGATACCGGCGGCGATCTTGTCCGCGACGCCTCATCGTCCAGCGTGACGCGCTTGACCTCACGGCCAGTGGCTGCGACGTCGTCAAACGGCACGGTCTGGCGGGCAGTTAACGTAACCGGGCCGTCGAGGGTTCGGCCGTCGGCCAGGATGACCGCTGCCGCTTCAGCGGCGTCAGCCCGGTCGGTCCAGGAGACAGCGCGGTCCACGCGACGCCCGAGCCGGCCAGGAGCTGCTCGGTGGCGGCATGGTCGCGCGCCGGGTGGAAAGGGCTGTCGGCGCCGACGCCTTGTGGCCGGTGCAGAGGATGCGCCGGGCTCCCGCTGCGACGGCGGCCTCGATGCCCACGCACTGCAGGACGACGGCATCGGCGTGCGGATCGTTGGAGGAGACCAGCAGGACCTGCTCGGCGCCATCAAGGGAGTGCTGCAGCGTGGCCGGGTCCTCGCAGAAACCCTGGCGTACCCGCACGCCGCGGTCGGCGAGATGCTAAGCCTTGGCGACATCACGAACGCTGATGCCGATCTGTTCGGTAGGCACGCGCTTGAGGACCTGTTCGACGGTGCGCCGTTCAGGGCCCCGGTCGCCCCGGTGACGACAACCATGGAGTCTTCCTTTCGTTTCCGCGGCGCGCCGGGCGCATGCGGCTGGTGTCAGCGGCTGCGCAGGAGCGGCAGGAGGATGTCGTCGACGAGGTGCTCGATGAACGGTTCATCGCACGGCTCACCGGCGATCACCATGCGGTGGACGATCAAGGCCGGGGCGACCTCGGCGAAGAGCTCGGCAGCCCGGGGCGTCAGCTGTTCTCCGTGTCGGATGGCCTTGCGCAGCGGCTCGTCGGTCATCGCCGCCGCGTCCCGACGCAGAGTGCGCCGCATCTCCTCCGCGAGCCGCGCGTCGCTGCGCATACCGGCGAACAACGCCCCGAGCAGGCCGATCTCCTGCTCGGCGATCTGCCGGCCCAGCCAGGTGACGAGCCCGAGAAGGTCTCCTCGGAGATCATCTGCGGCAGGCTCGGGAGGCGTGTGATGCGAGCGGTGCTCGACCGCGGCCGCGACCAGCGCGGCCTTGTCGCGGTAGCGCCGGTAGATCGTCGTCTTCGCCACTCCGGAACGACTCGCAACCGCCTCAATGGACAGCTGCTCATAGCCCACCTCGGTCAGCAGCGCCAGCGTCGCGTCAAGAATGGCGAGGTCACGACTGGTGTCACGGGGGCGCCCCAGAACGGACGGACGAGCCGTGCCGCCACTTCGCGCGCCACTCGGTGCGCCTGCCACGCCTACTCCCACTTTCGCTACGCTACGGTTTCGTATCGGAAATGACCCGGAATGCAGTCCCCCGGCACTCCAGCTCGACTCCGTGGCTGCGTTGATCGACGAGACAGCCCTAGTAACCGGGGAAGACCCGGCGGAGCAGTTCGAGGTCAGCGTCGCCCTTCGCGATCACGCTGTCCGGGGTGTACCGGTCGGTGAGCCTGCCCGCGACCAGTCGCAGCCAGGCCTCGGCGGGGAGCCGGAGCGTGCCCTCGGACTGCTCGGGCAGATCGAACTCCACGCTGATGGGCGCCTGCAACCGAAGCACGAACACGGAGCCGGGGTCGGAGGTGGTGACGTGGATTACGGCGGTGCGGCCTTCCAGCGCGTCGGCCCTGCCCACCCAGGCGAGCATGTCCGGCTTCGCGTGCAGCAGGGCCGCGGCGGCGTCCGGGGGGAGCGCGGCGTGCTGATCGAAGGCGACCGCCACGTCCCACGCGTGCAGGGCGAACTCGCTGAGGCGCAGCCGCGCCGAGGTGGCCACGTCGACCGGTTCGGGCAGGAAGCCCATGTCGATGCTGAGCTTGTCGCACGTGGTGGCGTCCAGGGACTCGTAGAGCGCGACGAGGGTCTCGTTCGCCCGGAGGAAACCGTCCACGCGTTCCCGCCGGGTCATGGCGTTCCACCTGTCCCAGATGCCCTGGTTGAGATCGGCGGCGGGGTAGTCGGAATCGTCGACGGCGGCCCGGAGGCGAGCCTCGAAGATCTCTGCGCCACTGCCCAGATGGCTGAGCACCTGGGAGACGTCCCAATCGGCCGCGCCCGACGGGCGGGCGAGGTCGTCGTCGCTGAACCCTGACACAGACTCGGCCAGTGAATTGTGCCCGTTGCGCAGTACGGCGATGACCGCGTCGGCGTTGCCCATAGCTGCTCCCGTGAATGATCTGTTGGTCGGGAAGTTGACGTTGGCAAGGGCTCGGTGGGCAGGCACCGCACTGCGGGTCCTGCCCACAAAACCAGAACACGTTTGTAGTCAGAACATCGTGTTGTTGTTCTGAGAAGTGGCCGGCACGTCCTGGAAGTCGTCCCAGTGCTCGATGATCTTCCCGTCCCGTACCCGGAATATCTCCGCGACGGCCTGGCCGAGTGCCCCGGGCGTGTCGATGAGGTGCGCGTGCACCGCCACGAGGTCGCCCTCGGCGACGACGCGCTTCAGATCGAACGTCAGGTTCGGGAACTGCTGGAAGTGGTCGGCGTAGACGGCCTTGGTGGCCTGCGCGCCGTTGGGCAAGTTCGGGTTGTGCTGGATGACGGCGGGTGCCAGGAGGTCGTCAAGGACGGACAGGTCCTGGCGTGCCAGCCGGTTGACGTACTCCAGGACGACTCGCTTGCTGCGGGCCGTCAGCCGCTCCGGTCCCGGCTCGTCGGTGCGCGGGCTGCTGAGGGTGGCGAACATGTCGTGGCCGTTGACCGACGAGGTCGAGGGCACGTCCTGGATGACGTCCCAGTGTTCGGCGATCTTCCCGTGTTCGAAGCGCACGATGTCGATGACGTTTCGGCCGGGGGTGCCCGGCACGAAGACCTGGTGGGTGTGAAGGACCACGAGATCGCCCTCGGCCAGTACGCGGACGATGTTGAACTTCTCGTCGGGGAACTGCTGGTGCACGGCGGTGGCGATGGCCTTGAGCACCTCGGGGCCGTCGGCGGCCAGCGGGTTGTGCTGGATGTAGGTGGGGCTGACGAACTCGTCCACCAGCGAGGTGTCGCCGTCCTGCCACAGCGCTTTCTGTAGACGTACCGAGACGCGCTTCTGGTACTCCAGCTCGGCGCATTCCCCTTCTCCGGCACGGGGACGGGGGAGTGCGCCGGGCCGCGCGGCGGCGGGCAGGGCGCCGACGCCCACGAAGGCGGCTGCCGCGAGCGCGGTGGTGACGGCTCGGCGGCGGGTGATGGGGGTTCTCGGCACGGGGGTGCCCTCCTGAGTGTCGTGGGTTGGGAGTTGTGCTGGTATCAGTGGGCGTGCTCGGCGCACAGGCAGCCGACGCCCTTCTCGATCCATTCCTGGCCGATCCACTCCGGATGACGCTGGAGCATCAGCGCGGTGACCTCCTCGACGATCGTCTCCTCGCTCACCGCGGAGTCCCGCCGCCGCCAGGTCTCGTCGCGCAGCAGCCGGAGGTAGTCCCGGACGTCGGCGAGCAGTTGGGGGCCGCCGACGCCGCCGTGCCCGGGTACGACCACCTCGGGCTGTTCGGCGAGTAGCCCCTCCATCACCGTGATCCAGCGGGTGCCCGACACATCGGTGTCGTACGGCGGGAACCAGGGGAAGATCGAGAACTGGCCGGCCTCCACCAGGTCGCCGGTGAACATCACCCCCGCGTCCGGGACCGTGATCACCTGGTCGCCCAGGGTGTGGGCCCGGCCGGTGGCCCGCAGCTGCACCACCCGGCCGCCGAGGTCGAGGACATGGGTGTGGTCGTAGACGAGGTCCGGCGCGACCAGCTCGACGCCCTCCAGCTGCTCGGCGATGGGCCCGCCGAACCCGCGGAACATGTCGAGGTACCCGGCCCCCTTCGTGGACAGGTCCTTGGCCTGTGCCCGGTTCATCAGGTACTCCGCCTCCCCGGCGAAAACCTGGGCGCCGAAGGCGTGTTCGGGATGGAAGTGAGTGGTCGTCAGGAAGAGCCTGCGTCCGCGGGCGTACTCCCTCGCGAACCGGAGCAGGGCCTCGCCGTTGCGCGGGCCCATGCCGGTCTCGACCACCAGCACGGAGTGAGTCCCCCCGATGACGCCGATGTTGGCGGCCAACTCGCCCGGCAGCTGAGGGATCACCATCAGGTCCCGTGCGAGTTCCCGCGGCCGTATGGCGTGCAGAGCGGACTCGGGTGCCGGGTGTTCGGTCATGAAAAGGTTCCTTCGATGTCCTTGGCTGTGGGGAAAGACGCCGCCGGGCCGTGGCCCGGCGGAGGGTCTGCAGTCCACCTCACCGCGCCCTGATCGGGGTGTCCAACACCGATTGCGCAAATCCCATGCCGTGCCGGTATCGTTGCTGGTGATGGACCTACGCTCGCTGCGCTATTTCGTCGCCGTCGCCGAGGAACGCCACTTCGGGCACGCCGCGCTGCGCCTGCACATGACCCAGGCACCGCTGAGCCGGGCGATCAAGCAGCTGGAGTCCGACCTCGGTGCCGTCCTGCTGCAGCGGTCGGCCACGGGCGTGTCCCTCACCGCTGCGGGCAGTGCCCTGTACGACGAGGCGCGGACGCTGCTGGAGCAGGCCGAGCACGCACGTGCCCGGGTCGCCGCGGCTTCCGGTACCGCCACCCTGACCATCGGCACCCTCGCCGACAGCGCGGACGAGGCCGGGGCCGGCCTCGTCGAGGCGTTCAGAAAGCTGCACCCCGATGTCGGCGTGCGGGTCCGCGAGGCGGACCTCACCGATCCCACCACGGGGCTGCGCGGCGGGCTGGTCGACGTGGCCCTCACCCGATTGCCGTTCGACGACACGGGAATCAGCGTCCATGTACTGCGCTCCGACCCTGTCGGAGCGGTACTGCGCACCGACGACCCGCTGGCCGGGCGGGACAGCCTGGGCGTCGCCGACCTCGCCGGCCGCAGGTGGTTCCGGCTTCCCGACGACAGCGACCCCGTCTGGCGCGCGTACTGGAGCGCCGCCAGCGGAGAGCTGCGGGAGGGCCCGGTGGTGCGCACGGTCCACGAGTGCGTCCAGGCCGTCCTGTGGAACGGCACGATCGGGCTGATGCCGATCGGGCACGCACTGCCGGCTGGGCTCGTCTGCGTTCCCGTGACCGACATGCCCCGCAGCCGTCTTGTTGTCGCGTGGAGCACCGCGAACGGCGACCCGCTGATCCGTTCCTTCAGCGATATCGCCGCCAGGTTCTACGGTTCGGCGTCCGGCGCGGACTGAGGCCGGACAAGGGACCGCCCCCTCGCGTGCCGGGTGAATGACGGACGGGAGGGGGCGGCCGGATGCCGGGTGTGTGTCGGCCTATGAAGCGACGGCCACCCCGACACCTGTCTCGGTCTCCGTCTCGGAGTTGGTGTTGGAGAGAGGCTTCTCCGGCAGCAGGAAGGCCAGCACCACACCCACGGCGAACAGCGGCACCAGGTATCCGAAGACCGGGGTCAGCGCGTGCTGATAGGAGCTGACCACGGCGTCCTGGATCCTGTCCGGCAGCGAGTGCACCAGGGCCGGGGTGAGGGAGTTGGTGTCGCCCGTGGCCTTGAGGGCACCGCCGGGCAGGCGGTCCGTCAGCTGGTCGGTGAGCCGGTGCGTGAAGATGGCGCCGACGGCCGCCGTGCCCAGCGTGGCTCCGATCTCCCGGAAGAAGTTGTTCGCGGAGGTGGCGGTTCCGACCTCGCTGGCCGGGAAGGCGTTCTGCACGGCCAGGACGAGGTTCTGCATGAGCAGCCCGCAGCCGGCCCCGAGCAGGAACACGTATCCGAGGATCAGGGCGATCGGGGTGTCGATGTCGAGGGTGAGGGACATCAACAGGGCGGTGACACCGATCAGGACGGCGCCGATGATCGGGTAGACCTTGTAGCGCCCCGTCTTGCTGATCAGCTGGCCGGACGGGACGGCCGTCGCCATGATGCCCACGACCATGGGCAGCAGCAGCAGGCCGGACTCCGTCGCGCTCACGCCGTACACCATCTGCAGGTAGGTCGGCAGGTAGCCGATCACCGCGAACATGCCGATGCCCACCATGATCATGCTGATCAGCGTGGCGATGTTGAAGATCGGGCTGCGGAACAGTCGCAGCGGGATGACCGGCTCCGCCGAGCGGCGCTGCGAGAGGAAGAAAAGCGTCCACACGACGACGGTGCCCGCACCCAGACCGAGGATCACCGGGTCCGTCCAGCCGTAGTCCGTGCCTCCCCAGTCCGCCACCAGCACGGTGCCGGTGACGGACGCGGCCATCAGGGCGATGCCCACGTAGTCGATGGTGACCTTGCCGGATCGGCGCGGCAGGCGCAGCGCGTAGGCGCACACGCCGAGGGCGATGACGCCGATCGGGAGGTTGATCCAGAAGCACCAGCGCCAGTTCGCATGGTCGGTGAAGAAGCCGCCGAGCAGCGGCCCGACCACCGCGGACAGGCCGAAGACGGCTCCGATGGGAGCCATGTACTTCGCGCGCTGCCGGGGCGGCACGAGGTCGGCGATGATCGCCTGCGAGGTGATCATCAGACCGCCTCCGCCCAGGCCCTGGACCGCGCGGCCGATGATCAGAGTGGTCATGTTGGGCGCGGCACCGGCGATCACGGAGCCCGCGATGAAGATGCCGATGCCGCTGAGGAAGAGGGCCTTGCGGCCGATCAGGTCGCCGAACCGGCCGTACACGGGCATGCCGATCGTGGCGGCGAGGATGTACGCGGTGGTCACCCACGCCATGTGGCTGACGCCGTGCAACTCGCCGACGATCGTGGGCAGCGCGGTCGCGACGATCGTCTGGTCGAGAGAGGACAGCAGCATCGCTGCCATCAGGCCGGCGAATATCAGGGCGAAGTGCGGAGGCAGGCCGGAGGAGTCGCTCTCCTCAGCCTCCTCGGCCGGGATGGTGTCGGTCACGGGTCACTCCCAAGATGTGCGGCGGGACGCGTTGCCGGGTCCCGGGGAATGGTCAGGGGGCGAGAAGGCCACGGAGTACGGCGAGGACGCGCTCGATGTACGGGATCGGGCTGTCGTGTTCGTCCGTGGGATCGGTCGATGCCCAGCTCTCCATGCCGGTCTTGACGGCGGTCATGGCCAAGGCGGCCATCAGGCGGGGCAACTCGTCCTGCGGGTCCTGCCGGATGCGGGCCGCCACCATCGCCGCCAGGGTCCGCTCGAACGCCTGGAAGCGGGCGAGCAGCGCCGCGAGGACGGGTGGATGCTCGGCGGCCGCCTCGAACGTGGCCTGGAACTCGTCGCGCCGCGGCGGGTGTTCGACCATGCCCTTCAGGAGGAACCGGGTCAGGTCCGTCAGCACCTCGCGGGGTTCCGCCGGACCGGCGCCCGTGAAGGCGTCGATGTACTCCTGCGACGGTTGGGGCGGCTCCTGGATGACCGCCGCTTCCTTGCTGGGGAAGTAGTTGAAGAAGGTACGCGGGGAGACGCCGGCCTCTTCGCTGATCATCTCGGTGGTGATCTTGTCGAAGCCGTGTTCCTTGGCCAGTCGCAGAGTGGCGGCGTGAATCTCCCGACGTGTCTCACGGCGCCTGCGCGCACGCAGGCTTTCGGTGGGGCGAGCCATGAGAGAGATTCTTGCACACTCTGCAAAATATTCTGAACCTGCATTTGGTGCGATGAGTGCACCATATGGCGACGTGGGCCACACGACGGCAGACCCGCGCGACCGGTAGTGGTCTGGCCCGCTGTCGGAAATCTGCGTCGCCCCCGGGCCGGACATCGATTTTCCGCGTTCTGCCCGCTGTGGCTGGCCTGCTGACGCGGGGGAGACGGAGGCTTTCTCCGGTTGCTGTCGATTTGGCGCACGACGTCATGGAGGGGAATTCTCGTGAACGGCACGACAACGGCTGGGGCACCTCGGGAGGGGCGGACGGTCACGCTCGTCATGGCCTGTCTCGGTGTGTTCATCGCCTACCTGCCGGTGACCACCGTCTCGGTGAGCCTGCCGGCCATCCAGCGGGCGCTGCACGCGTCCACGTCCCAACTGGCCTGGGTGACGGACGCGTTCGTCCTGTCCATGGCCGCACTGATTCTGACCGCCGGGGTGTTCGGCGACGTGCACGGCCGCAAGAAGGTCTATCTCACGGGTCTGGCGATGGCCGGAGGAGGGGCGGCCATCGCCCTGAGCGCGCAGTCCGTCGAGGTCCTGTGGGTGGGACAGGCGGTCGCCGGACTCGGGGCGGCGGCACTCCTGCCGACCACGCTGGCGTTGATCAGCCATGCCGTCCCCGACCACCGCGAGCGCGGCAAGTTCATCGGTCTGTGGGCGACCGCCCTGATGGCGGCCCTCAACCTGGGCCCGCTCCTGTCCGGCGTGATCCTCGAACACTTCGCCTGGCGCTGGATCTACCTGTTGCCCGTCCCTGCCTCGCTGATCGCCCTCGTGATCGCCGCGCGTCTGGTGCCCGACTCCCGTGCCCCGGGCTCGCGACGCCTGGACTGGCCGGGTCAGCTCACCGGCATGGTGGCCATCACCGCGCTCGTCTACGGCGTCATCGAGGGCGGCGCCGACTCGTTCACCGACGTCAAGGTCCTGGTGGCGCTGTCGTTGGCGGTGATCGCCGGTGCCGCCTTCGTCCTCGTGGAGCGACGCAGCAGCAGCCCGATGCTGGACCTCACGCTGTTCCGTAGTCCGGCGTTCACCGCGACCACCCTGGTCGCCATGATCACCTTTCTGGGGATGATCGGATTCTTCTTCGTCCTGAGCCTGTTCTTCGGCATGGTGCAGCAACTCGACACCCTGGAAGCGGGCTACCGGCTCTTCATGATCACCTTCGGGGCGATCCTGGCGGGCATGCCGGCCGGGAAGCTGATGCACAGGTTCTCGCCGCGGACCCTGATCACCGCCGGCCTGCTCCTCGTCTCGGCCTCGCTGCTGTCCCTGATCGGCATCGACGCCGACGTCTCCTTCGCCTCCCTCGCCTGGCGGCTGTTCCTGCTGGGGGTCGGCCTCGGCACCGTCATCACGCCCATGACGGCCACCGCGGTCGCCGCCGTGCCGCACCACCAGGCGGGCATGGCGTCGGCGGGCAACAACGCCTTCCGGCAGGTCGGCGGCGCACTCGGACCGGCGGTGCTGGGCACCCTGCTGACCACCAGGGCGACCAGTTCTCTGCCCGGCCACCTCACCGACGCCGGACTCCCCAGCGCGACAGTGCACCAGGTCACCGCCGCCGTGGACGTCGGCGGCCTGGGTGCCGTCGCCCGCATGGACCTGGGCGCGAACGCTGGGCGGGCCCTCGGCGCACTGTCCGACGCGTTCCTCGACGGCCTGCGGCTGTGCATCGGCGTGTCCGCCGGCTTGGTGCTCTTCGCCGCCCTGGTCGGTGTCGTCCTGCTGCGTCCGCGGTCGGCCACGACATCTCCCGGCGGATCGAACGCTCCGTCCCAGGTCGCCGGGGGAGCGGAGTCCGGAAAGCTGCCCGATCCGGTCCGGTAGGGCACGGACGGGACGGCCTGCTCAGGCGCTTCAGGAGGAGTCGCCCCGGCCGCTCGCAGACCACATCCCGCTGCGACCCTGAGAGCCTGTGTCATGTCGCCGGTCGGTATCGCGGCGTTCGGTGTCATGCGCACGGGATCGGCCCCCTTCGTCCGGGCCGGCGCGCGCATCGACACCGGGCCGAACAGAGACCACTTGGAGTACGGCGTGCTCGACTCGCTCGACCTGAAATTGCTGCATGCACTGCAACTGGACGGCAGGGCGCCCTTCAACCGCATCGCGGAGGCGCTGGGCGTGTCCGACCACACCGTCGCGCGCCGCTTCCGGCGGCTGCGCGACACCGTGCGCCTGCGGGTGCTCGGTATCACGGACGGCAGCAGGCTCGGCCGTGACACCTGGATCGTCCGGCTGCGCTGCACCCCCGACATCGCACCGCAGTTGGCGGACGCGCTCGCCCGGCGTCCGGACACCGCCTACCTCGGCCTGGTCTCCGGCGGTACGGAGGTGATGTGCGGAATGAAGCCGCGCAGTCGGCAGGAGCGCGACGAACTGCTCTTCGGACGACTCCCGCGCTCACCGAGCGTCATCTCGGTCAGCGCCCACTGCGTGCTGCGTCACTTCTACGGCGGTCCGCTCAGCCTGCCGAGCAAGATCGACGCTCTCGGGCCCGAAGAGGCGGCGGCGTTGCGGCCGTCCTCCGTGGACAGTGTCGGAACATCCGTCACGCTGGACCAGGCCGACGAGACGCTCCTGGCCGTACTCCGACGCGACGGACGCGCTCCGCTCACCGAGCTCCAGGCGGCCACGGGCCTGTCGGAGGGAGTGGTGAGGCGACGCCTCGACCGCCTTCGCTCCACCGGCGTCCTCTACATGGACGTCCAGTTCGATCACGAACCGCTCGGCCGAACGGTGGAGGCGATGCTCTGGCTCACGGTGGCGCCCGCCGCGCTCGCCGCCGTCGGCAGCGCGCTCGCGGCACATCGGGAGGTGCGCTTCGCCGCGGCCACCACCGGTCAGGCCAATGTCGTGGCGGCGACCCTGCACCGTGACACCGCCGAGCTGTACGCCTATCTCAGCGACCGGATCGGGGCGCTCAAGGGCGTCCAGTCCATCGAGACCGTGCTCGTCCTGCGACAGGTCAAGGAGCACACGTATGAGCCGAACCGCTGACAAGTCATCGATTCAATTGCCTAGAAGATGAGGGTTTTGTCCGTCTAGGCAAGGTTTGTAGTGTGATAGAAAATCGAAGGTCTGCTGTATGGTCAGTCTTATGAGTGATGGTGCTGCGGATCGCGGTTCGCTGGTGAACGACGAGGGTGTCGTGCTTTTCGGCGACATCCTGCGGCTGGTGAACACCGTCGGCGACCGGGCGGCCCGCGTGATGCGCGCCGCCGCCGGGCTCTCCGGTGCGGAGTTCGAGGTGCTGCTGCGGCTCGCCCGCCATCCGGAGAACCGCACCACGAACGCACGCCTGGCGCAGGAACTGTCCGTCGACTCCGGCGGGTTGACCCGCCTGATCGCCAAGATGGAGGCGGCGGGGCTGGTGACCCGGCATCCGCATCCTGACGACCGGCGGGCGATCCTGCTGGAGCCGACCGCCCACGGCCGGGATCTGCTGAATCGCGCACTTGAGGCCCATGTTCCGCAGGTCACCGCGGATCTGCTGGAGCCGCTCACCAGGGTCGAGCGGCTCATCCTGCGCGAGCTGGTCAGCAAGGTGCTGGCGAGCACGGCCCAGGGCCGGCAGCAGACAGCGCCGGGGCCCTGCACGGCCCAAGCGGCGCCCCAGGACTCATCCCATGTAAAAGAGACGAACGGAGACACCCCGTGAAGATCCTCCTGATCGGCGCCACCGGCATGGTCGGCTCGCGCATCGCCGCGGAAGCGCTGGCCCGCGGGCACGAGGTGACCGCGGCAACCCGCTCGGGTCGTCCCGACGCCCTGCCGGAGAACCCCGCGCTGACCACGGTGCCCCTCGACGCCTCTGACCCCGCCCAGGTGGCCAAGGGTGCCGCCGGTCACGACGCGGTGGTCTCGGCGATCTCCCCGCCCCGTGACGGTTCGGACCCGACGGCGTCGCTGCTGGCGACGTACCGCTCTCTGATCGAGGGGCTTCGTACGGCGGACGTAGGACGCTTCCTGATCGTCGGAGGGGCGGGCAGTCTCCAGACCCCCTCGGGTTTGGACAGGGTGGACACCCCGGACTTCCCCGACATCTACAAGCCCGAGTCGAGTGCCCTCCGCGAGGTCCTGCGCCTGTTCCGTGGTGAAGTGACCGACCTCGACTGGACCTTCGTCTCCCCGGCGGACGAGATAGGCCCCGGCGAGCGCACGGCTCTGTTCCGGCTCGGCGGTGACCAGATGCTGTACGCCCCTGACGGCAGCAGCACCATCAGCGCCGAGGACTTCGCGGTGGCGCTGGTCGACGAGCTGGAGAAGGGCGACGCGATCCGTCGCCGGATCACCGTGGCCTACTGACGGCTGCGCAGGGCGCGGGTTCGGGCGTCGCCGAGTGGGTGGTCAGGACCGCGACGTGCGTGAGCTGGTCGGCTCTGGTCGGCGCCCCATGAGGGCCAGGTGCCCGGTGACGGTGACAGCCTCCGGTCGGACCGCCGGTCGTCCCGTACGGGCAGTTCGGCGAGATCGGGTGAGCCGAACCGGCGCACTGTCCGCGTTCCTCGCGGCGGACGGTGCGCCGAGCAGGGTCGCGAGACCAAGGCTATGGGTGTCGTACGCACCGTCCGGAGGCGCCAGCCCTCAGTTTGTGTGCTGACCGCCCAGGCGTCCAGGGCGCTGCGTTCGCCGGGCACAACCGACAGGTTCCCCGGGGGGACTGCTCATACGGTCGGTGGAGTTCCCGTGCGCGGGCGGCGGGCGGGTGTCGTCGGGACGCACATGCCGGCCACGACACCTCGGGGATCTCCTGCGCGGTACCGACATGCGGACCGACCGCGTTGTGGCCTCAGTGTGTCCGCTCCTGCCTTCGGCACCAGGAATTCGCATAGCGTCTCCGGGGCGGAGCATGGCGGATATTCGCGGAATCCGTCCTGGGAACGCAGGTCGGTCAGTCCCCTGATGGGTCCGACGACGGACGGCACATCGACGTGGGCGAACGGCCGTACCGTCGGCCGGAATGAGCCTTGGACCGGGCAGCGGCTCCTGACGGCATGGACATGGACCCGAGAACCGGATCGCCTGGTCATGAGGGCCGGCCATGGCACGCAGAGCGGCCGGGGCGTGCGCCCGACGGCCTGCGCGCGCCCAGCAGGGGGGGAAAAAACAGCGCCCCCAGAGCGCGGGAGGAAAAGCACGGCCAGGCGACAACCCGCGGAGGAGTAAAAA
>NZ_JBHXLU010000139.1:0-6839 GCF_042720695.1 Streptomyces sp. NPDC058457 | reverse complement strand
TTTTTATTTCCCTCGGCGCGGGGTCTTTGGGGCGGCCCTGGGCCCCCCTGGCGGCGCCCCCCCCGTGCGGGGGGTGGCCCGCCGCTCTGCGATGTGCTCACCTGGCGGGACGTCGTCGTGGACATCAGGTGCCGGCGATGTCCCCATGGTGTCGCAAAGGCGCAGGCCCCGGCCCTCCGCGCGGACCCCGGTACTGCCTCGCGGCGGTGCTGACCACGAACAGGGGGCGGACCGCGCCGGTGTCGGTGAGCCGGGACAGTCGCTCCGTTAACTGCAACGCCGACGCGCCAGAGGCTGCGTTTCGATGCCGACGGCTGTGGTCGCGGGCGACTGGTCATTCGACCGGAACGGGGATGAAGGCCGAGGCGGTGCCCATGGTCCGGTGGCGACGGGGTCAGGCTCCGGACGCCTGAGGGTCTGGCCGAAGCCGCGTCCGGCTTCCGGATTCTCGGCTCAGCGGCGATGGGACCTGAGGCCGAACCTAGGCCGGGGTGCGGGTCTCCGTCCCGGCCTCGCTGCCAGTCGGCGCGTCGGCCGACAGTTGCGGTGTGACGGTCTCGAGAGCCGTCCCGTTCGTGTTGCGGGTCATGGCCAGCGGAATCAGCAGCACGAGGAGGAACCCGCCGAAGGCGAACCACGCTCCCGAGAACCCGACGGCGGTGAACGCCGCCACGGCGATGTAGGGACCCGCCACCCCGCCGAGGTCGCCGAGGGCCGAGGAGACCGACGCGCCGCGGTTGCGGATCCTGGTGGGGAAGTGCTCGGCGGTGATCAGATTCAGGATGGGCGTGCTGAAGCCGATCACCATGCCCATGGCGACCCAGGCCACGACGATCAGGGCGGTGGTCGGGAAGACACCCATCAGGATGATCAGCACCGCGCTGGTCGCCGTCATGGCCGCCAGCGAGTGTTTGCGGGGGAACATGTCGGTGACGGCGAACGCCAGCAACGCGCCGATGACGACACCGACGCTCAGGCCGATCGAGAGCGTGATGCTCTGAGCGATGTCGAAGCCGCGTTTGGTAAGCAACTCGACGCCCAGGCCGAGTACGGACTTCACCGGGACCTGGAAGCCGAACCAGATCAGAGCGAAGAGAGTCGTCCAGCGCAGGTTCGGGCGCTGGAACAGCTTCCAGGTCTGGCCGTTATCCTCGGTGGCCGAGGCGGCGCTGGACTGAGCGGTCTGATGGCGGTCGATCGGCGGCAGTTCGCCGGGTATCCGGCTGCGTACGTGGTCCTCCGCCTTGCGGACGACCTTCTCCGCCTCGTCGGCGCGCCCGTGGGTGACGAGCCAGCGTGGCGACTCCGGCATCATGCGGTACCCCGCCAGGTAGATCACCGCCGCCAGGGCCGGGATCACCAGCATGACCCGCCAGCCGGCGTCGAATGCGGGCACCACGGCGAGGCCGATGAACGGCACGCTGGCCAGTCCGGCCATTCCGGGGATGACGGCTGTGGCCACGTGGCGGCCGCGTCGGGCGGCGGGGGAGAGCTCGCTGAGGTAGGAGCCGATGGTGATCGCGGCCGCCGCGGAGCCCATGTTGGCGAGGAAGCGCGCGCCGGTGAACACCGTCAGGGACGGGGCGAACGCGCTGAGCAGTGAGCCCGCTCCGCAGAGCATGACCCCGGAGAACAGGGCGGCGCGACGGCCCTTGCGGTCGGACAGGTAGCCACTGCTGAGCGTGCCGAGCAGGGTGCCCCACAGACCCAGGCTGATCACCCGGGCGCCGTCGCCGAGCGAGGCGTTGAACTGGTCCAGCGCGCCCGGGAGCGCGATACCGATGTTGACACCCTCGAAGTAGGCGAAGAAGAACCCGGCGCCCAGCATGAACAGCAGGGACTTCGGGTGAGGCCAGATGGGCAGGCGATCCAGTCTCGCCCCGACCTCGGACTCGGTGATGGCCACTGTCGATCTCCCTATGTCGTCACCGTTTCACGCATTTTTCGCTTGGCGAAATTTCTTCGGAGATTAATGACGGTGATACGGCCCGTCAAGGGTGCGCAAGCGGGAAGCCGGCCCTGGCTTCCGGGGCCAGGGGCTCCGTCACCCGGCGGTGTCGCGACCCGGGACGGGCGGTCCGGTCATGGTGTAGATCGTCGGGCAGGTCCGGCTCCGGCGGGATACCGGGTTCGGCTGCCCCGCGACCGGCCCCCTCGGGAGCGACAGTGGATCGCTGCTCACTGAAGCGAACTGGGCGCCATCGCCGAGCAGTTGGGCGAGAGCTTCAGGAGGTTCAGGCCGAGCGAAATGAACTGGCGTTCGCGGAGCAGGTGTTGCGCCGCCTGGCCGAGAGTGTGCGGGCCGGCGCCGGGGCTGTCGCTCCGGTATCGGCGAAGGCGCCCGGGCAGGCCGTCCTGCTCATCGCGCACCGCGGGGGCGCAGCTGGTGAGGGCGCGCTGCCCGGCGGCCGCCGCAGGATCCTGGCGATCGTACGAGGGGGCGATGGCCCGGTGCAGGCCGGAGCGGTCGGCGAGCCGCTGGATCTGGACGTCTCGGTGCGGGGCGGGCTGGAACCTCTGCGGGCCAAGATGACCGGGCTCGCCGACCGCGGCCGGCTGCACAAGCGGGGCGGCGGGCGGTTCGCGGCACGTCCGTAGTCGGGCAGCGCGCGTTCCGTCGAGGGGCTCAACGGCCCCGTCCGCAAGGTCCGCCTGGCGTTGTCGAGTGCCCTCGCGAACGAACTCGCCCACCTGATCCGCGGCCACGTCAAGAAGATCGGCTCGCGGTGACGCGCTCTGCCCGCAGGGAGTTCACCACCATCGCGCCGGCAGGGTCGTCGACAACCGGGACGCCCTCAGCAAGGTGACTCGGCGGGAGCCAGCCCGGGGATCCCTTCGTACGCGCCGAGGTCATGAGCCGGGACGATCTGTATGAGGTTCTCGAGGGCGATCATCCGCAGCAGGTCCTGCCGCACGGACGTGGGGTCGTGATCGGCGAACCTCCGCATGAGCCAAGGCCGTTCGACCCGGTTGCGGATGCCGTCGAGCTGCCAGGTGAGATCGCCGACGAAGGCGTACCGTGTGCCGGAGGGCAGGGCCACGAAGACGATCACAGAGCCGGCGGTGTGGCCGGGGGCGAGCGTGATGACCACGGAGCCGTCGCCGTGCACGTCGTGGCCGGCCGGGAAGCCGAGGTAGGGTCCGCTGCCGAAGTCGTAGGAGCGGATCTCGTGGCCGGCGGACACGTGTCGGAAGACCTTGCTGTCCGGAGCGTTCGCCGCGTACTGCCGTTCGGCCACGTTCAACCAGATCGGCGTTCCGCGGAAGCTGTCGAGGCCGCTCGTGTGGTCCCAATGTGTGTGCGTGGGTATCACGCCGATCAACCGCCCGCGGTCGTAGCCGACAGCGTCGAGCTGCTCGGCGGCTGTCCGGCCGGCCTCGTGGGCGGAGCGCATGTACCAGGGGAGCATCGCGATGTGCTGTGACAGGCCGGCGCCGAAGCCCGCGTCGATGAGCAGGTCACCCTTCGGATGCCGGACCAGGATGGCGGATGCCGCGAACGGACGCTTGTCGCGGAGGGATCCTCCGCGGACGGCGAGCGCTGCCCGGGTCTGGTACGAGCCGGTCGGCAGGTGGTGGACGCCCATGCCGACGGGCGGATTCGCCGCGGGCAGTGGACCCGTCCAGGTGGTGGGAGTGGGAAGAGAAGACATGGTGGGCTCGCGCTCCGATCAAATGATGGGACCCGGGTCCCATCACGGTAGCACGGGATGGGTCCCGGGTCCCATCACTTACGATGGGTCCATGGGCAGATGGGAACCGGACACTCGCGAACGCCTGCAGAACGCTGCCTTGGAGCTGTTCGAGCGCGGCTACGACACCACCGCCGCCGCGCAGATCGCCGAGCGGGCGGGGATGTCGAAGAGCACGTTCTTCCGTCACTTCGCCGACAAACGCGAGGTGCTGTTCGTCGGCACGGGCGAGATGGCCGACCGAGCCGTGGCCGCGGTCGCCGAGGTCGCGCCCGGGAGCACGGTCTTCGACCTGGTCGACGCAGTCCTGCAGGCGATCATCGAGGTGTTCGACCCGGGCAAGCGCACCTGGTACGGGCGCCGCCAGGCGGTTGTCGATCACAACCCCGAATTGCGCGAGCGTGACCTGATCAAGCGGCAGACCCAGAACGAGGCGATCACGACGGCCCTGCGGGACAAGGGCCTGGACGGCATGTCCCCGGACGTGGTCGTCGCCCTGATCGGGCTGGCCTTCCACGCGACCTACAGCCGCTGGATCGAAGCCTCCGACGATCGGGACGTCACCGCCCTGGCTGCCGACGTGCTGGCTGAACTGCGCACCGCCATCACCGCCTTGAACCAGGGGCCGTCTGCGAACGGAACTTTCCCAGAGCAGGGATGAAGGACGTGCGGCACCCTCAGGAGCTCGGCCGGGTCCACCATGGCATCCGTGATCAGCCAGAACCTTTCTGGCTGCGCGCCGCATGCTCGCTGAGCGGTGTGCAGCGTGAAGTCGCAGGATCGGGCCTGGTGTGAATGACAAGTGGGGTACTTCCCGCCGGTCGATGGCCGGTGGCCTTTGGTATAGATACTCCGGACGCCGACCTGGCGGTCATCTGCGGCTGCAAGACGCTGCAGCCGGCCCCTGACCCGCGGCCAGAGGCTGTTCGCGACCCGAAGTGGGCGACCGTGCTGGTGCGAGCCCTGCTCGTGCTGACAAACCGGGAAGTCGCCCACTGACGGATGATCTTAACGATGGACCAGCGCCCCGGACCTGTCCGAGCCGCCCGGCGCCTACGCGCACCAGACCGCCAGACCACTTGACGTGCAGCTTGCGCGAGCCACCGGGCTCAGTGGCTCCGGGACTCGTAGTCGTCGCGGGTGACCGGCTCTCCGGGTAGTGCGACCAACGTCCCGTCGGCACGCAGGCCAGCCATGAGCATGGCGAGCAGTCGGCGGTGAGCGCCCTGCGGAAGGGTTGAAGGGCGTACGCCGGCGAGCATCGCGACCGCCATGGCCACGTCGCCCACGCCCACGTCCGCACGCAGCGCCCCCTCGGACCGGGCCGCGTCCACGATCTCCTCGAAAAGGTCCAGGAGACGCCGGCGCCCGGCCAGGACTTCGGGTGACTGCAGCTCGGCGCGGGACCCGGCGCCGTGCAGGGTCGCGTCGATCGCGAGCTGCAGCGCGGCGGCTTCGGCCATTACGCGCTCCAGCACACTCCATGCATCCGCTTCTGTGGCGCGCGCCTCGCGTATGCGGTCCATCGCCAGCTCCAGGCTGTCGAGCACGACCGCACTCACCAGCGCCTCCCGGCTCGGGAACCTCCGGTACAGCGTCCCGACGCCCACCCGGGCGGCGCGGGCCACATCCTGCATGGCCACGTCGAACCCGTACCGGCTGAACTGCTGACGGGCGGCCTGGAGGATCTGGTCGCGGTTCTGGCGCGCGTCGCCGCGCAGCCTCGTCGGCGTGGCTCCTGACGGGTGTGTCCCCACAGGTTCCTCCTTCGGTGGCCGGCCATCCCTCGACATTCGGGTCCAGCCTAGCTACCGTCAAGTGGACAGAATTCGTCCACTTAGAGATGGGGTCGCTCATGCAAGGGACTTCTGACAGGACCTGTCCCGTAGTCCGTCTGCCCGTTCGCCGGGAGGACGGACTGGCACCCCCGGCGGACTACGCCGGGATGCTGGCGCTCGAACCTGTCTTCCCCGCCACCCTGCACGACGGGCGCGAGGTCTGGGCCGTCGCACGGCACTCGGTCGTCCGTGAGGTGCTGAACGACGTCCGATTCAGCACCGATCGCAGGCGGGAGGGCTATCCGCTGCTCAGCGCCAGCCAGCCCGCCCGGCGGCGAGACGTGCCGCGCAACATCATCACCATGGACCCTCCCGAGCATCCCCTGGCCAGGCGGGCGGTGGCCCAGGAGTTCACCTCACGTCGGATCAACCAGCTGCGACCGAGGATCCAGGAGGTGGTCGATCAGCGGATCGACCGACTGCTGGAGGCGGCGCGGCCCGTCGACCTGTTCGAGGTCCTGGCGTTGCCGGTTCCCTCGCTGGTCATCTGTGAACTCATCGGCGTGCCCTACCGTGATCACGCGTTCTTCGAGGAGAGGTCGAGCCGTTTTCTCTCCGCCGCCGCGAGCCGGGAAGAACGGGCGGCGGCGCTCGAGGAGTTGCGTGACTACATGCACTCCCTGGTCGCGGACAAGGAACGGCGCCCCACCGACGACCTGCTCGGCCGCCAGGCACGGGACGGCGCCGACCACGACTACCTCGTGGAGCTTGGTGTGCTGCTGCTGGTCGCGGGACACGAGACCACGGCGAGCATGATCGGGCTCGGCACCCTCGCACTCCTGCAGCGCCCCCACCTCTGGGAGGTCGTACGCACCGAACCCGACCGTGTCCCCGACGTGGTGGAGGAACTGCTGCGCTGGTTCACGATCGCCGAGAGGGTCACCGTCAGGGTGGCCATCGAGGACGTCGAGCTGCACGGCCGACAGATCCGGGCCGGGGACGGCGTCCTGCTGCTGACGAACGCGGGCAATCACGACCCCGAGGCGGTGGCGCACCCTGACGTGATCGACCCGGACCAGGCGAGCCGCCAGCACCTCGCGTTCGGGTTCGGTCCCCATCTGTGCCTCGGCGCGAACCTGGCCCGTGCGGAGCTGGAGATCGCCCTGGGAACGCTGACCAGGCGGGTCCCCGGTCTGCGCCTGGCCGTGCCGGTCTCCGAACTGCGGTTCCGCCACGAGTCCAGCATCTTCGGTCCCCTGGAGATCCCCGTGTACACCGGGATCGCCCACTGAGCACGACTACCAGCGAAGAAGGCCGGACGAGGGCGCGCTCATGGATACGGGGTGGTGCGCCCGACTCCCTCCGGAGC